>NZ_JBNGGE010000016.1:0-148830 GCF_049975785.1 Streptomyces sp. WG7
ATGATCGAGATCCGCAAGCAGAACCCCGCCTTCGGCCTCGGCACCTACACCGAACTGCCGTCCTCCAACCCCGCGGTACTGGCCTTCCTTCGGGAGGCCCCGCCGAACGGGGAGGACGGGGACGACCTGGTGCTGTGCGTCCACAACTTCTCCCGGTTCGCCCAGCCCACCGAACTCGATCTGAGCGCCTTCCAGGGACGCCACCCGGTCGAGCTGTTCGGCGGGGTCCGCTTCCCGGCGGTCGGCGAACTGCCGTACCTGCTGACCCTCGGGGGGCACGGCTTCTTCTGGTTCCGGCTCCGCAAGGACGCCGTTTAGGCCGCACCGGCCCGATCCCCGGCGCGGGGCGGTTTCTGCCGCCCCGCCCGGGGCACGCATCAGTAGCACCCCGACGACCCGGGGAAAGGACGCGACGCCATGTCGGAAGCCGTCACACGCACCGTCACGAGCCCGCCAGGCCTCCTTGCGTCACTCGATCCACTGCTGCGGGACTGGCTGCCGCGGCAGCGCTGGTTCGCGGGCAAGGGCCGCCCGGTCACCGGGTTCTCGCTGGTCGCCGCCACCGAGCTGCTCCCGGCCGACGCCCGCCTCGGCCTCCACCACGTGCTGGTGCGCGCCCGCCAGCAGCTCGCACCGGCTCCGGGCGGACCCGAGGACCCCGGCGACTGCTACCAGCTCCTCATAGGCACGCGCGAGGCGCTGCCGCCCCGGCTGGCGCCCGCGCTCATCGGACACGTGACCGAGGGCCCGCTGGCCGGCCGCACCGCCTACGACGCCCTGTACGACACCCGGCCCACCGAGGTGCTCCTGGAGGCGCTGCGCACCGGGGCCCGCGTCGGCGGGCTCCGTTTCGAGCGGGAACGGAGCCCGGAGATACGCGCCGGACTGGTGCCCCGGCTGATGACCGCGGAGCAGTCGAACTCGTCGGTCGTCTATGGAGATACGTTCATCCTCAAGGTGCTGCGCCGGATCGTGCCCGGCGTCAACCCCGACCTGGAGCTGCCGCTGGCGCTGGCCCGCGAGGGCTGCCCGCGGGTGCCGGCGCCGACCGGATGGATGGTGGCGGACCTGGCCGGCCGGCCCTGGGTGCTGGGCGTGCTCCAGCCCTATGTGCAGGGCGCCACCGACGGCTGGGAGCTGGCCCTGCGCGAGCTGGCGAAGGGGGAGGACTTCGCCGCCGAGGCCCGCGCCCTCGGGCGGGCCACCGCCGAGGTGCACACCGCGCTGGCCCGCGCGCTGCCGACCGTCACCCTCGGCCACGGACAGCTGCGGCAGCTCGCCGACGGCATGATCGGACGACTGGAGGAGGCCGCCCACGCGGTGCCCCTGCTCCGGCCGTACACGCCGGCGCTGCGTACGGCGTTCACCGCGCTGGGAGACCTGGCGGCCGAGGGCCGGACCTGGACCGCGCAGCGCGTCCACGGCGACCTGCACCTCGGCCAGTGCCTGCGCTCACCCTCCGGCGAGTGGTCGCTGATCGACTTCGAGGGGGAACCGGCGAAACCACTGGCCGAGCGGCGGATGCCGCAGCCGCCGGTACGGGACGTCGCCGGCATGCTGCGCTCCTTCGACTACGCCGCACACTCGGCCGACGCCCCGGTGCCGGGCTGGGCCGACTCCTGCCGCGCCGCGTACTGCACCGGATACGCGGAGGTCGCCGGCACCGACCCGCGCACCGACCCGGTGATGCTGCGCGCCCACGAGACGGACAAGGCGGTCTACGAGGTCCTGTACGAGGCCCGGCACCGTCCCGACTGGCTTCCGGTACCCCTGTCCGCGGTGCACCGCCTGTCCTCGCCCGGACCGGCCTGACGCCGCCTCCCGCCCGCCCTTCCTGATCCCACGTCGCCCAGGAGGCCCCACCCGTGACCCCCCGCCCCTCGACCAGCGGTCCCGACCCGAAGAAGACGGCCGAGGAGAGGAGCGCCGCGAAGAAGGCGGTGCCGCCTCGGAAGGCGGTGGCCAAGAAGGCGGTCGGGAAGCAGGCCGCCGCCAGGAAGACGACCGCGAAGAAGGCCGCCGAGAAGAAGACGACGGCGAAGGAGACGACGGCGAAGGAGACGGCCGCGAAGAACACGCCTCCCAGGAAACCGGCCGCCAAGAAGGCCGCCGGGAAGGCCGCGAGGACGGCGGTGAAGGCGGCGGTACCGGCCGGGAGCGCCGCCTCCCCGTCCCTGGACGCCGGCGACCGGGAGCGGCTGCTCGCCGGTACGCACCACGATCCCCACTCCGTGCTCGGCGCCCACCGGGTGCCCGGCGGAGTCGCCTTCCGGGCGTTGCGGCCGTACGCCCTGGCGGTGACCGTCCTGACCGGGGAGGCGCGGGTCGAGCTGCACGACGACGGGGACGGGTTCTTCTCCGGGCTGCTGCCGCTCCGGGAGGCCCCCGTCCACCGGCTCCTCGTGACGTACGAGGGGACGGTCCAGGAGGTCGAGGACCCGTACCGCTTCCTGCCCACGCTGGGCGACCTGGACCTGCACCTGATCGGCGAGGGCCGGCACGAGCAGCTGTGGCAGGCGCTCGGCGCGCACCCGACGGTCCACGAGGGCGTCGCGGGCACCCGCTTCACGGTGTGGGCGCCGAACGCGCGGGGGGTGCGGGTGGCCGGCGGCTTCAACTTCTGGGACGGCACCGGGCACCCCATGCGGTCGCTGGGCGGCACCGGCGTGTGGGAGCTGTTCCTGCCCGGGATCGGCGTGGGTGAGCTGTACAAGTTCGAGATCACCCGGCCGGACGGCTCCCGTACGTTCCGCGCGGACCCGATGGCCCGCCGCGCGGAGGTCCCGCCCGCCACCTCCTCCGTCGTACACGCCTCGGACTACACGTGGGGGGACGGGGAGTGGCTGGCCCGCCGCGCGGACGCCCCCGCGCACGAGGCGCCGATGTCGGTGTACGAGGTCCACCTGCCGTCCTGGCGACCGGGGCTGACGTACCGGGAACTGGCCGAGCAGCTCCCGGCGTACGTCGCGGACCTGGGCTTCACGCACGTCGAGCTGATGCCGGTCGCCGAGCACCCCTTCGGCGGCTCCTGGGGCTACCAGGTCACCGGCTTCTACGCGCCCACGGCCCGCCTCGGCGACCCGGACGACTTCAAGTACCTGGTCGACCGGCTCCACCAGGCCGGCATCGGCGTCCTGATGGACTGGGTGCCGGCCCACTTCCCGCGCGACGACTGGGCGCTCGCCGAGTTCGACGGGCGTCCGCTGTACGAGCACTCCGACCCGCTGCGGGCCGCGCACCCGGACTGGGGCACGCTGGAATTCGACTTCGGGCGCCGGGAGGTGCGCAACTTCCTCGTCGCCAACGCCGTGTACTGGTGCGAGGAGTTCCACATCGACGGGCTGCGCGTCGACGCGGTCGCCTCGATGCTCTACCTGGACTACTCGCGCGAGCCGGGCCAGTGGGCGCCGAACGAGCACGGCGGCCGGGAGAACCTGGACGCGGTGGCGTTCCTGCAGGAGATGAACGCGACGGTGTACCGGCGGGTGCCGGGCGTCGTGACCGTCGCGGAGGAGTCGACGGCCTGGGACGGCGTCACGCGGGCCACGCACCACAAGGGGCCGAGCGGCTTCGGCGGGCTCGGGTTCGGGCTGAAGTGGAACATGGGCTGGATGCACGACTCGCTGCAGTACATGAGCCACGAGCCGGTGCACCGCAAGTACCACCACGGGGAGATGACCTTCTCGATGGTGTACGCGTACAGCGAGAACTACGTGCTGCCGATATCCCACGACGAGGTGGTGCACGGCAAGAAGTCGCTGGTGTCGAAGATGCCCGGCGACTGGTGGCAGCAGCGCGCGAACGTCCGGGCGTACCTCGGCTTCATGTGGGCGCACCCCGGCAAGCAGCTGCTCTTCATGGGGCAGGAGTTCGCGCAGGGCGCGGAGTGGTCCGAGGCGCACGGTCCCGACTGGTGGCTGCTCGACCCGCAGTACGGGGCGGCGGCGGACCACCGGGGGGTGCTGGACCTGGTCCGCGACCTGAACACCGTCTACCGGGCCACGCCCGCGCTGTGGCAGCGCGACACCCACCCCTCCGGTTTCGCGTGGGTGGCCGGGGACGCCGCCGAGGACAACGTCCTCGCGTTCCTGCGCCTGGACGCCGACGGCACCCCGCTGCTCGCGGTGGCCAACTTCTCCCCGGTCGTCCGCACCGACTACCGCCTCGGCGTCCCCGACGACGTCCCCGCCTGGCACGAGGTGCTCAACACCGACGCCGCGCGGTACGGCGGCGGCGAGGTGGGCAACCCGGACCCGGTCAAGCCGGAGCCGCAGGGATGGCACGGCCGGCCGGCGAGCATCCGGCTGACCCTGCCGCCCCTGGCGACGGTGTGGCTGCGTCCGGCCTGACGGTCAGCGCTGGCAGTCAGGGCGCTGACGGTCAGGGCGCTGACGGTCAGGCCGCGTCCACGAGTCCCTTCGGCAGCGGCCCGGTGTGCAGGACGCCGAGCCGCTGGGTGGCCCGGGTGAGGGCCACGTACAGGTCGCTCGTGCCGTAGCGGCCGGGCTCGACGACCAGGACGGAGTCGAACTCCAGGCCCTTGGACTGGCGCGGGTCGAGGAGGACGACGCCACGGGTGAGGTCCGGCTCGGCGTCCGCCGTCACCCCGTCCAGCCGGGCCGCGAGGGCCGGGTGCAGATCGCGCGGGGCGATGACCGCGAGGCGGCCCTCCTCGGGGGTCAGCTCCCGGGCGGCCTCGGCGACGGCCGAGGGGAGGTCGTCGGTGGCGCGGATCCAGGGGCGTACGCCCGTGGACCGGACCGAACTCGGCGGTGCGAAGGACGGGTCCTCGGCCCGGACCACCGCCGCCGCCACGTCCATGATCTCGGCCGGGGTGCGGTAATTGACGCCCAGGCGGGTGTGTTCCCAGCGGTCCTCGACGTAGGGGGCGAGGATCTTCGACCAGGAGCCGACGCCGGCCGCCTCCGCGGTCTGGGCCGGATCGCCGACCAGGGTCATCGAGCGGGTCGGGCAGCGGCGCATCAGCAGCCGCCACGCCATCGGGGACAGCTCCTGTGCCTCGTCGACGATGATGTGCCCGAAGGCCCAGGTGCGGTCGGCCGCGGCGCGTTCGGCGGCGCTGCGGTGGTCGTCCTCCTCCTGGCGCTCGGCGAACCGTTCGGCGTCGATGATGTCGTGCGCCGACAGCACCTCCGCCTCCTCCTCGTCCTTGTCCTCGAACTCGTAGGTCCGGGACGCGTACGACACGTCCAGGACGCCCTGCGCGTAGGCGATCTGCTGCTGCCGTTCGCGTTCGGCGCGGGTGCGGGCGATCCGGTCGTCCTCGCCGAGCAGTTCGGCCGCCTCGTCCAGCAGGGGGACGTCGGCGACGGTCCAGTGCCGGGTGACCGGGCGGCGGACGGCGGCGGCGTCCTCGGCGGGGAGGTAGCCCTCGGGGGCGGCGAGGAAGTCGGCGACGAGGCGCTGCGGGGTGAGCCGGGGCCAGAGCTGGTCGACGGCCGACCAGACCTCCGGGTTCTCGGCGAGTTCGTCGCGGATCTGGGTGATGTCGCTGGGGTCGAGGAGGTTGGAGCCGTCGTAGGGGTCGGTGCCGATGCGTTCGGCGACCATGTCGGTGAGGGCGTTGAGGATGTGGCCCTCGAAGTGCTCGCGGGCGACGTTGTGCGGCAGCTTCGCGGCGCGGGTGCGCTCGCGGGCGACGCCGACCAGGCCGTCGTCCAGCATCAGGACCTCACGGTCGTGCTCGATCGCGATGACCGGGTCGGGCAGCGCCTGCCGGTCGCGGACCACCTCGGCGAGTACGTCGGCCATGCCGGCGCGGCCCTTCACCGCCGCCGCCTCCGGCGTGTCCGCCGCCGTGGCCTTCACGCCGGGGAACAGCTCGCCGACCGTGGCGAGGAGTACGCCGGTCTCGCCCAGGGAGGGCAGCACCTCGCCGATGTAGCCGAGGAAGGCCGGGTTGGGGCCGACGATGAGGACGGCGCGCTTGGCGAGCAGCTCGCGGTGCTCGTAGAGGAGGTAGGCGGCGCGGTGCAGGGCCACGGCGGTCTTGCCGGTGCCGGGGCCGCCCTCGACGACCAGGACGCCGCGGTGCGGGGCGCGGATGATGCGGTCCTGGTCGGCCTGGATGGTCTGCACGATGTCGCCCATGCGGCCGGTGCGCGCGGAGTTCAGCGCGGCGAGCAGCACGGCGTCGCCCGACGGGTCCTCGTGGCCGGTCCGCGTCTCGTCGCCGAGGTCGAGGATCTCGTCGTGCAGGGCGGTGACCGTGCGGCCCTCGCTCGCGATGTGCCGGCGGCGGCGCAGGCCCATCGGGGTGTGGCCGGTGGCCAGGTAGAAGGGGCGGGCGACGTCGGCCCGCCAGTCGATCAGGACCGGGGTGCGTTCGGCGTCGTCGGCACGGAGCCCGATACGGCCGATGTGGTGCCCTGCCCCGGAGGTGAGGTCGATGCGGCCGAAGCAGAGGGAGCCGTCCACCGCGTTGAGCGCGGCGAGCAGCCCGGAGCGCTCGGCGACCAGGATGTCCCGCTCCAGCCGGGCCTGCATGGGGGTGTTGCCCTGCGCGAGCGCGTCCGTGACCGAGCCCTCGGTGTCGCCGCGCAACGCGTCCACGCGTGCGTAGAGTCCGTCGATGAATTCCTGCTCGTGCCGCAATTCATCGTCCGGAAATTCGGTGTTTGACAATTCCACTCCCGCCCGGATATACTGTGCTCATGAACTTCTTCGCGCCTTCGCCTTGTTGAAGTCACGAATCAACGAATATACGCAAAGAAATCCCCCGAGCGCAATTGCTCGGGGGATTTCTTGTTGCGGGCCACCGCTGGTGAGCCCCTGCCTACAGCACGTCGGACAGCTCCTCCAGCAGCCGCCGCTTGGGCCGGGCGCCCACCATCGACTTCACCGGCTCACCGCCGCGGAACACCATGAACGTCGGCATCGACAGCACCTTGTACGCGTTCGTGGTCGCCGGGTTCCGGTCGACGTTCAACTGCACCACCCGGAGCCGGTCGCCCTCCTCCTCTGCCAGGGCGCTGAGCACCGGGGCCATCTGCCGGCACGGCGGGCACCAGTCCGCGGTGAACTCGACCAGCACCGGCAGTTCCGCCTCGATCACCTCCGCCGCGAAATCCGCGTCCGTCACCTCGGCCACCCCTGCGCCCGTCATACGTGCCCTCCCAGTTCGCACTTGGGTTCCGGACCCCCCGGAACCGCCGCCTCGGCCCGCGCCAGCTGCGCGGCGACCTGCGCCCGCACCGACGTGAGCTCCTCGATCAGCGTGTCCAGCTCCGCCAGCTTGCTCCGGTAGACGACGAGGGACGCCGGGCACGCGTCGCCCTCGGGGTGCCCGGCGCGCAGGCACTCCACGAACGGACGGGTCTCCTCCAGGTCGAACCCGAAGTCCTGCAGCGTCCTGATCTGCCGCAGCAGCTTCAGGTCGTCCTCGTCGTACGTCCGGTAACCGTTGCCGGTGCGCCGCGCGGACAGCAGCCCGCGCGACTCGTAGTACCGCAGCGTCCGCGTCGTGGTCCCGGCGCGTGCGGCCAGCTCGCCGATTCGCATACGGACGAACGTAAGCCTTGACGCGGACGTCAAGGCAAGAAGGCCCCGCGCCGGAAAGCGCGGGGCCGGAGGACCGGAGAGAGGGAGGGGAAGGGGAGAACGGGAGGAAGAGGGAGACCGGGCGGCTGAGCAACGGGGGGAGCACCTCAGCCGCCCGGAGTGTGTGGGCGTCGCCCTGGCCTCAGGCCCTGGCTCAGGGCCTCGCCTCAGGGCCTCGCCTCAAGGGCAGACCTCAGGCCTCAGGCCTTGGCCAGCTCCTTCTCGCCGCCCTGGTCGGGCACCGCCCGGGTGTCGTCCCGGTCGTCCCCGTCGTCGGCGCCGACGTGGTCGTCCAGGAGCGTCTTCTCGTCGAACGGGGCCCGCCCGGCGAGCACCTCGTCCACCCGCGCCTTGTCGATCTCCTTGGTCCAGGTACCGATCAGCACGGTGGCGACGGCGTTGCCCGCGAAGTTGGTCAGGGCGCGGGCCTCGCTCATGAAGCGGTCGATGCCGACGATGAGGCCGATGCCGTCCACCAGGGCCGGCTTGTGCGAGGAGAGGCCGCCGGCCAGCGTGGCGAGACCGGCACCGGAGACGCCGGCCGCGCCCTTCGAGGCCACCAGCAGGAAGAGCAGCAGCGTGATCTGCTCGCCGATCGCCATCGGCGTACCCATGGCGTCGGCGATGAACAGCGAGGCCATGGTCATGTAGATCATGGTGCCGTCGAGGTTGAACGAGTAGCCGGTCGGGACGGTGATACCGACCACCGGCTTGCTGACGCCCAGGTGCTCCATCTTCGCGATGAGGCGCGGCAGCGCCGACTCCGACGAGGAGGTGGACAGGATCAGCAGGAACTCGCGGCCCAGGTACTTGAAGAGCGAGAGGACGTTCACACCGGCGATGAAGCGCAGCATCGCGCCCAGCACCAGGACGACGAAGAGGAAGCAGGTGACGTAGAAGCCGAGCATCAGTACGGCCAGGCTCTTGAGCGCGTCGACGCCGGCCGAGCCGGTGACCGCGGCGATGGCGCCGAAGGCACCGATCGGGGCGGCCCACATGATCATGGCCAGGACGCGGAAGACCAGCCGCTGGATGTGCTCGATGCCGCGCAGGACGGGCTGCCCGGCGGAGCCCATGGCCTGCAGGGCGAAGCCGCAGAGCAGGGCGATCAGCAGGGTCTGCAGGACCTCGCCGGCCGTGAACGCGGAGACGATCGTGGTCGGGATGATGCCGAGCAGGAACTCCGTGGTGCCCTTGGCCTCCGCGTCGACCTGCGCCTGACCGGTCTCCTTGATGGCGTCGGTGACCGCGAGGCCCGTGCCCGGGTCCAGGATGTTGCCGACGACCAGGCCGATGGCGAGGGCCACCAGCGACATCACCAGGAAGTAGACCATGGCGATACCGCCGACCGCGCCGACCTTGGCGGCCTTGCGCACCGAACCGATGCCCAGCACGATCGTGCAGAAGATGATCGGCGAGATCATCATCTTGATCAGGTTCACGAAGCCGGTGCCCAGTGGCTTCAGCTCGGTCGCGAAGTCGGGCGCGATCAGACCGACGGCGATACCGAGGGCGACCGCGATGATCACCGCGATGTAGAGAAAGTGCGTGCGGTCGCGCTTGGCTTTGGGTGCGGCAGGTGCCGTAGCGGCTTCGCTGGTCACGGCGGCCCTCCTTGACGACGTCGTCGGCATCACCGGCGTGCGGCTCACGTCCGGGGGTTTGCATCGGGGATCTGGTGACTATCTCCCGTGTTGTGAGCGCGGTCACCCTTGCGTTCATTTAGTTCACAATCCAGCCACGCGAGAGACTGGCGGCATGCTCCTCCGTGTCCCCGGACCCCGCAGCCTGGCCGGTCAGCTCTTCGCCATGCAGGCCGTGCTGATCGCGGTCGTGGTCGCCGGTTACGCGCTGTTCACCTACGTCAGTGACCGGCGGCAGGCGGAGGAGGCGGCCGGACGGCAGGCCAGGTCGGTGGCGCTCGCGATCGCCGACTCGCCCTCCGTGCTGGAGGCGATCCGCACCCCCGACCCGACGGCGCGGCTCCAGCCGTACGCGGTGCGGGTCATGCGGGACACCGACGTGGACTTCGTGACGATCATGGATCCGGAGGGCATCCGCTGGACCCACCCCGACCCGGAGCAAATCGGCCATCTCTTCCGCGGTCACATCGAGCGCGCGCAGCGCGGCGGGACCTTCACCGAGACCTATACGGGCACGCTCGGGCCGTCGGTACGCGCGGTCACGCCCGTACTGGACGGCGACCGGGTCGTGGGCCTGGTCAGCGCGGGCATCAAGGTCGAGGAGATCAGCAAGCGGGCGCGGGAGCAGCTGGCGGCCCTGGTCGGGGTGGCGGCCGGTGCGCTGCTGCTCGGCGCGGTCGGCACGTACGTGATCAACGCGCGGCTGCGCCGCCACACGCACGGCATGAACGCGGACGAGCTGAGCCGGATGCACGACTACCATCAGGCGGCGCTGCACGCGGTACGGGAGGGCCTGCTGATGCTGGACGGTCGGTACCGGGTCGCGCTGATCAACGACGGCGGACGGGAGCTGCTCGGTGTGACCGGTGACGTGGTGGGCACCTCGGTCGCCGACCTGGGGCTGCCGGCGCAGCTGACGGGGGCGCTGCTGTCCTCGGAGCCGCGGGTGGACGAGGTGCACCTGGCGGCGGAGCGGGTGCTGGTGGTGAACACCTCGCCGGTCTCCGGCGGCGAGCACCGGGGCACGGTGGTGACGCTGCGCGACGTGACCGAGCTGCAGTCGCTGACGGGCGAGCTGGACTCGGAGCGCGGCTTCACCCAGGCGCTGCGCTCGCAGGCGCACGAGGCGGCCAACCGGCTGCACACGGTCGTCTCGCTGATCGAGCTGGGGCGCGAGGAGGAGGCCGTGGACTTCGCGACGGCCGAACTGGAACTGGCGCAGGCGCTCACCGACCAGGTGGTGGCGGCGGTCGGCGAGCCCGTGCTGGCCGCGCTGCTGCTGGGCAAGACGGCGCAGGCCAACGAGCGGGGAGTGGAGCTGGTGGTGTCGCAGGACAGCCGACTGGACGACGGGCTGCTGCCGCCGTCCCTGCCCGCCCGGGACCTGGTGACGATCCTGGGCAATCTGGTCGACAACGCGGTGGACGCGGCCCAGGGCGGTGTTCCCTCGCGGGTGACGGTGGCGGCGTACACGGGCGCGGCGCGGGGCGGCGGCTCCGAGCTGGTGCTGTGCGTGTCGGACACCGGCGCCGGGGTCGATCCCGCCCATGCGGACCTGGTCTTCCAGCGGGGTTTCTCGACGAAGCCGGCCGGTGAGGGCGGGCGGGGCCTCGGGCTGGCGCTGGCCCGGCAGGCGGTGCGGCGGCACGGGGGCACCCTGACCGTGACGGAGGCCGAGGGCGGCGGCGCCCGGTTCGAGGCCCGGCTGCCGCTGGACGGCACCGGGGGCCGCGCGCCGGCGCCGGACGCCCCGACGGGCAGACCGGACGGGGGAGGCGCCGTATGACCGGCCCGGAACCCATCCGTGTCCTGGTCGTCGAGGACGACCCCGTCGCCGCCGACGCGCACGTGATGTACGTCGGCCGGGTGCCGGGGTTCACGGCCGTCGGCAAGGCGCACACCGGTGCGGAGGCGCGGCGCGTGCTGGACCGTACGCCGGTGGACCTGCTCCTGCTCGACCTGCACCTGCCGGACGTGCACGGGCTGCAGCTGGCCCGTTCGCTGCGGGCGGCGGGGCATCACACCGACGTGATAGCGGTGACGTCGGCGCGGGACCTGGCGGTCGTCCGGGAGGGCGTGTCGCTGGGCGTCGTGCAGTACGTGCTGAAGCCGTTCACGTTCGCCACCCTGCGGGACCGGCTGGTGCGGTACGCCGAGTTCCGGAACGCCGCCGGGGAGGCGAGCGGCCAGGAGGAGGTGGACCGGGCGCTGGCCACCCTGCGGGCGCCGGGCCCGGCCGCCCTGCCGAAAGGGCTGAGCGCGCCGACTCTGGAGCGGGTGACGGGCGCGCTGCGCGGCTCGGAGGAGGGCCTCACGGCGGCCGGGGTCGCCGAGGCCGTGGGCATCTCGCGGATCACCGCCCGGCGTTACCTGGAGCACCTGGTGGAGGCGGGACGGGCGGGGCGCAGGCCGCTGTACGGGCAGGTGGGGCGGCCCGAGTTGGTGTACCGGTGGGTCCGGGAGGCCGAGCGGGGCCGATGAACACAGGTTGTCCACCGCACACGCATTGACCTGACTAGACCACTCCTCTTACGTTCGCCGAGCAGCCGTCCCGGCCACAGCGTCGTGCCCGTAGGAGGTCGTGCCCGTGCGTCCCACCGTGCGTCCCACCGTCCGGTTCACCGCTCTGTTCACCCTCACCGCACTCGCCTCCACCGCCCTCGCCGCCTGCGGAAGCGGCTCCGGCGGCGACCCGGACACGGTGAAGGTCTCCTTCAAGCAGTCGACGGACAACTCCATCAAGGTGATGGACACCTACCTCGCCGGCATCAAGAAGCAGTTCGAGAAGGCCAACCCGGGCAAGAAGGTCGAGCTCGTCCCCATCAAGGCCCCGGACTCGGAGTACTACACCAAGCTCCAGCAGATGCTCCGCTCCCCCAAGACCGCGCCGGACCTGGTCTACGAGGACACCTTCCTCATCAACTCCGACATCACCAGCGGGTATCTGAAGCCGCTCGACGACTACCTCGCCGAGTGGAAGGACTGGGACCGGTTCATCGACACGGCGAAGGCGGCGGCGAAGGGCGAGGACGGCAGGACGTACGGCGTTCCGGACGGGACGGACACCCGGGGCCTGTGGTTCAGCAAGGACGTGTTCGCCAAGGCGGGTCTGCCCGCCGACTGGCAGCCGAAGACCTGGGACGAGGTCCTCGACGCCGCCCGCACCATCAAGGAGAAGGTGCCGGGCGTCGTGCCCCTCAACGTGTACACGGGCAAGCCGGCCGGCGAGGCCGCCACCATGCAGGGCTTCCAGATGCTGCTGTACGGCACGGGTGACGGCGGCTCCGACCCGCTGTACGACAAGGGCAGCAAGAAGTGGATCACGGCGGGGCAGGGGTTCAGGGACTCCCTCGCCTTCGTCGAGACGGTCTACAAGGAGAAGCTCGGCCCGGAGGTCTCCGACGCGCTCGACCCCAACTTCGCCACCACGGTCCGCGGCGAACTGCTCCCGCAGGGCAAGCTCGGCATCGCCCTGGACGGCTCCTGGCTGCCGCAGGACTGGCTGGAGGGCAGCGGGCACGAGTGGCCCGAGTGGTCGACGGAGCTGGGACTGGCCGCCATGCCCACCCAGAACGGTCAGGCTCCGGGCAGGGTGAGCATGTCGGGCGGCTGGACCTGGGCGATCCCGGACAAGGCGGGCAACCCCGATCTGGCCTTCGAGTTCATCAAGACGATGCAGACCAAGGCCAACGCCCAGCAGTGGTACATCGCCAACTCCGGCATCGCGGTCCGCGAGGACGTCGCGGACGACCCCGCTTACGTCGAGGCCCAGCCCGGCATCGAGTTCTTCACCGGCCTCGTCGCCGTCACCCACTACCGGCCCGCCTACCCGGCGTATCCGAAGGTGTCCGTCGCCATCCAGGAGGCGATGGAGGGCGTGACGACCGGCGACAAGTCGGTGGAGGAGGCGGCGCGCGACTACGACGAGGCGCTCAAGGAGGCGACCGGCGACCAGGTGGTCGGCAGGTGACCGCGGCCGCGCCGCGGCAGGCGGGTCCGGAGGCCCGGAAGGCCCCGGCGCCCCCGGCCTCCGGCAGTCGTCCCGGCACCGTCCGCCGCTCCCTGGTCCGCGCCCTGCCCGTCTCCCCCGCCGTCGTCCTGCTGCTGCTCTTCCTCGCCGGCCCGATCGCGTACTGCGTCGTCATCGCCTTCACCGACCTCCAGCTCACCGGGCAGGCCGAGGAGTCCTTCGTCGGCCTCGAGAACTTCCGGCGGGCGTTCCAGGACGAGGCGTTCCTCAACGCCGTGTGGCTGACCCTGGTGTTCACGGTGGTGTCGTCGCTGATCGGGCAGAACACGCTGGGGCTGGCGCTGGCCTCGCTGATGCAGCGGGCCTCGAAGCCGGTCCGTACGCTCACCGGCGGCATCGTCGTCACGGCGTGGGTGCTGCCGGAGGTGGTGGCGGGCTTCCTGCTCTACGCCTTCTTCCGCCGCGAGGGCACCCTCAACGCCATCCTGGACTGGCTCCATCTGCCGTCCCAGAACTGGCTGTTCACGCTGCCGATCCTCGCGGTGTCCTTCGCCAACGTGTGGCGGGGCACCGCGTTCTCGATGCTGGTGTACTCGGCCGCCCTGAACGAGATCCCGAAGGAGGTCACCGAGGCCGCCGAGGTGGACGGGGCGAGCGGCTGGCGCCGGATGTGGCACATCACGCTGCCGATGATCCGGCGGTCCATCGGCACCAACCTCATGCTCAACACCCTGCAGACCCTGTCGGTCTTCGGCCTGATCTGGGTGATGACGCGGGGCGGCCCGAGCGGCAAGAGCCAGACGCTGCCGCTGTTCATGTACGAGCAGGCCTTTCAGAACAGTCTGATCGGCTACGGCACGGCGGTGGCGCTGCTGCTGTTGCTGATCGGCTCGCTGTTCTCGGTCGTGTACCTGCGCCTGCTGCGGACGGAGGTCTGACATGGCGTCCACGCTCACGTCCCACACTGCCCGCCGCACCTCCGCCTCCCGGCGTACCCCCGCCTCCCGCCGCGGCCGGCGCCGGCTGGCCGCCGACGCGGGGCTGCTGGTGGCGGCCGCGGCCTTCGTGCTGCCGCTGGCCTGGGTGGTGCTGTCCGCCCTGGACCCGCACGCGAGCCTGAGGGTCAAGGTCCCCGACGGGGTGACGCTGGACAACTTCGACGCGATCCTCACCCCGGAGATCACCTTCACCCCGCTGCTCAACAGCCTGGTCCTGTGCGGCGGGGCGACCCTGCTGACGGTGGTGTGCGCGGCGCTCGCGGCGTATCCGCTCTCCCGTTTCCGGTCGCGGCTGAACCGGCCGTTCCTGCTGACCATCCTGTTCGCGACCAGCCTGCCGATCACGGCGATCATGGTGCCGGTCTACGCCCTCTTCGTGCGGGTGAACATGATCGACACCATGCAGGGGACGATCTTCTTCTTCGCCGCCTCCCAGCTCCCCTTCGCCATCTGGCTGATGAAGAACTTCATGGACGGCGTGCCCAGGGAACTGGAGGAGGCGGCGTGGACGGACGGCGCGTCGTCGTTCCAGTCCCTGCTGCGGATCGTGCTGCCGCTGATGGGGCCGGGGGTGGCGGTGGTGACGGTGTTCTCGTTCGTGATGATGTGGGGGAACTTCTTCGTCCCGTTCATGCTGCTGCTCACCCCGGACCAGATGCCCGCCTCGGTGAGCATCAACGACTTCTTCGGCAACCGGGGCATGGTGGCGTACGGGCAGCTGGCGGCGTTCTCGATCGTCTACTCGACGCCGGTCATCCTGCTGTACGTGCTGATCTCCCGGCGGCTCGGCGGCGGGTTCGCGCTGGGCGGGGCGGTCAAGGGATGAGCAAGGCCGTCACGGGCGAGCGGAGCGGTCACGGACAAGCGGTGCGGTCACGGGGTGAGCGGGGGCGGCTCCCGCAGGCGTGCGCGGGGCGCGCGCGGGCGTCCGCATGCGCCGGTACGCGCCCGTACGCATCCGTAGGTTCATACGATCCGTATCGCTGGCTGAACAGCCCGTAGTCAAGGATCGCCCGGCCCCCTACGGTGTGGCGCGTGCGCCGACCCTCACCCCACCCGAACCAGTCGGGTCCCCCGTTCAACGCCCTCGCCGCCCGCCGGCTCCGCGCCGCCCTCAACATGGGGCCCGAGCACGTCGCCCACGGCATGCGGGTCTCGTACGGGCTGCCGTACGTCACCCCGGACCTCGTCGTCGCCTGGGAGCGGGGCGTCGCCTCCCCCCGGAACTCCGAGCTGACCGCGCTCGCGGGGGTGCTGTGGTGCTCGCCCGGTGATCTGATCGGCCGGCCGCAGACCCTGCGCGAGCACCGCGTCGCCCGTTCCCTGGCGCCGGAGGACGTGGCCCGCGCCGTCGGGATCGCGCTCCCGACCTACCTGCGGATGGAGGAGACGGACGGCTGGCGCGGCACCGACCGCCAGTCGGCCGCCCTCGCCGACGTGCTCGCCCTCGCCCCGCCCGACTTCGTGGCCGTCACGGGGCGCGAGGAGAAGCTCGCCGGCCTGCTGACGAGCGCGGTCACCACCCGCTGGCAGGGCTACGTGCGCCCCGTCGCCAAGGTAACGCCCCTGGACCGGCGGGTCCTGGCGAACGTCCTCCAGGTACTGCACCAGGACTACCAGGGGCACATGACCGCCACCCTCAGCTGGGGCGGCGGCGGCCCCGACTCGAACGCCGGGGGCCGCGACTTCCTCGACCGGATCGTGGAGCACTTCTGGGCGGCGGTCGAGAAGCACCCGTGAGCGGTGACACAGAGGAGGCGGCGCCCCGCCAGCACTGCTGATCTTGCCGGGCCTGCGGGGCGGCGCGACACAGGTGATCCCGTTTCTGAACCGCCTCCACGCGGGACAGTCGTACTCGTCCCGGAAGACCCAATGGCGCACACCTCCAGGCCCTCACTCGAAGCGATACTCGCCGTGCTTCCGGAACTCGCCCCCCCACGCGCGCGCAGCAGTCGTGCTCCACCCCGAACGGGCAGAGCCGGATTGCCGGAACAGTTCGATCGGCGGACCCCTGCTGTGGCCGGCTGATGAACCGTGGCCCACGTGCTCCTTGCCCGACGAAGGCAGCCCTGCCGGTGTGCCTGCCACGGCCATGGCGCCGGTCGCACAGATCTTCCAGCACGACGCGCCGGGACCCTGCTGGCCTGCCGGCACCGACCTCTTGCAGATCCTCTGGTGCCCCAACGAACACGGGGACCCTCCGGCCCAGCAGGCGGACGTCAGCCCCGTGATCAAGGTTCGATGGCGCCGAGCCGCTGACGTGACCAGTCTGTTGCCGGCCCCGCCGGCTCCCTCGCGGTTCGACGAGGCTGCCCCGCCGACCACCGTCACGCCTTCCAAGCAGACCTGCACTGACCTCGGGCTCATCACCCGCACGGGACCCGTCGGACAGGCCCTACGCTTCCGGTCGTGATGGAAACAATCGTGTTCGACGTCGGCGAGACGCTCACCCGGGACGACCGTTACTGGGCATCGTGGGCTGACTGGCTGGAGATTCCCCGGCATACCCTGTCAGCCCTCGTCGGTGCCGTCGTCGCTCAGGGCAAGGACAACGCCGAAGCTCTCCATCTCGCACGGCCGGGAATCGACATCGCTGCCGAGTACCGCGCCCGCGACGCCGCCGGCCGCGGCGAGTATCTGGACGAGAGTGACCTTTACGATGACGTGCGACCTGCGTTGTCGCAGCTGCGGAAACTGGGCGTACGCGTGATCATCGCGGGGAACCAGACTCGACGCGCTGGGGAACTGCTGCGCGACCTGGACCTCCCGGCGGATCTCATCACCACCTCGGAGCAGTTGGGTGTGGCGAAGCCACAACCCGAGTTCTTTCACCGCGTACTGGAGGTAGCGCAGGCGACCCCAGGAGCAACCCTGTACGTCGGCGACCATCCGGCCAACGACGTGTTCCCGGCGAAAGCAGCCGGGCTGCGATGCGCGCAGCTTCGCCGCGGCCCCTGGGGGCATTTGTGGGCGGACCACCCGGACGTGGTAGCGGCGGCGGACTGGCGAATCGACAGCCTCACCGACCTCATCGGAGTCATCCGCGGCTGACCGGAAGGAACAGCCCCACCACCCGAGGTCGGTAGCCGCTCGTGGGCACGCAGCGTGTGGACGCGAGTACCGTTCGAACTGGGCGCACCGAACTGGAGTCAGTATGCCTGCACTCACGGACGACGGGGTGGGTCGGCGGATCGCCTATTACCGCAGCGTGATCCGACCCAAGATGACGCAGCAGCAGCTCGCCGACGCGGCCTGTGTCGCACTCGGCACCGTCCGGAAGATCGAGCGGGGCGAGCGGGGCGTCACCGACGCCACCCTGGAAGCCATCGCGGATGCCCTCGGGGTCGACCCTGCCCGTCTGCGCTCCGATCGCGGTGCGGCGCACACTCGTGTCCGGGCCGCGCTGCCTGCGCTCTCCGCTGCCATCGCCACCTACGATCTTCCCGACGACGGGCCGGTCCGCCCGCTGCGCGACCTGCGTACTGAGGTAGCTGAAGCAGCACGATGGAGGCTGGCCGCGCAGTACACGCGCATCGTCCGCTCGCTTCCCGGCCTGCTGGTCGAACTCGCCCGCGCCTTCCACGACGCGCCCGCCGAAGACCGAGCCGAGTCGGCCGGGCTGCTGGTCAAGGCCTACCGGTCCGCGGACGCTGTCGCCTACAAGTTCGGCGCCCAGGACCTGTCTGCTCGCCTCGTCGACCTGATGCGGTGGGCAGCCCCCGAGGCAGGCGATCCCACGTTGGCCGCGTCCGTCGCTTACGTTCGCACGGAGACGTTCTTCGCGGCTCGCGCCCACGCTGCCGGTCTGCGGGCACTGGAGCAGGCACTGGACGCGGCCCCTGCTCCGGTGGGCGCGTCGGCCATCGCCGCCCGCGGTGCACTTCACATGAGAGCCGCGGTCATCGCCGGCCGGGCGCACGACTCCGCTGCTGCGACCAGCCATCTCGACGACGCCCGGGAGATGGCCGACCAGGTGCCGGAGGGCGTGTACTGCGGCACCGCGTTCGGCCCCGACTCAGTGCGTACCCACGAGGTGTCGGTGGCCGTCAGCCTCGGAGACGTACACGTCGGCCGCGCCCTGGACATCGCCCGCGAGTGGAAGCCTCCCGAAGGCATGCCGGCGGAGCGCCGCAGCGGCTTCTACATCGAACTCGCCCGCGCCCAGCTGTGGACCGGACTCCCCGATGACGCCTTCGCATCCCTGAAGGTCGCCCGGCACATCGCGCCGCAGCACACGAGGGAACACCCGTGGGTCCGCGAGGACGCGGCCAAGCTGCGCCGCCTGAAGCGAGCGGATGCGGAAACACTCACGCACTTCGCTGAGTGGTGCGCCGCGACCTGAGCGGCCTGCCCCAGTACCCCTTGTCGGGGTACTTGTGACCTTCACCGGCCCTCACCATCTGTTGCACGCGCAGGAACCAGCAGACGGGAACCGGGATGCCTGACGTACTCCCGTTCGCGCCCACGATCCTTCACGGGCGCGCGAGCGTTGTCCGACTGCGTGGCGAGGCCTGCTTCGACTGCGGGGCCGTCCACAAGACCCTGCGCGTAGCTGGGCACGTCACGGTCCGAGGCGGCAACCGCGTGTGGCAGGTGTTCACGGCGGGTTCCACGTAACCGGTGCGCGGATGTTCGAAGACCCCGGCGGCCGGGCGAACGGCACCGGGGCGCGGCCAACGCTCAACGAGGGAGCGCCAACATCATGAACGCTACAGCCCGCAGAACGGCCGGGGTCAAGATGACCCTGCGCGTCTGCCGCGTCACCACCCATGGCACGGTCACCGACGACGACGGCACGGTGAACGCCACGCAACGGAGCAAGGCGACCGCCGTCGACCTGGAGGAGATGCGTGAGACCGTCCTCGCCCTCCTGAACCCCGACGGCAGCCCGGCCGTCCCAGAACCGGCGGACCCGGAAGCGGCGACGCTGACCGAGCTGCTGCGCGGCCACCTCCAGATGCTGGCCCCCGAAGTGGAGGCAGCGGTCGGGACGCTGCCGGACAGCATTGCACGCTACTGCGCGCTCGCCTGCATCGGCGAAGCCCGCGACAAGCTCCGCACACAGCCGGTCCCGCGACCGGGTGGCTCCGTCGCCTACGCCCGCCGCTTGGCCCGCGTCCTGCACGCCCTGTGCGAGCACCACGAACGCATGTGCGGCAGGCCCGGATGACGCGGTCCTGATCACACAGGAGGCCGGCAGCTCCGGCCCGGCCGGCACGTGCGGACCCACCGCACGCACGCCGATCGAATCACCGAGCCGCATCCGGTGACCGTCCATGCCACGACACACACCCTGCTCGCGCGCGCCTCCCGAGAGGCGAGTGACCGCCCAGCGCCTCCCGGCGCCCCAGGGGGACCCACGGCGACCGCAGGGTCACGGTCGCACCCCCCGAGAACGCCCGTCTCGCTGGTGGTGCGCACGACACCGGCGAAACAGGTCCCGAGACTCCCGCCCGCCCCACCCGGAGAGGTCGAGCCCGGGCGGAACCACCGAAAGATCACGAGAGAGGACGATCCCTTGTTCGCACACTCTGACCGCCTGCCCACCGGGACGCCGCTGCCGTCCGGCACACTCACCCCGGTCCCTTGGGGCGTGCGCCGCATGGCCCCTTACCCATCGCCCGCCCCCGGCTACGCCCGGGCCCTCCTGGACCCTGCCACGCAGACCACCCGGTACTTCGACGCCGACGGTCGCGTCATGGAGATGGGCGGACACGGCACCAGTACCGGCACCAACCCGGCCACGGGCACGAGCCCTGACGGCAACGGCTCCACGCAGGACACCGACACCGGGAACGACACCGACCAGTGACCGATGCCGGTCCGGTGCTGGTCGTCACCAACCTGGACGACCCCACGGCCGACGTGGTGATCAGCGAGCTTCACGACCGGGAAGTCCCGGTCGTGAGGCTCGACTCGGGGGACTTCCCCTACGCACTGTCGGTCGCGGCCACGATCACGTCGACCGGTGTGGAAGGCACACTCTCCACGCCGTCCCGGACCGCCGACCTCGCCAAGGTCCGGTCCCTGTACTACCGCCGGCCTTCCGGCTTCGCGTTCCCCCACCTGAACGATCAGGACGCACGGTTCGCCGTCGCTCAGGCCCGCTACGGTCTCGGTGGCGTCCTTGCCTCCCTGCCGGACTGCCGGTACGTCAACCATCCCCACCGCATCGGCGATGCCGAATTCGAGCCGTCCGGTCTCGCCGCAGCGGCGAGTTCGGGCTTCCGTCTTCCGCCCACGACCATCACCAGCGACCCTGATGCAGCCCGGGCCTTCATCAAGCAGCACGGCCCGGTGATCTACAAGCCGTTGTCGGCGCCGCTGTACCGCCTCGACGGCATCTCCTCCACGGTGAAGGTCGCCGAAGTCGCGGCCGACGACATCGACGAAGCCGTGGCCGGCACCGCGCACCTGTTCCAGCAGCGCGTGGACAAGACCGCAGACGTACGGGTCACTGTCATCGGGGAACAGGTCTTCGCCGTCCGTATCGACTCTGACCTGCTGGACTGGCGCACCGCCTACGACCGCCTCACCTACACCGTGGTCCCGCTCCCGCACGGCGCCGCCGCATCGCTGTACGCCTACCTGTCCCACTTCGGTCTCGTCTTCGGCGCTTTCGACTTCGCCATCGACCGCGAGGACCGATGGTGGTTCCTGGAGTGCAATCCCTCCGGCCAGTGGTACTGGCTGGAGCTCGAGACCAGCCTGCCCATGCTCGCGGCCATGGCCGACCTCCTGGAAAGAAGGAGCCGCTGATGACCGTCACGGACTCCACAGCCCTGCGTCGGGAGCTCGTCGACCGGCTCACCGCAGACGGTGCCCTGCGCAGCGAGCCCTGGCGCGCGGCCGTCGAAGCCGTGCCCCGCCACAAGTTCCTGCGCGACGGCTTTTTCCGGCGCTTCGGCGACGCCTGGCAGCCGGTGCCTGCCGACCGGGAAGACTGGCTGGAGCACTGCTACACGGACGAGTCGCTGGTCACCCAGATCGCGGGCACCATCGTGCCCGGCGACATCCGCGGCGAGATCCTGCGCGAACCCACCTCGTCCAGCACCTTGCCGAGCCTGGTGGTGCAGATGCTGGAAGACCTCCAGGTCCAGGACGGCGACCGGGTGCTGGAGATCGGCACCGGCACCGGCACCGGATACTCCACCGGCCTGCTCTGCCACCGGCTCGGCGACGGCCTGGTGACGTCGGTGGAGGTGGACGCCGAGGTCTCCCGTCGCGCCGGCATCGGCCTGGGGGCGTGCGGCTACTTCCCGGACCTGGTCGTCGGTGACGGCCTGGCCGGACACCCGGACGGCGCCCCGTACGACCGGCTCGTCGCGACGTGCGGCGTGCGGGAGGTGCCGCACACCTGGCTCGAGCAGACCAAACCGGGCGGCATGGTCCTCGCCACCCTGTGCGGGTGGATGCATTCTTCGGAGCTGGCCCAGCTTACCGTCGGTCATGACGGGGTGGCGCACGGCCGATTTCTCGGGAGGCAGGTGTCCTTCATGCTTGCCCGGCCGCACTTGCCGCCGCCGCTCGGGATACTGCCCGATTTCGAGTCCGGCGAGGAACGGTCGACGCGGGTCGGCGCTGACGTCCTGGACGACTGGGACGCGCGGTTCGTCGCCCAGCTCGCGGCGCCGCGTACGCAGAGGCTGAGCCTGACGTCGGCTGACGGAACCCGGCACGTCCTCGTCGATGTGGAGGCCGGCGCCTGGGCAGCCCTCGCTCTGGATCGCGAGCAGTGGACCGTCCGACAAGGCGGGCCGGTGCCGCTGTGGGACGCCATGGAGGATCACCTGCTGCGCTGGCAGACGGACGGCTCTCCGGCCCTGGACCGCTTCGAGATCGTGATCACGCCCCAAGGGCAGCGGGTCACCTGGCCCACGCCCTGACGCCTCCCCTGTGCGGCCCCGTCCGTCCCGCCCTCCCACGTGGCGGAAGGGCGGGGCCTCAGTCGTTGCTCAGGACCGTCCCGCGGGTATCGAGAACAGCCGCTCCAGATTTACCTCGCCCTGGATCAGCCAGGTCGAACGGTGGGGCGACGCCCCCGGCCCTCCCTGCTGCGACAGGATCTGGGGACCAGGAAGCTAGAAGACCGACTCCGCCTCGTCCATCCGGTCCTTCGGCACCGTCTTCAGCTCGGTCACGGCCTCCGCCAGCGGCACCATGACGACGTCCGTGCCGCGCAGCGCGGTCATCCGGCCGAAGTCGCCCCGGTGCGCGGCCTCCACCGCGTGCCAGCCGAAGCGGGTGGCGAGCACCCTGTCGTACGCGGTCGGTACGCCGCCGCGCTGGACGTGGCCGAGGATGACTGGCTTGGCCTCCTTGCCGAGCCTGCGCTCCAGTTCGTACGCCAGTGCCGTGCCGATGCCCTGGAAGCGCTCGTGGCCGAACTTGTCGATCGCGCCCTTGCCGTAGTCCATGGAGCCCTCGGCGGGGTGGGCGCCCTCGGCGACGCAGACGACGGCGAACTTCTTGCCGCGGGAGAACCGCTCCTCGACCATCTTGACCAGGTCGGCGGGGTCGAAGGGGCGCTCGGGCAGGCAGATGCCGTGGGCGCCGGCGGCCATGCCGGACTCCAGGGCGATCCAGCCGGCGTGCCGGCCCATGACCTCGACGACCATCACGCGCTGGTGGGACTCGGCGGTGGTCTTGAGGCGGTCCATCGCCTCCGTGGCCACGCCGACCGCCGTGTCGAAGCCGAAGGTGCGGTCGGTGGAGGAGATGTCGTTGTCGATGGTCTTCGGCACGCCGACCACCGGGAGGCCCGCGTCGGACAGCATCCGGGCGGCCGTCAGCGTGCCCTCGCCGCCGATCGGGATCAGCGCGTCGATGCCGAAGCTCTGGATCATGTCGCCGGCGTTCTCGCAGGCCTCGCGGAGCCGGTCGCGCTCCAGCCGGGAGGAGCCGAGGATGGTGCCGCCGCGGGCCAGGATGCCGCTGACCGCGTTCAGGTCGAGGGCGCGGTAACGGCCGTCCAGCAGGCCCGCGTAGCCGTCCTCGAAGCCGATGACCTCGTCGCCGTAGTTGTCGACCGCTCGGTGCACGACCGACCGGATCACTGCGTTCAGGCCGGGGCAGTCGCCGCCTGCGGTGAGAACTCCGATACGCATCGTGCTGTGTCTCCTGCTCGCTGTTGACACCGGTGAGCCGATCCAATTCTTTCATGACCGGCCCCCCGGCGGGCACTCACGGACGCTGACGGGCGCCTTAGCCACCCCCGGAGGTATTGTCAAGAGGGCTCTGCTCACCCCGGTGGGTGATCTCTGTGCACGGGACAGCCGCCACCAGACGAAACGGAGACCACGCGTGACGCGCAGCGTGTACGTGACCGGTATCGACCGCGGCGACGGCCGCCAGGTCGTCGAACTGGGGGTCATGGAGCTCCTGACCCGGCAGGTCGACCGGGTCGGCGTCTTCCGTCCCCTGGTCCACGACGGACCCGACCGGCTCTTCGAGCTGCTGCGCGCCCGCTACCGGCTCGCGCAGGACCCCGCCACCGTGTACGGCATGGACTACCAGGAGGCGTCCGCCCTCCAGGCCGAACAGGGCACGGACGAGCTGGTGTCCGCGCTGGTCGACCGGTTCCACCTGGTCGCCCGCGACTACGACGTCGTCCTCGTCCTCGGTACCGACTTCGCCGACACCCAGTTCCCGGACGAGCTGTCGCTGAACGCGCGGCTGGCCAACGAGTTCGGTGCCTCGGTGCTGCCGGTGGTGGGCGGCCGCAAGCAGCCCGCGGAGTCCGTGCTCGCCGAGACCGTCAACGCCTTCCGCGCCTACGACGGGCTGGGCTGCGACGTCCTGGCCATGGTGACCAACCGGGTCGCCCGCGAGGACCGGGACGAGATCGCCGAGCGGCTCACGGACCGGCTGCCGGTGCCGTGCTGGGTGGTGCCGGACGAGCCCGCCCTGTCCGCGCCGACCGTCTCCCAGATCGCGCACGCCCTCGGCGCCGAGGTGGTCCTCGGCGACGACTCGGGGCTCGCCCGCGACGCGCTGGACTTCGTCTTCGGCGGGGCCATGCTGCCCAACCTGCTGGCCGCCCTGACCCCCGGCTGCCTGGTCGTCACCCCCGGCGACCGCGCCGACCTGGTCGTCGGCACGCTCGCCGCGCACAGCGCCGGCACCCCGCCGATAGCCGGCGTCCTGCTCACCCTGGACGAGGTGCCCGGCGCGGGCATCCTCACCCTCGCCGACCGCCTCGCCCCCGGCACGCCGGTGCTCTCGGTGACCGGCAACAGCTTCCCCACCGCCGAGCGGCTCTTCTCCCTGGAGGGCAAGCTCAACGCCGCCACCCCGCGCAAGGCGGAGACCGCCCTCGGCCTCTTCGAGCGGTACGTCGACACCGCCGACCTCAGCAAGCGGGTCTCCGCGCCGAGCAGCGACCGCGTCACGCCGATGATGTTCGAGCACAAGCTGCTGGAGCAGGCCCGTTCCGACCTGCGCCGGGTCGTCCTCCCGGAGGGCACCGAGGAGCGGGTGCTGCACGCGGCCGAGGTGCTGCTGCGCCGGGGCGTGTGCGAGCTGACCCTCCTCGGCCCGGTCGAGCAGATCCGCAAGAAGGCCGCCGACCTGGGCATCGACCTCGGCGACGCGCAGCTGGTCGACCCGGCCGCCAGCGAGCTGCGCGACTCCTTCGCCGAGAAGTACGCCGCCCTGCGCGCCCACAAGGGCGTGACGGTGGAACTGGCGTACGACGTCGTCTCCGACGTCAACTACTTCGGCACGCTGATGGTGCAGGAGGGGCTGGCCGACGGCATGGTGTCGGGGTCGGTGCACTCGACCGCGGCGACGATCCGCCCGGCCTTCGAGATCATCAAGACCAGGCCGCAGGCGTCGATCGTGTCGTCCGTCTTCTTCATGTGCCTGGCCGACAAGGTCCTGGTCTACGGCGACTGCGCGGTCAACCCCGACCCGAACGCGGAACAGCTCGCCGACATCGCGACCCAGTCGGCCTCCACGGCGGCGCGGTTCGGGGTGGATCCGCGGATCGCGATGCTGTCGTACTCGACGGGCACGTCCGGTTCCGGCGCCGACGTCGACAAGGTGCGCGAGGCGACGGAGCTGGTCCGCTCGCGCCGGCCGGACCTCAGGGTCGAGGGGCCGATCCAGTACGACGCCGCCGTCGAGCCGTCGGTGGCCGCGACCAAACTGCCCGGCTCGGAGGTCGCCGGGCAGGCCAGCGTCCTGATCTTCCCGGACCTGAACACCGGCAACAACACGTACAAGGCCGTGCAGCGCTCGGCCGGCGCGATCGCGGTGGGCCCGGTGCTCCAGGGTCTGCGCAAGCCGGTCAACGACCTGTCCCGGGGCGCGCTCGTCCAGGACATCGTCAACACCGTCGCCATCACGGCGATCCAGGCCCAGCAGTCCCCCACCGAGTCCCCCACCGAGAAGGCGTCCGATCTGTGAGCGCTACCCGCGTCCTCGTCCTCAACTCCGGCTCGTCGTCGGTGAAGTACCAGCTGATCGACATGCGCGGTGGCGAACGGCTGGCGGTGGGCCTCGTCGAGCGGATCGGGGAGGAGACCTCACGGCTCAGGCACACGCCGGCGGGCGGCGGGGCCCGTGAGTGGAGCGGGGCCGTCCCCGACCACGACGCGGCGCTGAAGGCCGTCGCGGCGGAGCTGGCCAAGGACGGCCTCGGCCTGGACTCGCCGGAGCTGGCCGCGATAGGGCACCGGGTGGTGCACGGCGGGAAGCGGTTCACCGAGCCGACCGTCGTGGACGACGCGGTGCTCGCCGAGATCGAGCGCCTCATCCCGGTCGCCCCGCTGCACAACCCGGCGGGCCTCGCCGGCATCCGCACCGCGCAGGCGCTGCGCCCGGACCTGCCGCAGGTCGCCGTCTTCGACACCGCCTTCCACACGACGATGCCGGAGGCCGCGGCCCGCTACGCGATCGACGTCGAGACCGCCGACGCGCACCGCGTCCGCCGCTACGGCTTCCACGGCACCTCGCACGCGTACGTCTCCCGGGAGACCGCGAAGCTGCTGGGCAAGGCGCCCGAGGACGTGAACGTCATCGTGCTGCACCTGGGCAACGGGGCGTCCGCCTCGGCGGTGCGGGGCGGGCGTTGCGTGGACACCTCCATGGGGCTGACGCCTTTGGAGGGGCTCGTGATGGGTACGCGCTCGGGAGACATGGACCCTGCCGTCATCTTCCATTTGATGCGTGTTGGCGAAATGTCCGCCGACGAGATCGACACTCTTCTCAACAAGGGGAGCGGTCTGATCGGACTGTGCGGCGACAACGACATGCGGGAGATCCGCCGCCGTGTCGACGCCGGCGACGAGCGGGCGCGGCTGGCCTTCGACATCTACATTCACCGGCTGAAGAAGTACATCGGCGCCTATTACGCCGTTCTCGGACGGGTGGACGCGGTGGCCTTCACCGCCGGGGTCGGGGAGAACTCGGCGCCGGTGCGGGAGGCCGCGGTGGCGGGCCTGGAGGAGCTCGGCCTGGCGGTCGACGGCGAGCTGAACGCCGCGCGCGGCGACGGGGCGCGGCTGATCTCACCGGCCCGCGCGCGGGTGGCGGTGGCCGTGGTGCCGACGGACGAGGAAATGGAGATCGCGACACAGACCTACGCGCTGGTAAATGGTTCGGGGAATCTCACCTGAGCGGCATCCCGCCCTTTTGTACATTCCGCCAGACGGAATATTCCGCAGCGAAACAAACCGATAGGATCGCCCCATGCGCCGTTCGAAAATCGTCTGTACTCTCGGCCCCGCGGTCGACTCCCACGAGCAGCTCGTAGCGCTGATCGAGGCCGGCATGAACGTGGCCCGCTTCAACTTCAGCCACGGCACCCACGCCGAGCACCAGGGGCGTTACGACCGTGTCCGGGCCGCCGCCAAGGAGACCGGCAGGGCCATCGGTGTCCTCGCCGACCTGCAGGGTCCGAAGATCCGCCTGGAGACCTTCGCGGAGGGTCCCGTCGAGCTGGTGCGCGGTGACGAGTTCACCATCACCACCGAGGACGTGCCGGGTGACAGGACGATCTGCGGCACGACGTACAAGGGCCTGCCCGGCGACGTCACCAAGGGCGACCAGGTCCTCATCAACGACGGCAACGTCGAGCTGAAGGTCACCGAGGTCGAGGGCCCCCGGGTGCGGACGATCGTCATCGAGGGCGGCGTCATCTCCGACCACAAGGGCATCAACCTGCCCGGCGCGGCCGTGAACGTGCCCGCGCTGAGCGAGAAGGACATCGAGGACCTCCGCTTCGCGCTGCGCATGGGCTGCGACCTGGTCGCGCTCTCCTTCGTCCGGGACGCCAAGGACGTCGCCGACGTGCACCGCGTGATGGACGAGGAGGGCCGCCGGGTCCCGGTCATCGCCAAGGTGGAGAAGCCGCAGGCGGTGGAGAACATGGAGGGCGTCGTCGCGGCCTTCGACGCCGTCATGGTGGCCCGTGGCGACCTGGCCGTCGAGTACCCGCTCGAGAAGGTCCCCATGGTGCAGAAGCGCCTCATCGAGCTGTGCCGGCGCAACGCCAAGCCGGTGATCGTGGCGACCCAGATGATGGAGTCGATGATCACCAACTCGCGTCCGACCCGCGCCGAGGCCTCCGACGTGGCCAACGCGATCCTGGACGGCGCGGACGCGGTCATGCTGTCGGCGGAGTCGTCGGTGGGCGCGTACCCGATCGAGACCGTCAAGACGATGTCGAAGATCGTCACCGCCGCCGAGCAGGAACTGCTCTCCAAGGGCCTGCAGCCGCTGGTGCCGGGCAAGAAGCCGCGCACCCAGGGCGGTTCGGTGGCCCGCGCCGCCGCCGAGATCGCCGACTTCCTCGGCGGCAAGGGCCTGGTGGCCTTCACCCAGTCCGGTGACACCGCCCGCCGGCTGTCCCGCTACCGCGCGGCCCAGCCGATCCTCGCCTTCACCACCGACGAGTCCACCCGCAACCAGCTGGCGCTCAGCTGGGGCGTGGAGCCGCACGTGGTGCCGTTCGTGAACAGCACCGACGAGATGGTCGACCTGGTGGACCAGGAGACGATGCGCCTCGGCCGGTTCAGCGACGGCGACATCGTCGTGATCACCGCCGGTTCGCCCCCCGGCGTGCCCGGCACCACCAACATGGTCCGCGTGCACCACCTGGGGGAGACGCGGCGCGGCTGACGTCCCGTCCCGTACGCGACCGAGGGCGCCCCCTGTGGCAGGGGGCGCCCTCGGTCGCGTCCCGGCCGCTCTCAGTCGGTGATGTACTGATGCAGCCCGGGGATGTGCAGGGTCCCGCCGAACTGACCGGCCTGCACCACCTTCACGTCGGTGAAGTAGATCAGCGGGATGTCCAGCGGCGGCGGGTGCTCCGGGTCGAAGGTGATCGGGATCAGCCCGAGCAGGTTGCCCGAGATGCTCTCCGTGTACATCACCGTGTCCCCGTTGGTGATCGTGGACGTCGACCCCTTGGCCGCCTGCACGTGGTAGGTCTTGCCGATCTGCTCGTCCTTCACGATCTGGTGCAGGTCACCGATGTCGGTGCCCTTCGATATGACGTACTTCAGCGCCTTCTTGGTCTTGCCGCTCGCCGTCTTCACCTCGACGATGCCCTTGTACGAGGCCCCCTTGAGGAGCAGCGAGCTGGCCTCGAGGTGCCAGGGGTCGTCCGGCACCGGGATGGAGTTGTCGACCCCGCCCACCTCGTCGGTGGCGACCGGGCAGTCCTCCGGGTCCGTGCCGGCGCTCTCGGAGGCGCTGGGGCCGGGCGAGGCGGTGGCTTCCCCGGCCGTCTCCTCCGCCTCGTCCTTCGCCTCGTCCTTCGCCTGGTCCTTGGCCCCGTCCTTCGCCTCCCCGGTCGCCTCGTCCCGCGGCTCCTCGGTGGACCCGGCCGCCCCGGACGCCGTGCCGGTGGCCTTCCCCGTGCCGTCCTTCGCCGGGTCGGACGCGTCCTCGCCGGCGCTCCCGGACGCCGAGGGGGACGGCGTGGGGCTCGGGCTCTCCTCGGCCTTCCCGCCGCCGGTGAAGATGCCCTCGATGGCGTCGCCGAGGCCCTCCAGCAGACCGCCGCCGCCGCTCTCGGACGCCGAGGGGGACGCCTCCTCGCTCCGCGGCTCGTTCTCCTGCGACGCCGACGCGGAGGCGCTCGGGGCGGGCTCGGCCTTGTCGTCGGAACCTGAATCCGACGAAGAGGCAGCACCCGTCTCCGTGCCCTTGTCGCTGCCGGAGTCCCCTGCCGAGGTCGAGGGGCTCGGCTCGCCCGCGTCACCCTCGGCGTCGTCACCCTCGGCGTCGTCGGCCTTGCCGGTCGCCGACGCAGAGGGGGCGGGAGAGGCGGACGATCCCTTGTCGGCGCCCGTCATGGCCTCCACACAGGCCTTGTACTCCTCGGCCGTCAGGCTGTTGGCCGGCGGCGCCCCCTGGTCGTTGCCGTCCGCGACGGCGAGGGTCGGCGTGAACCCCAGCCCCATGAGGACCGCCGTGGGCATCGCCGCCAGGGCGATCGCCTTCCCGGCCGGCATGTGGAGCCTCGTGAGCAGCGGCTTCTTGGGAGCCGCGTGGCGCGGCCCGGTTCTCGCGCGGGACGCCTCCGCGTCAGTTCCGCGGGTCGCCTCGTCAGCCGGCACTGTGCCTCCCGTTCGCCCCGTTGCCCGGGCTCGTTCCTGACAGGTCGTTCGGCTCTTCCGGCATGCCGGCTCCCGTCCGCGGCCGCGGCATGGCGGTGTCGGGCTCCGGGCCGTCGAGGACCGCGCCCTCGGGGGTGTCGTCCGTTCCCCTGCCCGCGGCCGGCGGCTCGGTCTCGGGGGGCGTGCCCGGCACCCACGACACCGCCATCGCCCCGCCGACCAGCGAGAGCAGGAACCCGATGACGAAACCGCCGAAGTTGGACACCGGAATGGAGACCAGGCCCAGAAGGATCGCCGCGACGCCCGCGAAAACCCTGATGTGCCGCTGGAACCACAGGCTCAGTCCGAGGACCACGAGCAGCACGCCGATGATCAGGGACCCGGCGCCCGCGGTGGTCGACATCGCCAGCGTCAGGTGACCGATCTGCAGATTCGCGTACGGGAAGTACATGATCGGAAATCCGGCCAGCGCGACGAACAGGCCGGCCCAGAACGGCCGCGTGCCTCGCCAGGCACGGAACTGCAGCCTGCGGCGGGTGAACTGGCCGGGTACGGCGGCAGGAGTCTCGGCGCTCATGGAAAACAGCTCCCTGGTACGGCTTTGCTGTGGTGGAGAAGCGGGCCGCGCACGACGGCGCGGCCGGTGGGAAGACGGGCGGGGCGCCAGGGGCCCCCGCCCGTCAGCGAGCGCTCAGTAGCACTCGATGTCCTTGCCCTTGCCCTTGTGCAGAGACATGCTCAGATTGGGGAGCTTGAAGGTTCCGGCGGTGGTGGCCCACGCCGTCTGCTTCACGTCCTTGAGCACGGCCCTGTCGGACTGCTGCGCGAAGCCGAACCTGTTGGCCTGCTCCTTGCCGCCCTGCATGCCGGGGCCCTTGTTCAGGTCACCGGCGGCCACGCCGATTTCCATGCCCTCGAAGGTGGCGTCGGCTTCGAGCTTCTCGACGTCGAGCTGCAGGTTCTTGGCGAAGACCTGCTCGTCCTCCTTCGGGCTGTTGCCCGCCTCCAGCCGGAGGGTGACAGAGCCGATCACCGGGATGTTCGGCGTGACGACCGACTGGCACATCTTCTCGATGTGCGCCTCGCGGAACGACGAGACCGCCACGGGGTGGCGCACCTTGTCGCCGGTGAGCGTGTAGCCCTCGGTGAGAGCGCCGTACTGCGTGAAGCCCTCACCGCGGAGCTCCTTCGCCGTCACCTTGAACGACTGCCCCGACACACTGAACGACGCGGCGAGAGCGCCCTGCGCCATCGCGACGCCTATCGCCGCCGTCGCGGCAACGCTGGGCACCATGACCACAGCGAACCGCTTCCATCTGGTCCCGCCACGCACCTGGGACTCCATATTTCCTCCTTCTCGGACGTACATCTCCTGGCCTCGGCCGGCCCCGGGATCGGCGGCTCGGCCGGGCAGGGATGGGAGAAGTGCTACGTCCTCGGGAAGGAGAGCGCCCGCGCTCGGCGGCGCGTACGACGCGCCCGAATCACCGGCGATCACCCCCGAGCGACAACCACTGGTCGCGCCTGACACGATCACGCACAACCCTGCTGGACAGGCTTCGCCGGGTGGGCGAAGACCCCCCTGCCCAAGAGCCGGCTCCACTGCCGCCGGCCCTGCTCGGTGGGGACCCAGGAACCCCCGCGACCCGACTGGCTTTCGGGGTACGGGAACGGACCGAGCGTCGCCGATCGTGGTGCATTCTCGCCGTCGACACAAGGGGGTTCGTTACTCGCTGGTAACGGACGGGCCGCCGGGGGACGACACACCGGCCCCGAACGGCGACGCAGGGTGTGTCATACGGATGGAACAAAACCATGGATCGCCGGACAGAGTCCGACAGATCGGCGAGACCGACTTACTCGCAGTAACAGCGGCCGCGATTGCCAAGATTTGGCAAAGCGCGGCCGCACTGGCGTTCCGTCGACAGCTCTTTCACACGGGCATCACCCGGACGAACGGTCGCCGACCGCTCGGTTACGGGCGCCCGAACCGCCCCTAGAACAGGGCGCGAGCCAGCGCCCTGCGGGCCGCGGTCACCCGCGGGTCGTCGGCGCCGATCACCTCGAACAGCTTCAGCAGCCGCACCCGTACGGTCTCCCGGTCGTCTCCGGCCGTGACGCGCACCGTGTCGATGAGGCGCCCGAAGGCGTCCTCCACGTGACCGCCCACCAGATCCAGGTCGGCGGCGGCGATCTGCGCCTCGACGTCACCGGGCTTGTCGGCCGCGTCCTGACGGACCCGCTGCGGGTCGGCGTTCTGCACGCGCTGGAGCAACTCGGCCTGGGCCAGGCCGAGTTTGGCCTCCGTGTTGCCCGGGTCCTCGCTCAGCACGTTCTGGTACGCCTGGACCGCTCCGGCCAGATCGCCCGCGTCCAGCGCCCGCACGGCGGCCTCGAGGGCCGCGTCGTGCGGGCCGGCCGGACGCTCGGGGGCGGCGGGCTGGGCGCCCGGCTCCGCCTCGGGGTCGACGGCGAGACCGGTCAGGCCGAAGCGCTCCTCGGCGACCTGCACCAGCTGGTCCAGGGTCTGGCGGATCTGCGCCTCACCGGCGGCACCCTGGAAGAGCGGCAGCGCCTGTCCGGCCACGACCGCGAACACGGCCGGGATCCCCTGGACACCGAACTGCTGCATCAGCATCTGGTTGGCGTCGACGTCGATCTTGGCGAGGAGGAAGCGGCCGTTGTACTCGACGGCGAGCCGTTCGAGCACCGGGCTCAACTGCTTGCAGGGCTCACACCACTCGGCCCAGAAGTCGATGACGACCGGGACCTCGGTGGACCGCTGCAGGACTTCACTCTCGAAGCCGGCCTCGTCGACGTCGATGACGAGATCGGCCGGGGAGACGGCCCCCGCCCCGCCGTGCCGGGCCGCCTCGGCGCGCGCCTGCTCCGCCTTCGCCTTGGCCTCCTGGGCCGCCTTCACCGCGGCGAGGTCGACGACCCCGCTCATGGACATGTTCCGTGGCTGCATGGGCCTATCCTCCCCCGTACTCCGCGCGTGCGTGAAAAGCGGGTCGAAAGCCCGCCCTGAAGTGTTCCGTTGACGCCGGGTCCCCACCCCACGCCTGTGGTCGTCGCTGCGGTACGGGCGGACCCGTACTTTCGCTACGACCCGTAGCGTAATGCCACAAGTGACCCCCGAAGCACCCGGCTTCCGTGATCTGCATCACGGCGATTCAACGGGTTACCCGCCGGTTAAGGTCGGGGAATGCAGAGCAGTACCCCCGCCGGCCGTACCGGGCGCCCGCGCAGTGCCGCGGCGGACACCGCGATCCTGGCCGCGACGCGGGCGGCCCTGGTCGACCTGGGCTGGTCGAAGCTCACCCTGGGAGACGTCGCCACGCGGGCCGGGGTTGCCAAGACGACGCTCTATCGCCGCTGGACGGGCAAGAACGAACTGGTGGTCGACGCGGTCGCCGAACTCTTCGACGAGCTCCGGCTCCCCGACCGCGGGTCCCTCGCCGCCGACATCGAGGGCGTCGTGCTCCAGTTCGCGGCGATCCTGGACCGCCCGGAGGCCAAGAGCGGCCTGATGGCGGTGGTCGCCGAGTCCACCCGCGACGACGCGCTGCGCGAGCGCATCCGCACGTCGATCGTCGAACGCCAGAAGCGCCTGGTGCTGGAGGGAAGGGCCCGCGCCCAGGCACGCGGCGAACTGCCGCCCGAGCCGGACGCCGCGGAGGCGGCACGCACCGTGGACCTGATCTTCGACCTGGTCGCGGGCGCGGTGGTGCACCGCACGCTGGTCAGCGCGGAAGCCGCTGACGAGGAGTGGGTGCGCGGCCTGACCCGGGTCCTGCTGGCCGGCCTGGCCGGCTCGGCGGAGGAGCCGGCCGCGCCCCGGCAGGACACGGCCGGCGGGCACCCTCTCAGCGCACGGTGAGGACCAGCTTCCCCGTGGTGCGGCCGGTCTCGCCCTGGGCGTGCGCCCGGGCGCCCTCGGCGAGCGGGAAGGTGCCGGAGACGTGGGCGCGGAGCCTGCCCCGTTCGACGAGGTCGGCGACGGCACACATCCCGGCCCGGTCGTGCTCGACGAGCAGGTTCACGGCGCGGATCCCGGCCTTCTCGGCCGCTGCCCGGGTGTCCGCGGCGCCCGGCAGCAGGGAGACGAGGACACCGCCGGGTCGGAGCACGCCCGCGGACCGGGTGGCGGTCTCCCCGCCGAGGGCGTCGAGGACGACGTCGTAGGGCTCGCCGGTGTCGGTGAAGTCCTCGGTGCGGTGGTCGACGCAGGCGTCCGCGCCCAGCTCGCGCAGGAAGTCGTGCTTGGGGGCGCTCGCCGTCCCCGTGACGTGCGCGCCGCGCTCCTTGGCGATCTGTACGGCGAGATGACCGACGCCGCCGGCCGCGGCGTGGATCAGCACCCGCTGCCCGGCCCGGAGGCCGGCGGTGTCGACGAGGGCCTGCCAGGCGGTGAGCGCGGCCAGCGGCAGGGCGGCCGCCTGGACGTGGTCGATCCCGGCGGGCTTCACGGCGAAGGCGCGGGCGGGTCCGGTCACGTACTCGGCGTGGGAGCCGGCCCCGTGCGGGTAGGGCAGCATGCCGAACACCTCGTCGCCGGGCTGGAAGAGGGTGACGCCGAAGCCGGTCTCCACCACGGTGCCGGAGACGTCCCAGCCGAGGGTCAGCGGCGGCGGGGGCAGGAAGACCGTCAGCGCGCGGTGCTTGAAGTCCGTGGGGTTGAGCCCGGCCGCGTGCACGGCGACGAGGATCTCGCCGGGGCCGGGCGTGGGCCGGGGCAGGGCCGTCAGCCGCAGTACCTCGGGTCCGCCGAGGGCCGTCTGGTGCAGGGCGAGCATCACGGGGGCGCCGTCCTGGGCGGCCGCCGGATCCGAGGAGGTGGGGTTCGCAGAGGTGTCCGTCGAGGTCATGCCCCGATCGTGCGGGTACGACGCGACCCGGGGCGATGGCAAGAAGGTCATCCTCCGATACATTCCTGCCATGACCGTCGACTCCGCCGCCCGCGCCGCCGAACTGGAGAGCCGGATGCGCCCGGACCCGCTGCCCGGCTCCCACAAGGTCGTCGTCCTCGCGCTGGACGGCGTCTACCCCTTCGAGCTCGGCATCCCGCACCGGGTCCTGGGTTCCGCCGACGGCCGCTACGAGGTGCTGTCCGCGAGCGTGGACGGACGGCCCGTGCGCACCGACTCCGACCTGACCGTCACCCCCGGGCACGGTCCCGAGGTACTGGCCGGCGCGGACACCGTGGTCATCCCCCCGTACGCCATCACCGCCGCCTCGGCCGCCGTCCCGGACCCGCAGGCCCTCACCGCCCTGGCTCGCGTCCGCCCCGGCACCCGTCTGGTGTCCATCTGCACCGGTGCCTTCCTGCTGGCCGCCGCCGGCCTCCTGGACGGGCGCCGGGCCACCACCCACTGGGCGCTCAGCGACCACTTCCAGGAGCTGTTCCCCCGGGTCGAGCTGGACGCCGGTGTGCTCTTCGTCGACCACGGCGACGTGCTGACCTCCGCGGGCGCGGCGAGCGGCGTCGACGTCTGCCTGCACCTGGTACGCCAGGACCACGGCAGCGAGGTGGCCAACCAGGTCGCCCGCCGCTGCGTCGTGCCGCCGTACCGCGACGGCGGGCAGGCGCAGTACATCGAGCGGCCGCTGCCGCCGGCCGGCGCGACCGGCACCGGGCCCACCCGCGACTGGGCGCTGCGGCGGCTGGAACTGCCCCTGTCGCTGGACGACCTGGCCGGGCACGCGGCGATGAGCACGCGCACCTTCGCCCGGCGCTTCCGGGAGGAGACCGGTCTGAGCCCCGGCCGGTGGCTGACCCAGCAGCGGCTGCGGCGGGCACGGCACCTGCTGGAGTCCAGCGATCTCCCGGTGGAGCGGATCGCCCACGAGGTCGGCTTCGCCACCGCCACCTCGCTGCGGCGGCACCTGGCGGCGGAGGCGGGGGTCGCCCCGTCGGCGTACCGGCGCACGTTCCGTGCCTCCGGCTGACGCCGCTCACCGGGCCGCGGCGGGCCGACGGGGAGTCGCCCGCCGTGCCGGACCGGGCTCCGGCCGGGCGGTCAGAACCCCGCCGGCTCCGTGTACACCCCCCACTCCTCCCGCAGCACCCCGCAGATCTCCCCGAGCGTCGCCTCGGCGCGTACGGCGTCCAGCATCGGCTCGATCATGTTGCCGCCGGACCGGGCGGCGGCGAGCATGCCGTCCAGGGCCGTACGCACGGCCGCGTCGTCGCGGGCGGCCCTGCGCTCGCCCAGGGCCCGCACCTGCTCGCGCTCCACCTCGTGGCTGACCCGCAGGATCTCCAGGTCGCCGGTGACGGAACCGGTGTGCACGTTGACGCCGACGACCTTCTTGTCGTCCTTCTCCAGGGCCTGCTGGTAGCGGAAGGCGGACTCGGCGATCTCGCCGGTGAACCAGCCGTCCTCGATGCCGCGCAGGATGCCGGAGGTGACCGGCCCGATGGGGTGCTGTCCGTCGGGGTGGGCCCGGAGCCCCCGCTCCTTGATCTGGTCGAAGATCTTCTCCGCGTCGGCCTCGATCCGGTCCGTCAGCTGCTCGACGAACCAGGACCCGCCCAGCGGGTCGGCGACGTTGGCGACGCCGGTCTCCTCCATCAGCACCTGCTGGGTGCGCAGGGCGATCTCGGCGGCCTGCTCACTGGGCAGCGCGAGGGTCTCGTCGAGCGCGTTGGTGTGCAGGGAGTTGGTGCCGCCGAGCACCGCCGCGAGCGCCTCCACGGCCGTACGGACGACGTTGTTGTACGGCTGCTGCGCGGTGAGCGAGACACCCGCGGTCTGCGTGTGGAAGCGCAGCCACTGCGCCTTGTCGGACCGCGCGCCGTACACGTCCCGCATCCAGCGGGCCCAGATCCGCCGCGCCGCGCGGAACTTGGCGATCTCCTCGAAGAAGTCGAGGTGCGCGTCGAAGAAGAAGGAGAGGCCGGGGGCGAAGACGTCGACGTCCAGGCCGCGCGACAGGCCCAGCTCCACGTACCCGAAACCGTCCGCCAGCGTGTACGCGAGCTCCTGCGCGGCCGTCGAGCCGGCCTCGCGGATGTGGTACCCGGAGACGGAGAGCGGCTTGTAGGCGGGGATGCCGGCCGCGCAGTACTCCATCAGGTCGCCGATCAGGCGCAGGTGCGGCTCGGGCTGGAAGAGCCACTCCTTCTGGGCGATGTACTCCTTGAAGATGTCGGTCTGGAGCGTGCCGTTGAGCGAGGACGGGTCGACGCCCTGCCGTTCGGCGGCGACCAGGTACATGCAGAACACGGGCACCGCGGGCCCGCTGATCGTCATGGAGGTCGTCACGTCCCCGAGCGGGATGTCCTGGAACAGCACCTCCATGTCGGCGGCCGAGTCGATGGCCACCCCGCAGTGCCCGACCTCGCCGAGCGAGCGCGGGTCGTCGGAGTCGCGGCCCATCAGCGTCGGCATGTCGAAGGCGACCGAGAGCCCGCCTCCGCCGTTGCGCAGGATCATCTTGTAGCGCTCGTTGGTCTGCTCGGCGTTCCCGAACCCGGCGAACTGCCGGATGGTCCACGTCCGCCCCCGGTAGCCGGTCGGATGCAGGCCGCGGGTGAAGGGGTACTCCCCCGGCCAGCCGATCCGCTCGAAGCCCTCGTACGCGTCCCCGGGGCGGGGCCCGTACACCGGCTCCACGGGGTCGCCGGAGAGCGTGGTGAAGTCCGCGTCGCGCTTGCGCGCCGCGTCGTACCGGGCCTGCCAGCGAAGGCGGCCCTCCTCTATGGCGTCAGCGTCCATACCCTCGAATTTACTAGGACGTCCAAGTAAATGTCGATGGGGTACCGCCGTACGGGTGTCCGCACGGCGGTGAGAGGGCCCGGCGGGGGCCGGCTACGCCTTGGCGGCCGCGGGTGCCTCCGCGGCGGCGAACTTGGCGTCCAGCTCCTGACTGATCCTGCGCTCCACGAAGAACGCGGCGGTCGGGACGGTCCCGGCCAGCAGCACCCACAGCTGCTTGCTGACCTTCCACTTCGCCTTGGAGCCCAGGTCGAAGGCGAAGACGAGGTAGACGACGTACAGCCAGCCGTGCGCGAGGCTGACGACGTGGGTGAAGTCGGCGGCACCGTCCATGTCCAGCAGGTACTTGGCGATCATGCCGAGGCAGAGCAGGATCAGCAGCACACCGGTGACGTACGCCATGACCCGGTAGCGGGTCAGCACGCTCTTTTTCATGGGTCCGAGCGTAACCGTCCGTTTCGCGCGATCTTCGAGCGGGCCCGCGACTCGCTCAGGCCTCTTCGAAGTCCCCCGCGGCGACCCGCAGCGGCCGGAGCATCGCGAAGATCTCCCCGCACTCCTCGGCGTCGTACACGCCCAGCCCGAAGTCCATCGCCATGAGGTCGCGGGTGGCCGCCTCGACCACCTCGCGGCCCTTGTCGGTGATGGTGGCGAGGGTGCCGCGGCCGTCGTTGGGGTTGGGGCGCTTGTCCACCAGGCCGGACTTCACCAGCCGGTCGACGGTGTTGGTGACGGAGGTGGGGTGGACCATGAGGCGCTCGCCGATCTTGGACATCGGCAGCTCGCCCGACTTGGAGAAGGTGAGCAGCACCAGCGCCTCGTAGCGCGCGAAGGTCAGCCCGTACGGCTTGACCACCGCGTCGACCTCGGCCAGCAGGATCTGCTGCGCCCGCATGATCGAGGTGATCGCGGACATGGAGGGCACGGCGCCCCAGCGCTGCTTCCAGAGTTCGTCGGCACGGGCGATGGGATCGAAGGAGAGACTGAGGGGCTTCGGCACGGCACCAGACCCTACCGGCCGGTCATATCCCGTCCAGCCCCGTCTCGCGTTTCGATACCACCGCCCACGGCGCGCCGCTACTGCGCGAGGTGCCGCTCCACCGTCTCCACCTTCGACGTGAGGCCGTCCGTCACGCCGGGGCGGATGTCCGCCTTGAGGACCAGGGAGACGCGCGGAGCCCGCGCCTCGACGGCGGCGACGGCGCGCCGGACGACGTCCATGACTTCCGTCCACTCGCCCTCGACCGACGTGAACATCGCGTCGGTGCGGTTCGGCAGGCCCGACTCGCGGACCACCCGTACGGCGTCGGCGACGTACTCCCCCACGTCCTCGCCGACGCCGAGCGGCGTCACGGAGAAGGCGACGATCATGCTCCCACCACGCCTTCCTGGCGGGCGCGGGAGGCGATGACCGCGTCCTCGGCCTCACGCTTGAGCCTGCGGTCGGCGAAGAAGCCGCCGGTCGGCAGGACCGACATGACGAAGTAGAAGGCGGCGGTGCCGAACGACCACTTGGCGCGGTTCCAGGCGTCCGCCCAGAAGATGACGTAGACGACGAAGAGGAAACCGTGGACCGCGCCCATCACGGGCACCGCGTTGAAGTCGGTGGTCCGCTTCAGGACGGAGCAGACCAACAGCAGCAGGAAGGAGATCGCCTCGGGGCCGGAGACCAGGCGGAGGCGGCGGAGGGCGGAGGCGGTCTTGAGGTCCACGGGTCACCTTCGGTGGGAGAGTCGCCGGGCATCGGCGAACTGGGGGTTTGTGAACGTGCGCACAAGCGCGCGTCCATTGTGGCAAACCGCCGACGCGCCCGGGCGAGGGGGGCGGCGGCACCGGCCCGCGGGGACGGCCGGAGGAGCGTCCGTGCCCGTGGGATCTGTCGGCGGGCCCACTCGGCGGGCTACCTTTCCCATTTGTGGCGATGTTCCGACTCCAAGACAGCAAGGTACTCGCCGTCGACATGACCGGGGACGCCGTGAAGGCGAAGAACGGCTCGATGGTCGCGTACGACGGGGAAATGGCCTTCAAGAAGCTGAGCGGCGGCGGTGAGGGGATCCGGGGGATGGTGACCCGGCGGATCACCGGCGAACAGATGACGGTGATGGAGGTGAAGGGGCACGGGACCTGCTGGTTCGCGGACCGGGCCTCGGAGATCAGCCTCGTGGGTCTCCAGGGCGACACGCTGTACGTCGAGTCCAGCAACTTCCTGGCGGCCGACGCCGGGCTGCGGACCGGCACCAGCTTCACGGGAACCCGCGGCGCCTCCCAGGGCAACGGGCTGTTCACCACCACCGTGCAGGGGCACGGGCAGGTGGCGATCATGTCGGACGGGCCGGCGGTGGTGCTGCGGGTCAGCGCGCAGTACCCGCTGACGGTCGACCCGGGCGCGTACGTCGCGCACCAGGGGAACCTGCGGCAGTCCTTCCAGTCGGGTGTGACCTTCCGCACGCTGTTCGGGGAGGGCGGCGGGGAGGCCTTCCAGATCCGCTTCGAGGGCGACGGCCTGGTGTACGTGCAGCCGAGCGAGCGGAACACGATCGCGGGGGATGTGTGAGATGGCCTTCCGGGAGATCAACTCCAAGATGGTGCAGGCGACCGTGGCACCCGGGCAGCGGCTGTTCAGTCAGCGCGGCGCGATGCTCGCCTACCAGGGCGAGGTGTCCTTCACCCCCAATCTGCGGGGCGGCCAGGGCGGCGTCATGTCGATGATCGGCCGCCGGGTGGCGAACGAGGACACGCCGCTGATGACCGTCGAGGGCAGCGGCACCGTGCTCTTCGGGCACGGCGGCCACCACGTCCAGGTGATCGCCCTCGCCGGCGACACCCTGTACGTCGAGGCGGACCGCCTCCTCGCCTTCGAGGGCACCCTGGAGCAGGGCACGGTGTTCCTGGGCTCGCAGGGCGGGGTCATGGGCATGGTGCGCGGCCAGGTCAGCGGGCAGGGGCTGTTCACGACGACGCTGAAGGGCCACGGCTCCGTCGCGGTGATGGCCCACGGGGGCGTCTTCGCCATCCCCATCACCCCGCAGCGCCCGGTGCGCGTCGACCCGCAGGCGTACGTCGCCCACCACGGCGACGTACGCAACAAGCTGTCCACGGCGATGGGCTGGCGGGACATGGTGGGGCGCGGCTCCGGCGAGGCGTTCCAGCTGGAGCTCAGCGGCAGCGGCACGGTGTACGTCCAGGCGTCCGAGGAGAAGCTGTGAGCACCGTTCACCACGACCCGGCGACGCTGCCGGCCGACGACAACGTCAACGCGTACACCTTCTGCGTGGAGCTCAAGGGGAGCCAGTGGTTCCTGCAGAAGGGGAAGATGATCGCCTACTACGGGACGATCGAGTTCAACGGGATCGGGCACGGCCGGCTGGACCGTCTGGTGCGGACGTCCTTCCATTCGCCTCTGCACGCGAGCGACTGGGTGGTGGCCGAGGGCTCGGGCAAGATGCTCCTCGCCGACCGGGCCTTCGATGTGAATTCGTATGACCTGGAAGACGGCAACCTGACCATTCGCTCAGGCAACCTGCTTGCTTTTCAGCCAAGTCTCGCCCTCAAGCAGTCGATCGTGCCGGGCTTCCTGACACTGATCGGAACCGGGAAGTTCGTGGCCGCGTCGAACGGGCCGGTGGTGTTCATGGAACCCCCGATCCGGGTCGACCCGCAGGCCCTGGTCGGCTGGGCCGACTGCCCGTCTCCGTGCCATCACTACGACCACGGGTACATGACCGGCCTACTGGGCGGTCTACGTGCGATGACGGGCCTCGGCGGGGCCTCCGGGGAGGAGCACCAGTTCGAGTTCGTGGGGGCAGGGACGGTACTGCTGCAGTCGAGCGAGGCGCTGATGGCGGAGCAGTCCACGGGAGCCGCTCCGCAGCAGCCGGGGGTGCCCGGCGGCGGACCCTCCGCGCCTCAGGGCGGCCGGTCCGGGGTACCGGGGCTTCCCGGACAGCTGGGGGACCTCCAGCGCCGCTTCGGGCTGTGAGCGGTAACCTGCGGAGTGTGACGTCGAACGCGTGCGCACCGTCCCCGTCACGGAAAAACCCTTACTAGTTCGCCTTTCAACATTTTAGGTAGACTTCATTCATGGAGACCGAGACGGCCACCCGCTGGCTGACCGATACGGAGCAGTGTGCTTGGCGCACCCACCTGGAGGTCAACAGGCTGTTGACGCACCAGCTCGAGAAGGACCTGCAGCCGTTCGGCCTGACGATGAACGACTACGAGATCCTGGTGAACCTCTCCGAAGCGGAAGGCGACAGGCTGCGGATGAGCGACCTGGCCACCGCCACGATGCAGTCCAAGAGCCGCCTCTCCCACCAGATCACCCGCATGGAGAACGCGAACCTGGTCCGGCGGGAGAACTGCGAGTCCGACCGCCGCGGGCTCTACGCCGTCCTCACCGAGCACGGTCTGGAGACGATGCGGAAGGTCGCGCCGCACCATGTGGCATCCGTCCGCAGGCATTTCATCGACCTGCTGGCCCCCGAGGCCCTGACCGGCCTCGACAAGGCGCTCAAGCCGATCGCGGAGCACCTGCGCGGGCAGCGGGGGCGTCCCTGATCACGCCTGATCTCGCGTCCCCGACCTCACGCCCCTGATCACGTCCGCGGGGGCGTGAGGGTCTGGGCGGCCGGCAGGCGGAGCTCGAACAGGGCGCCGCCCGCCGGCGCCTCGTGGACGGTGAGCGTGCCACCGTGCCGCACGGCGACGTCACGGGCGATGGCCAGCCCCAGCCCGGCCCCGCCGTCGTCGCGGCTGCGGGCGGCGTCGAGCCGGACGAACCTCTCGAAGATCCGCTCCCGGTCGCCGGCCGGCACGCCCTCCCCGTCGTCGGCCACCGCGACCACGGCCAGGTCGCCGTCGCGGCGCACGGACACCTCGACCGCCGAGCGGGCGTGCCGCTGCGCGTTGTCGAGGAGATTGGCCAGCACCCGCCCCAGTTGCCCCCGCGACCCGGCCACCGTCACCTCGCCCGCTTCGCCCGCTCCTTCGCCCGCTCCATCAGCCGCCCCATCAGCCGCTCCTTCGCCCGCTCCGTCGCCCTGGGACCGCACGCTCACCCCCGGCCGGCCCCCGGTCTCCTCCCGCGCGAGCGCCGCGAGGTCGACGCGCGCGTCGGCGGGCCGCTCCCCCGCGTCCAGCCTGGCCAGCAGCAACAGGTCGGCGGCGAGCCGCTGCAGCCGTACGGTGTCCTCCACGGCGCCGTCGAGGTCGAGCAGCTCCGGATGGGCGGCGGCCACCTCCAGCTGGGTGCGCAGCGAGGCGATGGGGCTGCGCAGCTCGTGCGAGGCGTCGGCGACGAAGCGCCGCTGCCGCTCCACCGAGGACTCCAGCGCGGCCAGCGTCTCGTTGGTGGTCGAGGCGAGCCGGGCCACCTCGTCGTGGGTGTCCGGCACCGGGACGCGGCGCGCGAGGTCCTCGCTGGCGGTGATCGCGGCCATCTCCCGGCGGATGCCCGCCACGGGGCGCAGCGCGCGCCCGGTGACCAGCCAGGTCACCCACCCGACGACCGCGAGGAGCAGCGGAAAGCCGATCAGCATGACGGTCAGCGCGGTGTTCACGGCGCCGTGTTCGGCGGACAGCGGGGCACCGGCGTAGACGGTGAGCTGGTCACCGTTCCGGGTCTCCACGGGTACGGCGGCGAAGCGGTAGTCCTCCGTGTCGCCGCCGATCGTCGCCGAACCGTCGCTGACGGTGGTCCGCTCGCCGATCTCACCGGGCTCCAGCGAATCGCCGGCGTCGTCCGAGTCGCCACCGTCGTCGTCGCCGTCATCGTCGCCACCGTCGTCGCCGGTGGGGGTCGGCTGCGGCTGCACCGCGTCGACGCCCGTGCCGCTGATCCGCTCCAGGTCTTCGCTGGCGGCGACGAGCGTGCCCTCCTCGTCGACGATCTGCACCGGGCGGTCGTCCACGTCCAGGGACAGCTCGGTGTACCGCGTCCCGACGGACAGCTCGGCGGCGACCTCCCGCGCGGAGCGCTCGGCCTGGGTGCCGGCCTCGCCGAGCAGGTTGGAGCGCAGGGACAGCAGGACGGCGGTGCCGGCCGCGACGAGGGCGACGGCGACCACGAGGGTGGCGCCGAGCGTGGCCCGGGCCCGGACCGACCCGAACAGCCGGCTCATCGCTCGCCCTCCAGCCGGTAGCCGGCGCCGCGCACGGTGCGGATGAGACCGGCGCGCAGCTTGCGCCGCAGGGCGCTGACGTACACCTCGACGATGTTGGGGTCGCCGTCGTAGGCGAAGTCCCAGACGTGTTCCAGGATCTCCGCCTTGGACACGACGTGTCCGGCCCGCACGACGAGCTGCTCCAGGACGGCGAACTCCTTGGCGGTGAGGGTGACCTCCCGCTCGGCCAGGAAGACCCGGCGGGCGGCGGTGTCGACCTTCAGGTCGCCGTGGACGTGCACGGGCGACGCCCCGGTGCCCTGCGCCCGCCGCCGCAGCAGGGCCTTCACGCGCGCGACGAGGACGACGTACGAGAAGGGCTTGGTGAGGTAGTCGTCCGCGCCCGTGTCCAGGCCCTCCGCCTCGTCGTACTCGCCGTCCTTGGCGGTGAGCATCAGGATCGGCACGTCGTGCCCGGCGGCGCGCAGGGCGGCGCAGACCCGGTAGCCGTTGAGGCCGGGCAGCATGATGTCGAGGATGACCAGGTCGTACGTGCCCTCGCCGGCCCGGTGCAGGCCCTCCCGGCCGTCGTGGACGACGTCCACGGCGTAGCCCTCGGCGGTGAGGCCCTTGGCGAGCGAGAGGGCAAGCCGCTTCTCGTCCTCCACGATCAACAGACGCATGGGTAGAGGGTCCCAAAACCAAGCTGAAGATCCCTTCAGGCGGCTTCAGCTTGGCCTCAGCGTCGGTGGACGACAGTGAAGGCGTCGAAATCGAAGTGATTCCGTACGACTCGGGAGGAACTCGCATGAAGCGCAACATCGTGATCGCCGCCGTCACCGCCGCCGCACTGATCGGAGGCGGTACGGCGACGGCTCTGGCGACCACGGACGACGACCCGGGTACGACGACGCGTCAGACGGACGTGCGCGGCGCCTCGGACGACGACGCGGGCGACCGGGCGGACGACGCCGACGACGACCGGGACGACTCCCGCGACGGTGACCGCGACGACGACGCCTCCCGCGTGTCCTCGGTGAAGGTGACGGCGGCCGACGCCATCGCCGCCGCCCTGAAGAAGGCCCCCGGCACCGCCGTCTCCGCCGAACTGGACGACGCGGACGACGACGGCGACGACGGCGAGCGCGCGGCCTGGGAGGTCGACGTCCTCTCCGGTGACGGCACCTGGCACAGCGTGTGGATCGACCCGGCCGACGGCAAGGTCCTCGGCTCGGAGACGGACGACGAGGACGACACCGACGAGGTGCGGGCCGCCCTGAAGGGCACGTCCGTGGACGCCGCCGAGGCCGCGAAGGCCGCGGCCGGCCACGGGACCGTGACCTCCGTGGAGCTGGACGACGACGGCGACCACGGCGACGGCGAGGCGGCCTGGGAGGTCGAGACCCGGTCCTCCGGCGGGGGCGAGCAGGACTGGCGGGTCGACCCGAAGAACGGCAAGGTCACCGCCGATCGCTCACACCACACGGACTCCGACGACTCGGACGACTCGGACGACTCCGGCTCGGACGACTCGGACGACTCCGGCTCGGACGACGACTGAGCAGCCCCGTCCGCCCGACGGACCGACCGCGGCGGCGCCCCGGCACCAGCGCCGCCGCCACGGCGACCGCGCCGGACACCGCGAAGCACACCGGCAGCGGCAGCCGTTCCACCAGCAGGCCCACCGAGGCGGCACCGGCGGAACCTCCGGCGTTCACCGCGGTGTTGACCCAGGCGCCCGCCCGGGTCCGGAATCCCGGCGCCGCGCTCTCGTCGGCGATCAGGTACGCCGTCGTCAGCGCCGGTGCCACGAACAGGCCCGCGCAGGCGACGGCCGCGACGAGCGTCCCGACGCCGGACGCGAGGCCCGCGGCGATCAGGCAGAGGCCGAGGCCGGCCGCGAGGAACGGCAGCCGGGCGCGGGCGGACGACGTCCAGGTGACGGCGCCGTTCAGCAGCCCGCCGACCGCACTGCCCGCCGACAGGGCCGCGAGCACCCAGGCGACGGTGGAGCCGCCGAGGCCGCGCTGCTCCGCGAAGGCGACGACGAGAAGGTCGACGGCGCTCAGCGAGATGCCGACGCCCGCGGCGACGACGACGGGTTGCAGCAGGGCACGCCCCTGCCCCGCCGACCCTCGGCCGGCCGGCGCGGAGCCGTCCTTCGCGCCCTCCGCCGGAGGCAGCACGCCGACGGCCGGTGACGTGACGAAGGCGAGGGTGCCCACCGCCACCAGCAGCGCGCTGAGCAGCACCCCGACATCAGGTGTGGCGACACCGGCCACCACGCCGACCAGGAGCGGACCCGAGACGAAGAGGAGTTCCTCGGCGACGCCGTCCAGGCTGTAGGCGCGCTGCAGCATGGCCCGGTCGGGCAGCAGCCCTGCCCACACCGCGCGCATCGTGGGGCCGAGGGGCGGCGTGCAGGCGCCCGCGAACGCGGCGGTCACCGCGAGGACGGCCGCGGGCGTGCCCGGGTACCGGCAGACCGCCGCCAGCGCGCAGAGCAGGGCGGCGTACAGCAGTGCCATGGGGAGCAGGGCCCGGCGCGGGCCGTGCCGGTCGACCAGGGCCGCGCGGTAGGGGGAGAGGAAGACGCTGGTGGCGCCGAAGAGCGCCATGACCGTGCCGGCCACGGCGTACGACCCGGTGGACCGGGTCAGGGAGAGCATCAGGGCGAGGGAGACAGTGCCGTACGACAGCCGGCCGACGAGGGCGGCCAGGAAGGTGCGGCGGGCATGGGGGACACGGAGGACGGCGGCATAGGAGGGCCGCGAAGCGTGCGTGGACACGGAGAAGGTTCCTCAAAGGGAGGCAACGAGGGGACGCCGAAGCGCGCGACGGCCGTTCTCCGGCGGTCGCGTGCGGGGCGGGCCCTATGCCAAGAGGAGGAACACGCGGGTCAACGTAGCAGCGCGGTTGCGCGGCCGCACCGGCTTTTCGGGCCCCGGCGGCAGCCGCTCGTCAGCCCGTCAGCCGCTCGTCAGCCCGTCAAGCCGCTCGTCAGCCCGTCAGCCGCTCGTCGGCCCCCGTCAGCCGTTCGTCAGCCCCGCCACCAGTTCGTCCGCCGCGCGGTACGGGTCCAGGTCGCCCGCGACGATGCGTTCCGCCAGCGCACCGAGGCGGCGGTCGCCGTGCAGGTCGCCGATGCGTTCGCGCAGGGCGGTGACGGCGATGGTCTCGACCTCGCGGGCGGCGCGGGCCCGGCGGCGTTCGGTGAGGACGTCCCGTTCCTCCATCCACGCGCGGTGCTTCTCCAGGGCCTCGACGACCTCGTCGACGCCCTCGCCGCGCGCGGCGACCGTCTTGACGATGGGCGGGCGCCAGTCGCCGGGGCCGCGGGTCTCGCCGAGGCCCAGCATGTGGTTCAGCTCGCGGGCGGTCGCGTCCGCGCCGTCGCGGTCGGCCTTGTTGACGACGTAGACGTCGCCGATCTCCAGGATTCCGGCCTTGGCGGCCTGGATGCCGTCGCCCATGCCCGGGGCGAGGAGGACGACGGAGGTGTCGGCCTGGGAGGCGATCTCCACCTCCGACTGGCCCACGCCGACCGTCTCGACGAGGATCACGTCGCAGCCGGCCGCGTCGAGGACGCGGATCGCCTGCGGTGCCGCCCAGGCGAGGCCGCCGAGGTGGCCGCGGGTCGCCATCGAGCGGATGTAGACGCCCGGGTCGGACGCGTGCTCCGACATCCGGACGCGGTCGCCGAGCAGGGCGCCGCCGGAGAAGGGGGAGGACGGGTCGACGGCGAGGACGCCGACCCGCTTGCCCTGCTTGCGGTACGCCGTCACCAGCGCCGAGGTGGAGGTGGACTTGCCGACGCCCGGCGAGCCGGTCAGACCGACCACGTACGCCCCGCCGGTCAGCGGCGCGAGCGTCCGCATGACCTCCCTGAGCTGCGGGGACGCCCCCTCGACCAGGGAGATCAGCCGGGCCACGGCCCGCGGCCGGCCTTCCCTGGCCTGGGCGACCAGCGAGGAGACGTCCTGCATCACAGCTCCGTTCAGTTCAGTGGGAAGTCGTCACCCGGTCGGTGAAGGTCGTATCGCGGTAACGCGGCGTCAGGCCTTGGGTACCCGCACGATCAGCGCGTCACCCTGGCCGCCGCCGCCGCACAGCGCCGCCGCGCCGACCCCGCCGCCGCGCCGCTTCAGCTCCAGCGCCAGGTGCAGCACGAGCCGGGCGCCGGACATGCCGATGGGGTGACCCAGCGCGATGGCGCCGCCGTTGACGTTCACCTTTTCGGTGGATACGCCGAGGTCCTTCATTGACTGCACGGCGACGGCCGCGAACGCCTCGTTGATCTCGATCAGGTCCAGGTCGCCGACCTCCAGGCCCTCCTTTTTCAGGGCGTGCCGGATGGCGTTGGACGGCTGCGACTGCAAAGAGTTGTCCGGGCCGGCGACGTTGCCGTGGGCGCCGATCTCCGCGATCCACTCCAGGCCGAGCTCCTCGGCCCTGGCCCTGCTCATGACGACCACGGCCGCCGCGCCGTCGGAGATCTGCGAGGAGGAGCCCGCGGTGATCGTGCCGTCCTTGGAGAAGGCCGGCCGCAGCTTGCCGAGCGACTCGGCGGTGGTGTCGCCGCGGATGCCCTCGTCCTTGCTGAACAGCACCGGTTCGCCCTTGCGCTGCGGGATCTCGACCGGAGTGATCTCGGCCTCGTAGACGCCGTTCTTCTGGGCGGCGGCCGCGCGCTGGTGGGACAGGGCGGCGATCTCGTCCTGGGCCGCGCGCTCGATGCCGAGGCGGGTGTTGTGCTTCTCGGTGGACTCGCCCATGGCGATGCCCTCGAAGGAGTCGGTCAGACCGTCGTGCGCCATGGCGTCGAGCATCTGGACCGCGCCGTACTTGTAGCCCTCGCGGGACTTCGGCAGCAGGTGCGGGGCGTTGGTCATGGACTCCTGGCCGCCGGCGACGACCACGTCGAATTCGCCGGCGCGAATGAGTTGGTCCGCCAGCGCGATCGCGTCCAGGCCCGACAGGCAGACCTTGTTGATCGTGAGCGCCGGGACGTTCATGGGGATGCCGGCCTTCACGGCGGCCTGGCGGGCGGGGATCTGCCCGGCGCCGGCCTGGAGCACCTGCCCCATGATCACGTACTGGACCTGGTCGCCGCCGATCCCCGCACGGTCGAGGGCGGCCTTGATCGCGAAGCCGCCGAGGTCGGCCCCGGAGAAGGACTTCAGCGAGCCGAGCAGCCGCCCCATCGGGGTGCGGGCACCCGCGACGATGACGGAGGTCGTGCGGTTCGTTCCAGTGGTTCCAGAGGTTCCAGAAGACATGAGCTGCGATCCCCTTTTCCGGCCCGCACAGGCCGAGGAGTGAACGAGGGTTTACTCGAATGTACTGAGCGGTATCCCGCCCGTCACCGGGCTGTCGGTGTGATCGCGCGCACGTTGCGTAACCACCTCCGGAGCGCTGCAATCAATGCATGCTGACGCGAATCGACCACATCGGAATCGCCTGCCGTGACCTCGACGCGACTGTCGAGTTCTACCGTGCCACCTATGGCTTCGAGGTGTTCCACACCGAGGTCAACGAGGAGCAGGGCGTGCGCGAGGCCATGCTCAAGATCAACGATACGTCGGACGGCGGCGCCTCGTACCTCCAGCTCCTGGAGCCCGTCCGCGAGGACTCCGCGGTCGGGAAGTGGCTCGCCAAGAACGGCGAGGGCGTTCACCACATCGCGTTCGGCACGGCGGACGTGGACGCGGACGCCGCGGACATCCGGGGCAAGGGCGTACGCGTCCTGTACGACGAGCCCCGGCGCGGTTCCATGGGGTCGCGGATCACCTTCCTGCACCCCAAGGACTGCCATGGCGTACTGACAGAACTGGTCACTTCGGCGGCCGTTGAGTCACCTGAGCACTGACTCTCGTACATAGGGGCCGGTAGGGTTGGGTGCGGTCGCCGCTCAGTCCAGGGTGACCCGGTCCTGCCGTCAGTGGTGGCGGGACCGCCGGGGTCGTGTTTCGGGGGGCGGACGCCGGGGCAGAAGCACGTGCTCCGCCGTTGATCTGACACCATTCCCCGGGGGCCCCGTCCGGTGGACGGACGGAGCTCGTTCGGGAAGATTTGCGACCAGGGGACGGATGGGACCGCGCAGTGCGGGGCTACGAGAGCCAGGAGCGAGAGCCGGCGGCTGACGTCGACCACCTCTCTCGGTTCGAGGCCGAGATGAAGCGGCTGAAGACCGAGCGGGAAAAGGCGATCCAGCACGCCGAGGACCTCGGCTACCAGGTCGAGGTGCTGCGCGCCAAGTTGCACGAGGCGCGGCGCACCATCATGTCCCGGCCCGCCTTCGACGGCGGCGACATCGGGTACCAGGCCGAGCAGTTGCTGCGCAACGCGCAGACGCAGGCCGAGCAGCTGCGCGCGGACGCCGAGCGGGAGCTGAGCCAGGCGCGGGCGCAGACCCAGCGCATCCTCCAGGAGCACGCCGAGCAGGCCGCCCGGCTCCAGGCCGAGCTGCACCAGGAGGCGGTGACCCGGCGCCAGCAGCTGGACCAGGAGCTGGCCGAGCGCCGGCAGACCGTCGAGTCGCACGTCAACGAGAACGTGGCCTGGGCGGAACAGCTGCGCGCCCGCACCGAGCAGCAGGCCCGCCGGCTGCTCGACGAGTCCCGGGCCGAGGCCGAGCAGGCCATGGCCGCGGCCCGCGCGGAGGCGGACCGGCTCACCTCCGAGGCCCGGCAGCGGCTGCGCAACGACGCCGAGAGCGCCCGCGCCGAGGCGGAGCAGATCCTGCGCCGGGCCCGCGCCGACGCCGAGCGGCTGCTGAACGCGGCCTCCACGCAGGCGCAGGAGGCCACCGACCACGCCGAGCAGCTGCGCACCTCCACCGCCACCGAGTCGGAGGCCACCCGCCGCCAGGTGCAGGAGCTGAGCCGGGCCGCCGAACAGCGCATGTCCGAGGCCGAGGAGGCGCTGCGCAAGGCGCAGGCCGAGGCCGAGAAGGTGGTCGCCGAGGCCAAGGAGGCCGCGTCCAAGGCCCTCGCGAGCGCCGAGCAGACCAACGAGCAGCGCACCCGCACCGCCAAGGAGCAGGTCGCCCGGCTGGTCGGCGAGGCCACCAAGGACGCCGAGTCCACCAGGACCGAGGCCGAGCAGCTGGTCGCGGACGCCCGCGCCGAGGCCGAGAAGATCGTCACCGAGGCCACCGAGAAGGCCCGCACACTCACCGCCGAGGAGACGGCCACCCAGCTGTCCAAGGCCGCCAAGACCGCCGAGGACGTGCTGAACAAGGCGTCCGAGGACGCCAAGCGGACCACGAAGGCCGCCGCCGAGGAGGCCGAGCGGATCCGTACCGAGGCCGAGGCCGAGGCGGACCGGCTGCGTGCCGAGGCGCACGACATCGCCGCCGAGCTCAAGGGCGCGGCGAAGGACGACACCAAGGAGTACCGCGCCAAGACGGTCGAGCTGCAGGAGGAGGCGCGCCGGCTGCGCGGCGACGCCGAGCAGCTGCGTGCCGACGCCGTCGCCGAGGGCGAGAAGATCCGCGCCGAGGCCCGCAAGGAGGCCGTGGCGCAGATCGAGGAGGCGGCGAAGACCGCCGAGGAGCTGCTCGCCAAGGCCAAGGCGGACGCCGACGAGCTGCGGCAGACCGCGACGGCCGACAGCGAGAAGGTCCGCACCGAGGCCATCGAGCGGGCGACGACCCTGCGCCGGCAGGCCGAGGAGACCCTGGAGCGCACCCGCGCCGAGGCCGAGCGGCACCGGGTGGAGGCCGTCGAGCGCGCCGAGGAGCTCCAGGCGGACGCCGAGCGGGCCGCCCGCGAACTGCGCGAGGAGACCGAGCGTGCCGTCGAGGCCCGGCAGGCGGAGGCCGCCGGGGAGCTGACGCGGCTGCAGACCGAGGCCGAGGAGCGCCGCACCGCCGCCGAGCAGGCGCTGACCGAGGCCCGTGAGGAGGGCGAGCGGATCCGCCGCGAGGCCGCCGAGGAGAGCGAGCGGCTGCGCACGGAGGCCGCCGAGCGGATCCGTACGCTCCAGCAGCAGGCCGAGACGGAGGCCGAGCGGCTGCGCACCGAGGCCGCCGCGGACGCCTCCGCCTCCCGCGCGGAGGGCGAGGCCGTCGCCGTACGGCTGCGGTCCGAGGCCGCGGGCGAGGCGGAGCGGCTGAAGTCGGAGGCGCAGGAGAGCGCCGACCGGGTGCGGGCGGAGGCTCAGACCGCCGCCGAGCGCATCGCCGCCGAGGCCTCCGAGACGCTGGCCGCCGCCCAGGAGGAGGCCGCCCGGCGCCGCCGCGAGGCCGAGGAGCTGCTGGGTGACGCCCGGCAGGAGGCGGACCAGGAGCGTGAGCGGGCCCGCGAGCAGAGCGAGGAGCTGCTGGCCTCGGCGCGCAAGCGCGTCGAGGAGGCGCAGGCCGAGGCGGTCCGGCTGGTCGAGGAGGCCGACCGGCGCGCCACCGAGATGGTGTCGGCCGCCGAACAGCACGCGACGCAGGTACGGGAGTCGGTCGCCGGGCTGCACGAGCAGGCCCAGGAGGAGATCACCGGGCTGCGCAGCGCCGCCGAGCACGCGGCGGAGCGCGTCCGGCGCGAGTCCGAGGAGGAGGCGGACCGGGTCCGCGCCGACGCCTACGCCGAGCGGGAACGCGCGAGCGAGGACGCCGCGCGGCTGCGGCGCGAGGCGCAGGAGGAGACGGAGGCCGCCAAGGCGCTGGCCGAGCGGACGATGTCCGAGGCCATCGCGGAGGCCGACCGGATCCGTTCGGACGTGTCCGAGCACGCCCAGCGGGTGCGCACGGAGGCCTCCGACACCATCGCCGAGGCCGAGCAGTCCGCGGCGCGGACCCGGGCGGACGCCCGCGAGGACGCCAACCGCATCCGGTCCGACGCGGCGACGCAGGCGGACACCCTGATCACCGAGGCGCGCTCCGAGGCGGAGCGGCTCACCACGGAGACGGCGGCCGAGACCGACCGGATCCGCACGGAGACGCTCGCCGAGGCGGAGCGCGTCCGCACCGAGGCGGCGACCGAGGCCGAGCGGGTACGCACGGAGGCGGCCGACGAGGCGGAGCGGCTGCGGACCGAGACGGTCGCGGAGGCCGAGCGGGTACGCGCCGAGGCCACCGCCCGGGCCGAGCAGCTGGTCTCGGACGCCACCGGGGAGGCGGAGCGGCTGCGCGCCGAGGCCGCCCAGACGGTCGGCTCCGCCCAGCAGCACGCCGAGCGCGTCCGCACCGAGGCGGAGCGCGTCCGGGCCGAGGCGGCGGCGGAGGCCGAGCGGGTGACCACGGCCGCCCGCGAGGAGGCCGAACGCACCCTCGACGAGGCCCGCAAGGACGCCAACAAGCGGCGCTCGGAGGCGGCCGAGCAGGTCGACACGCTCATCACGGAGACCACGGCCGAGGCCGACAAGCTGCTCACCGAGGCCCAGCAGCAGGCCCAGAAGGCCACCGCGGACGCCGAGTCGCAGGCCGACACCATGGTCGGCGCGGCCCGCGCGGAGGCGGACCGGATCGTCGCGGAGGCGACGGTCGAGGGCAACAAGCGGGTGGAGAAGTCCCGTACGGACGCGGACGAGCTGCTGGTCGGCGCCCGCCGGGACGCGACCGCCATCAGGGAGCGCGCGGAGGAGCTGCGCGAGCGGCTCACCTCCGAGATCGAGGAGCTGCACGAACGGGCCCGCCGCGAGGCCGCCGAGACGATGAAGTCGGCCGGCGACCGCTGCGACGCGCTCGTCAAGGCCGCCGAGGAGCAGCTCGCCAAGGCGGAGGCGAAGGCCAAGGAGCTGGTGTCGGAGGCCAACTCCGAGGCCGGCAAGGTGCGCATCGCCGCCGTCAAGAAGGCGGAGGGACTGCTCAAGGAGGCCGAGCAGAAGAAGGCGTCCCTGGTCCGGGAGGCCGAGGAGCTCAAGGCCGAAGCGGTCGAGGAGGCCCGGCGCACGGTCGAGGAGGGCAAGCGCGAGCTGGAGGTCCTGGTGCGGCGCCGCGAGGACATCAACGCCGAGATCTCCCGGGTGCAGGACGTGCTGGAGGCGCTGGAGTCCTTCGAGGCGCCGGCGGGCGGCAAGGACAACGGGGTCAAGGCCGGAGCCACGGTCGGTGCCCCACGTTCGGGTGGCAAGTCGTCAGACGGCTAGCGTTCGGGACGGATTCGGTGTCTCCTGGAGATCTTTGGCTGCTTTTCCGACCAACCCTTGACCAGAACTTTGGCAAGCCATCCGAGGGTCAGCCACCCGAAAGAGGTGTCATTCTCCGTACCAAACGCGCATCCGCTCGATGACACACCGCGTTGGCGCCTAGGATTCCCTCTATCACCTCACCCGGTCTCTTTCGACAGGAACCCCATGAGCGACACTTCCCCCTACGGCTTCGAGCTTGTGCGGCGTGGGTACGACCGCGCTCAGGTGGACGAACGGATCTCCAAGCTCGTCTCCGACCGTGACAGCGCTCTCGCCCGCATCACCGCTCTGGAAAAGCGCATCGAGGAGCTCCACCTCGAGACCCAGAACGCCCAGGCCCAGGTCAACGACGCCGAGCCGTCGTACGCCGGTCTCGGCGCCCGGGTCGAGAAGATCCTGCGTCTCGCCGAGGAAGAGGCGAAGGACCTGCGTGAGGAGGCCCGGCGCGCCGCCGAGCAGCACCGCGAGCTCGCCGAGTCGGCGGCCCAGCAGGTGCGCAACGACGCGGAGTCGTACGCCGCGGAGCGCAAGGCCAAGGCCGAGGACGAGGGCGTCCGGATCGTCGAGAAGGCCAAGAGCGACGCCTCGCAGCTGCGCTCCGAGGCGCAGAAGGACGCGCAGTCCAAGCGCGAGGAGGCGGACGCCCTCTTCGAGGAGACCCGCGCCAAGGCCGCGCAGGCCGCCGCCGACTTCGAGACGAACCTCGCCAAGCGCCGCGAGCAGTCCGAGCGCGACCTGGCCTCCCGTCAGGCCAAGGCCGAGAAGCGCCTCGCGGAGATCGAGCACCGCGCGGAGCAGCTGCGTCTGGAGGCGGAGAAGCTGCGCACGGACGCCGAGCGCCGCGCCCGCCAGACCGTCGAGACGGCGCAGCGCCAGGCCGAGGACATCGTGGCCGACGCCAACGCGAAGGCGGACCGGATCCGTTCGGAATCGGAGCGCGAGCTCGCGGCCCTCACCAACCGCCGCGACTCCATCAACGCGCAGCTGACCAACGTGCGCGAGATGCTGGCGACCCTCACGGGCGCCGCGGTGGCCGCCGCCGGTACGCCGGCCGAGGACGAGCCGGTCTCCCGCGGGGTGCCGGCCCAGCAGTCCCGCTGACACGGGGCGAACGCCGGCCGAACACGTACGGAACGAGGGCGAAGCCCTCTGTCACTGGGGTGGCAGAGGGCTTCGTCCCGTTCTAGCGTGGGCGCCATGATCGAGCTCGAGGGGCTGACCAAGCGGTACGGCGAGAAGGTGGCGGTCAACAACCTCTCCTTCACCGTCAGACCCGGCATCATCACGGGCTTCCTCGGTCCCAACGGCGCGGGCAAGTCGACCACCATGCGGATGGTGCTGGGCCTGGACCGGCCCACCGCGGGGGACGTCCGGATCGACGGCAAGCACTACGACCAGCTCAAGGACCCCCTGACGTACATCGGCGCCCTGCTGGAGGCCAAGGCCTGGCACGGCGGGCGCAGCGCCTACAACCACCTGCTCTGCCTCGCCCAGAGCAACGGCATTCCGGCGACCCGGGTGCGCGAGGTCCTGGACACGGTCGGGCTCACCGCGGTCGCCCGCAAGAAGACCAAGGGCTTCTCCCTCGGCATGGGCCAGCGGCTCGGCATCGCCGGCGCGCTGCTCGGCGACCCGCGGATCCTGATGTTCGACGAGCCGGTCAACGGCCTCGACCCCGAGGGCATCCACTGGATCCGCAACCTGATGAAGACACTGGCCTCCCAGGGCCGCACGGTCTTCGTCTCCTCCCACCTGATGAGCGAGATGGCGCTGACCGCCGATCATCTGGTGGTCATCGGCCAGGGCAGGCTGCTGGCGGACACCTCGATGGCCGAGTTCATCGCGGAGAACTCGCGCAGTTACGTCCGGATCCGCACCCCGCAGCGCGAGCGGCTGCTCGACGTACTGCACGGCGACGGCATCACGGTCGTCGAGGCCGGCGCCGAGGCCCTGGAGGTGGACGGCGACACGTCCGAGGCGATCGGGGAACTGGCGGCGCGGCACCAGATCGTGCTGCACGAACTGAGCCCGCAGCGGGCCTCGCTGGAGGAGGCGTTCATGCGGCTGACCGCGGAGTCCGTGGAGTACCACGCGCACGACGGGCAGCCGCCCGGCGCGGCGCCGCCGCGGCAGCAGGAACGGCAGCAGTGGGGCAGCGACTGGAGGAAGGGATGAGCATGGCGGCGGCACAGGTCGTCCGGTCCGAGTGGACCAAGATCCGGTCGGTCGCGTCCACCGTGTGGACGCTGGGCCTCGCCGTGGTCGTCACCATCGCCCTCGGCATGCTGATCTCGGCGCTGTCGAAGAGCGAGTTCGACAACCTGAGCGAACAGGACCGGCTCTCCTTCGACCCGACCTTCATCAGCTTCGCCGGGACCAGCCTCGGCCAGCTGGCGATGATCGTGTTCGGGGTGCTGGTCGTGGGGAACGAGTACAGCTCCGGCATGATCCGCACCTCGCTGGCCGCCGTGCCGCAGCGCGGCACCTTCCTGTTCAGCAAGCTCGCGGTGGCCACGGGGCTCGCCCTCATCGTGAGCATGGTCACCAGCTTCGCCACCTTCTTCCTCGGTCAGGCGATGCTCGGCGATCTCAGGGCGTCGATCGGCGATCCGGGCGTACTGCGCGCGGTCATCGGCGGCGGCCTCTACATGACCCTGATCGCGATGTTCTCGATGGGCGTCGCCGCGATGCTGCGCTCGCCGATGCTGTCCCTGGGCATCCTGATGCCGTTCTTCTTCCTGATCTCCAACATCCTGGGCAACGTCCCGGCGACGGAGAAGATCGGCCGGTTCCTGCCCGACCAGGCCGGCAGCAAGATCATGCAGGTGGTCGCGCCGGTCGACGACGACGTCCCCTACGGCCCGTGGGGCGGACTCGGGATCATGGCGCTGTGGGTGATCGCGGCGCTCGTCGGGGGGTACCTTGTGCTGAAGAGGCGGGACGCATGAGGACCGGGCAGACGCTGGAAGGGTTCCCTCCGCGCCCGGATTCTGCCCGGGCTTGAACGGAACCGTCAGCGCCTCGATATCCTCCTAACCCTTACGGGGGCGTGTGCCCTGCTGTCCCTGAACCTTCCGATGGGTGCGGAGCATGATCGAGGCTGTCGGCCTGACCAAGCACTACGGCGACAAGACCGCTGTGTACGACCTCTCCTTCCAGGTGCGGCCCGGCGCCGTCACCGGTTTCCTCGGGCCCAACGGCTCGGGCAAGTCGACGACGATGCGCATGATCCTCGGCCTGGACAACCCGACCTCCGGCCACGTGACGATCGGCGGCCACCCGTACCGCAAGCTGCCCAACGCCGCCCGGCAGGTCGGAGCACTCCTCGACGCCAAGGCGGTGCACGGCGGCCGGTCCGCCCGCAACCACCTGCTGAGCCTGGCCCAGCTGTCGGGCATCCCGGCCCGGCGCGTGGACGAGGTGCTCGGCGTGGTCGGCCTCCAGGACGTGGCCAGGCGGCGCTCCAAGGGCTTCTCCCTCGGCATGGGCCAGCGGCTCGGCATCGCCGCGGCACTGCTCGGCGACCCCCAGGTGCTGCTGTTCGACGAGCCGGTCAACGGCCTCGACCCCGAAGGCATCCACTGGGTGCGCAACCTGATGAAGGCGCTCGCGGCGGAGGGCCGTACCGTCTTCGTCTCCTCGCACCTGATGAGCGAGATGGCGCTGACCGCCGACCACCTCATCGTCATCGGGCGCGGCCGGCTGCTCTCCGACATGAGCGTGAAGGACTTCATCTCGGCCAACTCCGCCGACTTCGCGCGCGTGCGGACACCGGACGGCGAGCCGCAGCTGCGCGAGAAGCTGACGTCCGCGCTGACCGAGGCCGGCGGGCACGTGATGCCCGAGCAGGACGGCGCGCTGCGGGTGACCGGGCTGGCGCTCCCGCGGATCAGCGACGTCGCGCACGACACCGACGTACGGCTGTGGGAGCTGTCTCCGCACCAGGCCTCGCTGGAGGAGGCGTACATGCGGATGACCCAGGGCGCCGTCGACTACCGGTCGACCACCGACCAGAAGGCCGGACTCCAGCAGCCGCTGCCGCCCGGCGCGCAGCCGCCGATGCCGGTGCCCGGCCAGGGCCAGCCCGGCTGGTACGCCCCGCCCCCGCCCCAGCAGGGCGGTCAGCCCTTCGCGGCGCCCCCGGGCGCGCCGGGCCAGGCCCCGGCGGGAGCGTACGGCGGCGCCCCGGTCGCGCCCGGCGCGGTTCCGGGCAGCCCGCCCGTCAACCCGTACGCGGCACCGCAGGCTCCCCAGGCGCCCGCACCGGCCGCCGCACCGCCCGGCACCGCCCCCTCACCCGCCCACGCGCCCGCGCCCGCGCCCGTCACCGACCCGCCCAAGCCCGAGGACGCCCGATGAGCACGCCCCAGCCCCCGACGCAGCAGGCCGCACCCGACTGGCAGGCGGCGCCCGGTTCGCCGTACCCGACCTACACGTCGCCGATCCCGGTGGTGCGCACGCACCTCGGGCACGCGGTCGCCTCCGAGTGGACGAAGATCAAGTCGGTGCGCTCGACGATGTGGACGCTGGGCGTGTTCGTCCTGCTGGTCCTCGGTATCGGGCTGCTGACCGGCCTGGTGGTGGCGAGCTCCTCGCCCGACCTCTCCGGAGCGAACGGGCTGGAGCTGGGCTTCTTCGGACTGCTCCTCGGCAGCATCTGCGTCATCACGCTCGGTGTGCTGACCACCGCCTCGGAGTACGGCACCGGCATGGTACGGACCACGATGACGGCCTGTCCGAGCCGCAGCCGGGTCCTCGCGGCGAAGGCGATCGTGTTCTTCCTCGTGGCGTTCGCCGTGACGCTGGTGTGCACGGCGCTCGTCGCCCTCGTGCACACGGCGCTCCTGGACGGCAGCACCGGAGCCGAGGCCCCAACCGGCGGCGAGTGGCTGAAGGCCACGGTCGGCGTCTCGCTCTACATCGCGCTGCTCGGACTGCTGTCGCTCGCCGTCGGCTCGGTCATCCGGCACTCCGCGGGCGCCATCACCATCATGATCGGGACGCTGCTCGCCCCGCTGGTGATCGCGTTGTTCATGTTCACGGAGTCGCTCAAGGACGTGCAGCAGGCACTGTTCGAGTACTCGATCCCCAACCAGATGAGCATCTTCTACGCCAACTCGCTCAGCGACTCCGGCCCGTCCGGCTGGGACCCGCTGTGGATCATGCTCGGCGTGACGGCCGCCGCGTTCGCCGGCGCGTGCGCGCTGCTGGAGAAGCGGGACGTGTAGGAGCGGAACGTGTAGGAACGCTCAGAACCTCGGCGCGTTACGGGACCGCTGCACCCTCGTGGTGCGGCGGTCCTTCGCGTTCCAGCAGGCCTTGTGCCAGTGCCGGCGGTCGTCGACACCCGAGTGCGCCGGCCAGGCCACCACGTGCGGGACGCCGCCCGGGATGAGCTGGTCGCAGCCCGGGCAGCGGTACGACTTGCCCTGGGCGCTCGCGCCCGCCACATGCCGTACGCTCCAGTCGTCGCCCTGCCAGCTCTCCGACGACTGCCAGCCGCCGTAGCGGCCGGAGCTGTCCTCCTCGGCGCTCCGGCCGGACGAACCGGCTCCCTTGGGTCGGTTGCGACGCGGGGACACAGAACACCTCACGGAGCTATACAGGAAGTACGGGCGGCGTCCAGCCTACGCGGCACGGACAGGGGTACACGTACGCCCGCGACCGCCCCGACTCCCCCCGTGCCGGGCTGCCGCGGGGGCCCTGGCGGCCCCTCCACAACGGCCGATTCTGTAGACAATCCGTCAATCCCTCCGCCCGGCCGTGTCCTCGGCACGTGTCAGACGGTTATGCCCTGCGGGGGAGCTCCGTGTCGGAGCCGAGGAAGCAGGAAGAGCGATGCGCGTAGGAAGTTTCGTGTTGGGCGCCCAGTTCCCGGGCCAGGGCCAGGGGGAGGCGCTGCACCGCGCGGTCCGCTCGGCCGAGGTCGCCGAGGAGGCGGGGCTCGACACGGTCTGGCTGGCCGAACACCACTTCGTGCCCTACGGCACGTGCCCGTCGGCCGTCACGCTGGCCGCACTGCTGCTGGGCCGTACCCGCCGCATCCGGGTCGGCACCGCGGTCAGCGTCCTGCCCACCGCCCACCCCGTGACGCTCGGCGAGCAGGCCGCGCTGCTGCACGTCACGAGCGGCGGCCGGTTCTCGCTGGGCGTGGGCCGGGGCGGCCCGTGGGTGGACCTGGAGGTGTTCGGCGCGGGCCTGGAGGCGTACGAGGAGGGCTTCCCGGAGTCACTCGATCTGCTGGTCCGCTGGCTGCGCGAACCGTCCGTCGGCGCCTCGGGCGAACGCTTCCGGTTCCGCGAGGTACCCGTCGTCCCGCGCCCGTCGGAGTCCCTGACGGAGGGCGCGGGCCCCGAGGTCGTCGTCGCCTGCACGTCCCCGGCGAGCGTGCGCACGGCGGCCGAGCGGGGGCTGCCGATGCTGCTCGGCATGCACGTCGGGGACGAGGAGAAGACCGAGATGGTCGCCCTGTGGCGCGAGCACGCCCGCGCGGCCGGGCGGCCGGCGGCGGAGATCCACCGCGCGGCCCATGTGTCGGCCGGCGTCTGCCAGATCGCGGACCGCCGCACGGACGCGGCCGAGACCCTGCTCAAGGCGATGCCGGGCTGGCTGCGGCAGGGGCTGGACGCCCACGTCACGGTGGACGGCCGCACCCGGCGGATGCGCGACCCGTACGCGTACACCGAACTGCTCTGCGGACTGCACCCGGTGGGCCCGCCCCGACTGTGCGCGGACCGGCTCGCAGCGACCGGCGAGCGGACCGGAATCAGCCGTTTCGCCCTGCTCGTCGAGGGGTCCGGAGATCTCGCGGCGACCGAGGAGAACGTCCGGCGGCTCGGGGCCGAGGTACTCCCCCAGCTCCGCTGACCGCGCCGGCGACGGTCACCCGGGCGCCGCCGGCGAGGGGCCCCGCCCTCTGCCGGACAGCTTGCCGCTCCGGTACGAACTGCACCTCCCTCGTACGGAACGGCAAGCGGACCACGCCGCGTCAGCAGTCGCGGAACTCGGGCGACTGGTTCAGTACCTGGCTGCGTACCGAGGTGAATCGGGTCAGCTTCTCGTCGACGGAGGAGTCCAACGGGAACACCGCCACCCGGTGGCAGTTCTGGAAGGCCAGCCGCACCCCGAAGTGCCGCTGCAGTGCACCGCGTATGGCGTCACTGGCCAGCGCACGCAGCAGCTGACCGCGTGCCTGCTCGTCCGGCGGGGGCGTCTGGTTGTCGGCGAACGCACCGCCGTCGACCTTCAGCTGTGCCACCAGGGAGCTGACCATCTCCCATGCGTAGGGCAGGGAAGTCCGGACGCAGTCGACGAAGGCTGCTTCGTCGACCTCGCCTCGCTCGGCCTGTTCGAGTAGGGCCGGTGAGACGTCGAGCGACATGAGTTCTCCTCTCGCACCCCCGACTGGCAGGGGTTGCCGGACAGTTGAGGGAGGGCGCGATATTGAACACACTGTGTACACACCTCGCGACCTCCCGTTCAATACCGTAAGCAACCGATCGTGACCGCACCAGGAGAATGGCTATATGGGCACCATCGGGTAGGCGCACAATCGGCCAGTGTGCAAGGTGGGGCCAATGGGAGAAGTGGGACAGCGCGCGGAGTCGCCGCGGCACGGGCGAATCGCGTCGGACCGGGCGCGTCGAGTAGCGTTGCCGACCATGCGTCTCGTCATTGCCCGCTGCTCCGTCGACTACGCCGGACGGCTCACCGCCCACCTGCCCTCGGCTCCCCGGCTGATCCTGGTCAAGGCGGACGGCAGCGTCTCGATCCACGCCGACGACCGGGCCTACAAGCCCCTCAACTGGATGTCGCCGCCCTGCACCCTGAAGGAGGGCACGGGCGAGGAGGAAGGCGTCTGGACCGTCGTCAACAAGGCGGGCGAGAAGCTCATCATCACGATGGAGGAGATCCTCCACGACTCCTCGCACGAGCTGGGCGTCGATCCCGGTCTGATCAAGGACGGCGTGGAAGCGCACCTCCAGGAGCTGCTCGCCGACCGTATCGAGACGCTGGGCGAGGGCTACACCCTCATCCGCCGCGAGTACATGACCGCCATCGGCCCCGTGGACATCCTGTGCCGGGACGCCGAAGGCCGGACCGTCGCGGTGGAGATCAAGCGGCGCGGCGAGATCGACGGCGTGGAGCAGCTCACCCGCTATCTGGAGCTGCTGAACCGCGACCCCCATCTCGCCCCGGTGCGCGGCGTCTTCGCCGCGCAGGAGATCAAGCCGCAGGCCCGCGTGCTCGCCACGGACCGCGGCATCGGCTGCCAGGTACTGGACTACAACGCCATGCGGGGCATCGAGGACGACAAGCTGCGGTTGTTCTGAGCTTCCGCGTCGCGTCACATCACCCGCGAGAGGGCCGGGTCCGTGCGACGGACCCGGCCCTCTCGTGCGGTCACCCGCCGCCCCGGCGACGGTCAGATGATCTGGTTCGTCGCCGGTCCCGATCCACTCGGCGTGCCGGGGCCCGTGCCGCTCGTCCCGGTGCTGCTCTGCGAGGCGGTCACGGTGCCGGCCGGGGAGCTGGGCGGCGTGACGGGGCCGCTGGCGCTGTTGGACGTCTCCGGGCTCGACGGCGCGGGCGGCTCCGTGTCGGTGGGGGTGCCCCCGGGGGTGGTGGGCTCCTCCGTCGTCGTGGTGGGGTCGGGGTCCGGCTCGGTGTCGGTGGGCTTCGGCGAGGTCGGGTCCGGCGGCGGCTCGTTGGACGTGGGCGGCTTGGACGACGAGGTCGGGTCGTCCGGCTCGCCCGAGTCGCCCGGGTCTTCCGAGCCCGGGTCGTCGGGCTCGCCCGACGTGCTCGCGTCGTCCGACGGCAGTGCCGAATCCGTCGGCGTCGGGTCGTCCGACGTGCCGAGGGTGCCGTCCGGGCCGGGGTCGGTCGGCCGGGCGGTGGCCCCGCGGGTGTCGCCCGAGCCCTCGCCGTCGTCACTCGGCCGGTCCGCGCCCAGACTGCCGTCGTCGACGCCCTGGCTGGCCGACGGGTTGACGCCGACCTGGTCGGACGGATCACCGGCGTCGTTCTCGGACGTGGCGCCGAGCGTCACCACCGTGCCGAGCACGGCGACGAGCAGGGCGCCCGCTCCGGCGGCCACCAGATTGCGCCGCGCGAAGCCCTTGATGTTCACGCCCGCCTTGCGGGACGGCCCGGTGGACGGGTCCCGGCTGGTGACCAGGGTCGGTGACTGCACGGGCGCCTGGAGCGGCGGGAAGGGCGCGGGCACGCCCGCGGGCGGCGACGCCGACTCCTCGTTCCGTGCGTCGGGCACCTCCTCCCCCGCGGTCGGGCCGAGGCCGACGACGCCGAGTCCGGCAGCGGCCCCCGCTCCTCCGAACGCGCCCGCGCCGGTGCCGAGGCCGGGCGTGTCCCCGCTCCGGTCGGCGACCAGCGCGAGGGCACGGCGGCCCGCGACGGCGCCGCGCTTGTCGGAGAGCGCGCCGCGCAGCCCGATGGAGGCCTCCAGCTCGGCGCGGGCCCGGTCGAGCTGTCCCTCGCACAGCGCGAGGACGCCGAGCTCGTGGTGGAAGTAGGCCTGCTCGGCGACGTCACCGGCGAGCCGGGATGCCTCGGTGCCGGAGCGCAGCGCCCGTTCCCAGGCGCTCCAGTGCAGCCCGGCGGCGAACGCCGGTGCCGCGGTGCGGGCCAGCAGGACGGCGGGGCTCTCCGTGCCGTCCGCGGGCGGGGTCGTCGCCGGCACCAGCACGGTGAGGGCGGCCAGGACGGCGTCGGCCTCGGCGCAGACCCGCTCCGGGGTGACCGAGGGGTGCCCGGCCCACCAGGCGTAGTGCTGGGCGGCGGCCAGCGCGTTCTCCCGTACGCCGTCGGCGTATCCGGCGCTCTCCAGCTGGGTGAGCACCCCGGCGGCGAGCCGGTAGCGGGAGCCGACCGGCGAGACCAGCCCGCAGTCGGTCAGCTCACCGAGGGCGGCGTCCGCGTGGGTGTCGCCGACCAGGGCGGGCAGGTGCGCCTGGTGCGGCACCTCGCCGCCGAGCGCGACGGCGAGCTCCAGGGTGGTGCGCGCGGAGGCGCTCAGCCGGGAGGCGAGGAGCGGCGCGGGCGCGGCGGCCTCCCCGAGGGACGGCAGGGGCACCTCGTCGGCCTCGGCGGCGTCGTAGGGGGTGTCGTCGGCGGGGCGGGCGTCGGCGAAGACGCCGAACTCGTCGACGGCGTCGGCGCCGGCCCGCTGCCGGTCGCGCCGGCGCAGCAGGGCGCCGGCCTGGACGAAGCGCAGCGGCAGGCCCTCGGACTCGAACCAGAGGTCGCCGGCCCAGTTGGCCTCCTCCTCGGTGAGGGTCCGGCCGGCGGCGCGTTCCAGCAGTTCCACGCCGTCCGAGCGGTCCAGGCCGGCGAGGAAGACCTCCTCGACGGCCGAGTCGGCGGACGGGGCGGGCACCTCCGGGGTGGCGCCGATGAGCCAGGCGCACTCGGGGGTGGCGTCCAGCAGCTCGTCGAGGGCGGTGCCGCCGAACTCGATGTCGTCCAGGACGACGACCGCGCCGACCTCCCGGAGCCGGCCGAGCAGGTCGTCGCGGTCCGGGCGGTGCAGGGGCGCGCGGTGGACGGCGTAGAAGAGGTCGTGGAGCAGGTCGTCGGCCGTGCGGTGGAAGCCGTTGAGCCGGACGACGCCGTCGGGCGCGAGGCCCGAGCAGTCCTCGGCGACGACGTCGAGGAGGCTGGTGCGGCCGGAGCCGGCGGGGCCGGTGAGGCGGACGGAACGGCCGCGGGCGAGCAGCCGCACCAGTCGCTCGCGTTCGTCCTCGCGGGCCAGCAGCCCCAGCACGGTCCGGACCGGTCCCGGTGGGACGGGCGGCCTCGCGGCGCGCTCGGCCTCGGCGCGTTCGGCCGTGGTGAGCTTCTCGGGCCGGGCGGGCCGCTCCGCGGGCGGGCAGACCTCGATCTCGCTGCCGTCGACGGGGTTGACGGTGAGCAGGAAGTCGCCGGACACCAGCTGCACCGTGCGGGCGAGCGCGGGCGCGTGCTGTCCGAAGTCGGATGTGAGCGGGTCCCTGGGCGGGCGCGGGCGCGGCGGCCGGTGGTCGCCGTCTTGGCCGTGCTCCTCGGGTCCCCGGTTGTTCGGGTCCATAGGTTCAAGCCCCCCAAAAGCGTCGTGTGCGGGCCCCGGTCGGGGCCACCCCTCCCGGCCTTGCCGCACACCGCGCTGTCGCTTCTGGTCCGGGCCCGCCAGTGGGTTCTCAAGACAGCGGGCAGCCAGACCCTAAACCTTCGCTCAGTATCTCCGACAGTCCGGGGTGCCGACCCGTCCAAGACGTCACAGTCTCGTGAGGATTGCGTGTGTCGGGCGTTTGTCGGCCGGTTCGCCGAGTGGTGTCCGGCCTCCCCGGTCCACCGCGCCACACCGGCCCGCGGCGTCACACCCGGGGCAGGGTCTCCACGCCGATGCCGCCCTCGATGGCCAGGATCCGGTGCAGCCGGGTGGCCACCAGCAGGCGCTGCATCTGCGGCGGCACACCGCGCAGCACCAGCCGCCGGCCGCAGCGCCCGGCCCGCCGGTGGGCCCCCATGATCACGCCGAGTCCGGTGGCGTCCCAGGAGTCCAGTTCGGTCAGGTCCAGCACCAGGTCGCCGACTCCGTCGTCGACGGCCGAGTGCAGGACCGTACGGGCGTCCGCCGCGCTACGGACGTCGAGGCGGCCCCCGACGACCAGCTCGACGTGGTCGCCCCTGATGTGCATATGCGCTCCCCGGCGTGCGTCTTTGTCGTCTCTTCGATTCTTCGTGACGGTTCTTCGTCTGGTTCTCTCTGCGGCATCGGGTGTTGCAACCTCTGACTGGCCGAAACGACCGGAGGTTGCCGCCTGTAAGCGAACCGATACCGAATTCACCCCGGCGTGTGACGTTCCCGGGGCTGATGCGACCTCAGTGCTTGTAGAAGCCCTGCCCGCTCTTGCGGCCGATGTCACCGGCGTCCACCATCCGGCGCATCAGCTCCGGCGGGGCGAACTTCTCGTCCTGGGACTCGGTGTAGATGTTGCCGGTGGCGTGCAGCAGGATGTCGACGCCCGTCAGGTCGGCGGTGGCCAGCGGTCCCATGGCGTGGCCGAAGCCCAACTTACAGGCGAGGTCGATGTCCTCGGCGGTGGCGACGCCCGACTCGTACAGCTTCGCGGCCTCGACGACGAGGGCGGAGATGAGCCGGGTGGTCACGAAGCCGGCGACGTCGCGGTTGACGACGATGCAGGTCTTGCCGGTGAACTCGGCGAACTCCCGCGCGGTGGCGAGCGTTTCGTCGCTGGTCTTGTAGCCGCGCACCAGCTCGCACAGCCGCATCATCGGGACCGGTGAGAAGAAGTGGGCGCCGACGACCCGCTCGGGGCGCTCCGTCACGGCCGCGATCTTGGTGATCGGGATGGCGGAGGTGTTGGACGCGAGGATCGCCTCGTCCTTCACCAGCTTGTCGAGCGCGCGGAAGATCTCGTGCTTGACTTCCAGCTTCTCGAAGACCGCCTCGACGACGACGTCCGCGTCGGCGGCGGCGTCCAGGTCGGTGGTCGGGGTGATGCGCGCGAGGGCGGCCTCGGCGTCGTCGGCGGTGAGCTTCCCCTTGGCCACGAACTTGTCGTACGAGGCCCTGATGCCGTCGGTGCCGCGCCGCAGCGCCTCGTCGGTGACGTCGCGCAGGACGACGTCCCAGCCCGCCTGGGCGGAGACCTGGGCGATTCCGGACCCCATGAGACCGGCTCCGATGACGGCGAGCTTCCGTGCCACTGTGCGACTCCCCTGATACAGGCTGTCCTTGAGGGCCTGCCGGGCACATCGTGCCGCATCCGCGGGGTCCGCCACTTTCCAGCGTCCTGGTCCGCCGCACAGGCTCATGTCTTCTCGGCCGGAGATTATCGGGAGCGAAGGGCTGTGTGACCGGTTAGTAACGCGCGTCACGTCTCAAATGACGGACATCACACCGAGGGATGGCGCCCGGGCGTCAGCCCGCGCCCCGTACGGCGTAGTTGAGCACCTTCTCGCTCAGCAGCTCCTCCGTCTCGTCCAGCAGCACGAGCGTGCCGCGGGAGACCTCCGGCGGCTGCCCGCCCGCGAGCACGCGCTCCCCGATGGCCGCGACGACCGTTCCGGGGAGCCGGTCGACCTGACCTGTCATCAGGGCGGGCGTCGTGTCGTCGTCCGGACGTGCTCTCGCACCCTGATGCCGTTCCGCCATCCGGTCGACGCGGTGCGGGACGCCTACGCCTGCGGCTACGCGCCGGCGCACACGCGCTACGGCGCCCTGGTCGCCGCAGCCTTCACCGCACCGGCCGTGACGGTGGGCACACGCGTGTTCCGTACCGCCGGGGCGTAACTACGCTGGCCCCATGGTCAACCTGACGCGCATCTACACCCGGACCGGCGACCAGGGCACCACCGCCCTCGGTGACATGAGCCGGGTCCCCAAGACCGACCTGAGGATCTCCGCGTACGCCGACGCCAACGAGGCGAACGCGGTGATCGGCACGGCGATCGCCCTCGGCGGCCTGCGCGAGGAGGTCGTCAAGGTCCTCGTCCGCGTCCAGAACGACCTGTTCGACGTGGGCGCGGACCTGTCCACGCCGGTGGTGGAGAACCCGGAGTACCCACCGCTGCGGGTCGAGCAGTTCTACGTCGACAAGCTGGAGGCGGACTGCGACCGCTTCCTCGCCGAGGTGGAGAAGCTCCGCTCCTTCATCCTGCCCGGCGGCACGCCCGGCGCCGCCCTGCTGCACCAGGCGTGCACGGTGGTCCGCCGGGCCGAGCGCTCCACGTGGGCGGCGCTGGAGGTCCACGGCGAGACGATGAACCCGCTCACCGCGACCTACCTCAACCGCCTCTCCGACCTGCTCTTCATCCTGGCCCGCGTGGCCAACAAGGAGGTCGGGGACGTGCTGTGGGTGCCGGGCGGGGAGCGCTAGAGCGGCCGGCGCGCCGACCGGTACAGACCCCAGGCGGTCTGCGCGCCGCCGACGCACATCATCACGATGCCGACCTTGGCCAGGTCGACGCCGGGGACGTCCACGTCCCCGGCGAACAGCGACAGGACGAGGCCGGCCAGGAAGGTGGCCCCGCCCTCCCACAGATGCCTCACCGGCCCGCGCCTTCCTTCTCCCACTCGGGCGCGGCCGTCGGACCGGCCGGGGCCTTCTTCGGCCAGATCGCGTACGTCAGTGCGACCAGGCCGTGGATGCCGGCCGCGCGCCAGGCCGTGTACTGCCAGCTCTCCAGGGAGCCGGTGCGGCTCGGGTCGTCGACGTACCACATGGCGGCCTGGAGCAGCGCGGTCGCCACGGCGGCGGCGATCAGCGTGCCGAGCCACACCTTGCCCTCGTGCAGGGCGCGGGCCATGCCGTAGCGCGGCGGGCCGGCCGGTTTCGGCGCGCCGCCCAGCCGGTGGGCGGCGTGGCCGTCGAGCCACTTCACGGTGCGGTGGCCGTGCCCCACGGTGTAGCCGATGTACACGGCCGCCAGACCGTGCTTCCAGCTCGGGTCGGCACCGTTCTTCAGGTCCAGCGCCGTGACGACCAGGAGCACGACCTCCAGCAGCGGCTCGCACAGCAGCAGCGCCATACCCGCGCGTTCCTTTTTCAGCAGGTATCGGACGGACAGTCCGGCCGCCAGAAGTACCCAGAAGCCGATCTCGCAGACGATGATCAGTGTGACGATCACGGTTCGCTCCTTTCGATCGCTCTTCCAGGCTGCCGTCCGGATCGGGCCGGGTCGTCGTCGCCGGTGACGAACCTCCGGTACATCGAAAGATGCAGCGCGGGACCCTACTCCGGGACAAAGCGAGCGGGACGCGGGCCGTGTTGGATGGTGGCATGGCCGTACGACTCCCCCGCCCGCACCGCTTCGACGTGTACGCCGCGTCGGCCGGTCTGCTCGGCGGGCTGCTGCTGTGGGGCATCGGTCTGGGCGTTCGGCCCGGCGACGAGCCGTACGTGCTGTTCGCCGGCGGCTGGCCCCTGCTGGTCCCGCTCGCCGTCATGGCGGGCTGCGAGCTGCTGCGCCGGGCCGCACCGCGCACCGCCCTGCAGGTCGGCACGGCCGCGCTGATCTCGGACCTCTTCACCCAGGGCAGCCTCGTCACGGTGATCATGTACACCGACGTGATGTACGCCGCCGTGCTGTACGGCCCGCCCGCCATGGCCCGCCGCGTCCCGTGGATCACCGGGCTGCTCACGGTGGCCGGAACGGTGGTGCCGTTCACGCTCTGGCGGGTGCCCGAGGCGCTGCTGATCGGTGTCGCGGTCGGGGTGGTGTCGTTCGGGCCCGCTTCCACCGGACTGATCGTGCGCAACCACCGGGAGACCGCCGACGCCGCCCTGCTGCGCGCCGAGCAGACCGCGCTGCTGGCCGAGATGGACCGGGTCCAGGCGGTGACCGCGGAACGTTCCCGGATGGCCCGCGAACTGCACGACATGGTCGCCAACCACCTCTCCGCCATCGCCATCCACTCCACGGCCGCCCTCTCCCTGGACGACCCGGCGACCACCCGGCAGGCGCTCGGCGTCATCCGCGAGAACAGTGTCGAAGGGCTCGCCGAGATGCGGCGGCTGATCGGCATCCTGCGGGACGACAGCGCGGACAAGGAGCCGGCCGCCGCCCCCACCCTCGACGGCCTCGGCGCACTGGTCGACGGCGCCCGCGCCAACGGGCTCGACGTCACCCTGGAGACGGTGTCCGGCGAGGGGCTGCCCGCGCCGGTCGAGCTGGCCGCGTACCGGATCGTGCAGGAGTCGCTCACCAACGCGCTCAAGCACGCCGCGCAGGGGACGGTACGGGTCGCGCTCACCCGGCGCGACGGCGTCCTGAGCGTCCGGGTGACCAGTCCCTACGGCGACGGGGAAGCCCCCCGTGCGCCCGGCTCCGGTGCCGGTCTGGTCGGCATGCGGGAGCGGGCCGCGCTGCTGCGCGGCACCTTCGAGGCCGGGCCGGTGGCGGACCCCGACTCGGCCGGCGGCAAGATCTGGACCGTCCGCGCCACCCTGCCCCTGACCGAAGGAGACCTGCCATGATCCGCGTCCTCGTCGCCGAGGACCAGTCCGCCGTCCGCGCGGGACTGGTGCTGATCCTCGGCAGCGCACCGGACATCGAGGTGGTCGCGGAGGCGGCGGACGGCGAGCAGGCCGTGGCGCTGGCCCGCGAGTTGCGGCCCGACCTGGTGCTGATGGACGTCCAGATGCCGCGCATGGACGGGGTGTCGGCGACCCGGCTGGTGGTCGCCGAGCGGCTCGCCGACGTCCTGGTGCTGACCACGTTCGACCTGGACGAGTACGTCTTCGGGGCGCTGCGGGCCGGGGCCGCCGGGTTCCTGCTGAAGAACACGGAGGCGCGGGACCTCCTGGCGGCCGTGCGTACGGTGGCGGGCGGCGAGGGGATCGTCGCCCCGGCCGTCACCCGGCGTCTGATCGCCGAGTTCGCCGGGAAGCCGGTCCGGGAGCGGACCGCCGATCCGGCGGTGCTGAAGGACCTGACCCGGCGCGAGCGCGAGGTCCTGGCCTGTCTCGGCGAGGGGCTCTCCAACGCGGCGATCGCCGAGCGGCTGGGCATGGCCGAGGCCACGGTCAAGACGCACGTCAGCCGGCTGCTGGGGAAGCTGGAGCTGCGCAGCCGGGTGCAGGCTGCGGTGCTGGCGCAGGAGTTGGGCGTCTAGGGCGCCGTCCCCGTCGCGCCCCGGTGCCGGGTCCGGAGCGGCCGCCCCGGCTGCGCGCTCGCGCCGAGCACCGAGCACCGAGCACCGAGCGCCGAGCGCCTGCCCGATGCTCGGGGCACAAGAAAGTGGCCCCCGAAGAGGAACGGGGGCCGCTGGGAAAGGTTTGCCAACCAGTCGCCTCTGTGCCGGGCCGGGAAAGCTGTCAGTGACGGCTCGCCCGGCCACCGGTCAGGGGTACTAGTCCCTCTGGAGGAGGAAGTTGGCCGTGGCGCTGTTGTCCTCCTCGTCCACGATGGTGAGCTCCCGCTCGTCCTCCTCCTTGACGTTCTCGGAGCAGTCGATGTTGTTGTTGGCCGCCGACAGGATCGGGATGTCGATGACCTCGACGACGTCGCAGCTGAGGACCTGCGAGTCGTTCTCGAACTTCGAGGTGTCGTCGTCGGCGGCAGCGGCCGTGCCGGCGGCGGCGCCGGCCATGACCAGCGCGGTGACGGTGCAGGCGAGCGCCTTCTTGAGAGCCATGCGGGTTTCCTCCTGAATGGGGTGTGTGATCACCGACGGCATGTGCCCACTGATGAGCATCAGGCAATCGGCAGTTGCACCGGGCTTGGACAAGCTCAGCCGGACTTGACTGGGCTTTCCGTGCGGCTACCAATGCAACGAATCCTTACCCCGCGAGTTCTGCTCCAACGGAGTGAATTGCGCATCCCGGGCTTCGGACGCGGTCCTCACCTCCGGCGCCAACGGGCTACCAGGTTTCGCGTTTCTTTGCCTCCGCCTGCACGCTCAGTATTGTTCGGCCGCAGCCAACTGCGGCCGGTGAGAACGTCTTGTCATGCGCAGGTGCCCGGCCCCCGTCCCCGACCAGACAGGACCCAAGGAATGTTGAGCACTCGTCTGGCCTTTCTCTCCTTGTGCGCGGTGCCCTTGGCAGCGCTGCAGGCCGGAACCGCTCAAGCGGGAGAAGAGCCCGTGAAGTACTACGTGAACAAGACCCAGATCCTCTCCTGCGTGAACATCGAAGTTCTCGACCTTCCGATCGCGTCGACTTCGGGAACGACCATCGATTGTTCCGATCATCATGAGGAAACGACGACCACGTACGTGGCACCCGAATAAGGCTTCACTCCGTCGGAGCAACACCCGCCCGACCGCGGCTTCGTTCATTGAGTAGTCGCGTCGGAAACGTGCTGCCGGAGGACGGATTGGCAGCCGCACGGCGCGGTCACCGCAGAGCGCGGGCGATGCCCTCAGGCAATTCACCCGTCTCGAGTTCGACAGACCCCATTCAGGAGGAAAACCCGCATGGCTCTCAAGAAGGCGCTCGCCTGCACCGTCACCGCGCTGGTCATGGCCGGCGGCGCCGCCGGCACGGCCGCTGCCGCCGACGACGACACCTCGAAGTTCGAGAACAACTCGCAGGTCCTGAGCTGCCTGCCGCTCGAGGTGATCGACATCCCGATCCTGTCGTCTGCCAACAACAACATCGACTGCTCCGAGAACACCAAGGAGGAGACGGAGACCGAGGTCACCGTCGTCGACGAGGACGACAACAGCGCCACGGCCAACTTCCTCGTCTCGGACGAGGACTCGGAGGACCGGCACCACGAGTACCGCTGAGTCGACCACCGGGCGAGCCGTCCTCACCGACGGCTTCACCCGACCGCGGCACCGACAGGGGCCGCGGTGGACTCCGCACTCGCTGATCGCAGGCCGAGCGGCTCCCGGGCTCTTACGCCCGGGGGCCGCTCCGCCGTTTCCGGACCTCGGCACGGCCACGGCGGGCCCGCCGGGTCCCCCGCGCGCACGGCTCACACAGCCACCCGGGGTGCGGGCCGCCGCCCCGCCCGTCAGCCGAGGTCACGTCGCCGAACGGTTCCCAACCCCCCACCTGTCGCGCACGAGTTGAGCGTGGCCCCAGTCCCGTCACCACCACGGGCGGCTCGGGGAAGACCGCACCGGAACAGTGGTCCAGACCTATTGACCTATGGTCCAGACCTTTCTATTCTCGCGGCACTGCGGGTATGAGGCTCAGTCATGCCCACAACAACAACTCCCCATAAGGAGGCGCATCATGCGCTTCAGACACAGAGCCGCGGCACTCGCCGCGACCCTGGCGCTCCCCATGGCCGGCCTGGTCGGACTGGCGAGTCCGGCCCAGGCGGCCACGAGCGCGACGGCCACCTTCGCCAAGACCTCGGACTGGGGCACCGGCTTCGGCGGCAAGTGGACCGTGAAGAACACCGGCACCACGACCATCAGCTCCTGGAACGTCGAGTGGGACTTCCCTTCCGGCACCAAGGTCACCTCCGCCTGGGACGCCACGGTCACCAACTCCGGTGACCACTGGACCGCCAAGAACCTCGGCTGGAACGGCACCCTCGCCCCCGGGGCTACGGTCACCTTCGGCTTCAACGGCACCGGCCCCGGCTCCCCGTCCAACTGCAAGCTCAACGGCGGCAGCTGCGACGGCACCTCCGTCCCCGGCGACGAGGCCCCCTCCGCACCCGGCACGCCCACCGCCTCGGGCGTCACCGACACCTCGGTGAAGCTGTCCTGGTCGGCGGCGACCGACGACAAGGGTGTCAAGAACTACGACGTCCTGCGCGACGGAACCAAGGTCGCCACCGTGACCGGCACCACCTACACGGACAACGGCCTCACCAAGGGCACCGACTACTCGTACGCCGTCCAGGCCCGCGACACCGCCGACCAGACCGGCCCGGCCAGCGGCTCGGTGAAGGTCACCACCACCGGCGGCGACGACGGCGGCAACCCGGGCGGCGGCGAAGAGGTCAAGCTGGGGTACTTCACCAACTGGGGCGTCTACGGGCGCAACTACCACGTGAAGAACCTGGTCACCTCCGGCTCCGCCGAGAAGATCACGCACATCAACTACGCCTTCGGCAACGTCCAGGGCGGCAAGTGCACCATCGGTGACGCGTACGCCGACTACGACAAGGCCTACACCGCCGACCAGTCCGTCGACGGCGTCGCCGACACCTGGGACCAGCCCCTGCGCGGCAACTTCAACCAGCTGCGCAAGCTGAAGGCCGAGTACCCGCACATCAAGGTCCTCTGGTCCTTCGGCGGCTGGACCTGGTCCGGTGGCTTCCCCGACGCCGTGAAGAACCCGGCCGCCTTCGCGAAGTCCTGCCACGACCTGGTCGAGGACCCGCGCTGGGCCGACGTCTTCGACGGCATCGACCTGGACTGGGAGTACCCGAACGCCTGCGGTCTCAGCTGTGACGAGACCAGCGCCCCGAACGCCTTCAGCTCCATGATGAAGGCCATGCGCGCCGAGTTCGGCGACGACCTGGTCACCGCGGCCACCACCGCCGACGCCACCGACGGCGGCAAGATCGACGCCGCCGACTACGGCGCCGCCGCGCAGTACATCGACTGGTACAACGTGATGACGTACGACTTCTTCGGCGCCTGGGCGAAGAACGGCCCGACCGCTCCGCACTCGCCGCTGACCTCGTACGACGGCATCCCGCAGCAGGGCTTCAACTCCGCCGAGGCGATCGCGAAGTTCAAGGCGAAGGGTGTGCCGGCCGACAAGCTGCTCCTCGGCATCGGCTTCTACGGCCGCGGCTGGACCGGCGTCACCCAGTCCGCGCCCGGCGGCACGGCGACCGGCCCGGCGGCGGGCACGTACGAGGCGGGCATCGAGGACTACAAGGTCCTCAAGAACAGCTGCCCGGCCACCGGCACCGTCGCCGGCACGGCGTACGCGCACTGCGGCACCAACTGGTGGTCCTACGACACCCCCGCGACCATCACCTCGAAGATGAACTGGGCCGAGCAGCAGGGCCTGGGCGGTGCCTTCTTCTGGGAGTTCAGCGGTGACACCGCGAACGGCGAGCTGGTGAGCGCCATCGACAGCGGTCTGAAGTAGTCCCGGCAGGTTCCGAGCCGCGTTCGCCCTCCCCCGGGGCTGCCTGGGGGAGGGCGGACGCGGTTACGCCACGTTCACCCGCTGTCCGGGCGGTGCCGCCTCGAGCCACGCGAGGAAACCGGTCAGCGCGTCGTCGCTCATGGCCAGTTCCAGGCGCGTCCCCCGGTGCAGGCAGGCCAGGACGACGGCGTCGGAGAGCAGCGCCAGCTCCTCCTCGCCCTCGGGGACACGACGGCCGGCCACCTCGATCGCGGAGCGCTCCAGGACCCGGCGCGGGCGGGGAGAGTACGAGAAGACCCGGTACCACTCGACCCGGTCGCCGTTGTAGCGGGCCACGCCGTAGGACCAGCCCTTGCCGCCGGCGTCGCCCTCCTCGGGGGCTTCCCAGCGCAGGGAGCAGTCGAAGGTGCCGCCCGATCGCTGGATCAGCCGACGGCGCAGACCGAAGACGAAGAGTCCGATCACCACCAGGGCGACGACAATTCCGCACACAGTCAGAGCGAGGACCATCGACACCGACCTCCTCGTCTCCTAGGTAACGGAACGGAAAAAACACCCGGATCTGCCTCAGCCGCGGCCGGGTCCGGATCGCTCCGGTCCCAGCCGCGGCTGAGTGACGTCATAGCACAGCGCCGTAGGTCAGCGCCCCGCCGCCGCGCGCAGTCGGACGTCCGCGCGACGCTCGGAGTGGGCGTCGCCCTCCGCCTTCGCGTGCTCGAGCTTCCGCTGCGCTCGCTGGACGTCGATCTCGTCCGCCAGCTCGGCGATCTCGGCCAGCAGCGACAGCTTGTTGTCGGCGAACGAGATGAAACCGCCGTGCACAGCGGCGACGACCGTCCCACCGTCACTCGTACGGATGGTCACCGGGCCCGACTCCAGCACACCGAGCAGCGGCTGGTGACCGGGCATGACGCCGATGTCGCCGGACGTGGTACGCGCGACGACCAGGGTGGCCTCGCCGGACCAGACCTGACGGTCGGCGGCGACCAGCTCGACATGCAGCTCAGCAGCCAAGGGTGGCTCCTCGGGTCACCACCCGGCGGGAGAGCCGGGTGTTGGTTACAAGTCTAATGGGCGTGACGGAGGGGACGGGACGCGCCCGCCCCCTCCGGTGTGAGCCCTGGGGCTCACCATGAGCACGCGGCTCAGGAGACGCCGAGCTCCTTCGCGTTCTTCTTCAGGTCCTCGATACCACCGCACATGAAGAACGCCTGCTCCGGGAAGTGGTCGTACTCACCGTCGCAGATCGAGTTGAACGCGGCGATCGACTCGTCCAGCGGCACGTCCGAACCGTCCACGCCGGTGAACTGCTTGGCGACGTGGGTGTTCTGGGACAGGAAGCGCTCCACGCGACGGGCACGGTGGACGACGAGCTTGTCCTCCTCGCCGAGCTCGTCGATACCGAGGATCGCGATGATGTCCTGCAGGTCCTTGTACTTCTGCAGGATGTTCTTCACGCGCATCGCGGCCTGGTAGTGGTCCGCCGCGATGTACCGCGGGTCGAGGATGCGGGACGTCGAGTCCAGCGGGTCCACGGCCGGGTAGATGCCCTTCTCGGAGATCGGACGGGAGAGCACCGTCGTCGCGTCGAGGTGGGCGAAGGTGGTGGCCGGGGCCGGGTCGGTCAGGTCGTCCGCGGGGACGTAGATCGCCTGCATCGAGGTGATCGAGTGACCACGGGTCGAGGTGATGCGCTCCTGGAGGAGACCCATCTCGTCGGCCAGGTTCGGCTGGTAACCCACCGCGGAGGGCATGCGGCCGAGCAGGGTCGACACCTCGGAGCCCGCCTGGGTGAAGCGGAAGATGTTGTCGATGAAGAACAGCACGTCCTGCTTCTGGACGTCGCGGAAGTACTCGGCCATGGTCAGGCCGGCCAGCGCGACGCGCAGACGGGTGCCCGGCGGCTCGTCCATCTGACCGAAGACCAGCGCGGTCTTGTCGATGACGCCGGACTCGCTCATCTCGTCGATGAGGTCGTTGCCCTCACGGGTGCGCTCACCGACACCGGCGAACACGGAGACACCGTCGTGGTTGTTGGCGACGCGGTAGATCATCTCCTGGATGAGCACCGTCTTGCCGACACCGGCACCGCCGAACAGACCGATCTTGCCGCCCTTGACGTACGGGGTCAGCAGGTCGATGACCTTGACGCCGGTCTCGAACATCTCGGTCTTCGACTCGAGCTCGTCGAAGTTCGGCGCCTTGCGGTGGATCGGCCAGCGCTCGCCGGTGTACTCCTCGTCGACGTTCAGCACCTCACCGAGGGTGTTGAACACCTTGCCCTTGGTGAAGTCGCCGACGGGGACGGAGATGGCGGAGCCCGTGTCGGTCACCGGGGCCTGGCGGACCAGGCCGTCGGTGGGCTGCATGGAGATGGTGCGGACCAGGCCGTCACCCAGGTGCTGGGCGACCTCCAGGGTCAGCGTCTTGATCTCGCCCGCCTGCGCCGGGTCGGCGACCTCGACGTGGAGGGCGTTGTAGATCTCCGGCATCGCGTCGACGGGGAACTCCACGTCGACGACCGGGCCGATGACCCGCGCGACGCGGCCGGTGGCCACGCCCGACGCAGCGGTCGGCTCAACAGTGGTGGTCATTAGTTGTCACTCCCCGCGGTCGCGTCGGCCAGGGCGCTCGCGCCACCGACGATCTCGCTGATTTCCTGGGTGATTTCGGCCTGGCGGGCCGCGTTGGCAAGACGGGAGAGCGTGTTGATCAGCTCGCCCGCGTTGTCGGTGGCCGACTTCATCGCGCGCCGCGTGGCGGCGTGCTTGGAAGCGGCCGACTGCAGCAGAGCGTTGTAGATGCGGCTCTCGACGTAGCGCGGCAGCAGGGCGTCGAGGACGTCCTCCGCCGACGGCTCGAAGTCGTACAGCGGAAGGACCTCGTCCTTCGTCGCCGACTCCTGAGCCACCTCTTCGAGGCGCAGGGGCAGCAGCCGGGAGTCGACCGCCGTCTGCGTCATCATCGAGACGAACTCGGTGTAGACCACGTGGATCTCGTCCACGCCGCCCTCCGCCGTCTCCTTCTCGATGGCCTCGATCAGCGGTGCCGCGACCTTCTTGGCGTCCGCGTAGGTGGGCTCGTCGGTGAAGCCCGTGAACGACTCCGTGACCTTGCGCTCACGGAAGTTGTAGTGGGCGAGACCACGCCGGCCGACGATGTACGTGTCGACCTGCCGGCCGTCGCGCTCGAGGCGCTCGGTCAGCTGCTCCGCCGCCTTGATGGCGTTGGAGTTGAAGGCGCCGGCCAGGCCACGGTCGCTCGTGAGGAGGAGGACCGCCGCACGGGTCGGCTTGTCCGCCTCCGTGGTCAGCGGGTGCTTGGTGTCCGAACCGGTCCCGACCGCCGTGACCGCGCGGGTCAGTTCCTGCGCGTACGGCGTGGAGGCCGCCACCTTGCGCTGCGCCTTGACGACGCGCGAGGCGGCGATCATCTCCATCGCCTTGGTGATCTTCTTGGTCGCGGTGACGGATCGGATGCGACGCTTGTAGACCCGGAGCTGGGCTCCCATGAGTCAGGTCCCTTCCTTACGTCACTTGGCGGCGGACGGGGCGTCCTCGCCGAGCAGCTTGCCGTCGCTCGTCTCGAACTGCTTCTTGAACGCCGCGATCGCCTCGGCGATGGCCTGCAGGGTGTCGTCGGACATCTTGCCGCCCTCGCGGATGGAGGTCATGAGGCCCTGCTCCTGGCGGTGCAGGTACTCGAGGAGCTCCTTCTCGAAGCGGCGGATGTCGGCGACCGGCACCTCGTCCATCTTGCCGGTGGTGCCGGCCCAGACGGAGACGACCTGGTCCTCGGTGGACATCGGCTGGTACTGGTCCTGCTTCAGCAGCTCGACCATGCGCTGACCGCGCTCCAGCTGCGACTTCGACGCGGCGTCCAGGTCGGAACCGAAGGCGGCGAACGCCTCCAGCTCACGGAACTGGGCGAGGTCCACGCGCAGTCGGCCGGAGACCTGCTTCATCGCCTTGTGCTGGGCGGAGCCACCGACTCGGGAGACGGAGATACCCACGTTCAGCGCGGGGCGCTGACCGGCGTTGAACAGGTCCGACTCCAGGAAGCACTGGCCGTCGGTGATGGAGATGACGTTGGTCGGGATGAACGCCGAGACGTCGTTGGCCTTGGTCTCGACGATCGGCAGACCCGTCATCGAACCGGCGCCCTCGGCGTCGGAGAGCTTCGCGCAGCGCTCCAGCAGACGGGAGTGCAGGTAGAAGACGTCACCCGGGTAGGCCTCGCGGCCCGGCGGGCGGCGCAGCAGCAGCGACACGGCGCGGTAGGCGTCGGCCTGCTTCGACAGGTCGTCGAAGATGATCAGGACGTGCTTGCCCTCGTACATCCACTGCTGGCCGATGGCCGAGCCGGTGTACGGCGCCAGGTACTTGAAGCCGGCCGGGTCGGACGCCGGGGCGGCCACGATGGTCGTGTACTCCAGCGCGCCGTTCTCCTCGAGCGCGCCGCGGACCGACGCGATGGTCGAGCCCTTCTGACCGATGGCGACGTAGATGCAGCGAACCTGCTTGCTCGGGTCGCCGGTGCGCCAGTTGTCACGCTGGTTGATGATCGTGTCGACGGCCAGCGCGGTCTTGCCGGTCTGGCGGTCGCCGATGATCAGCTGCCGCTGACCACGGCCGATCGGGGTCATGGCGTCGACGGCCTTGTAGCCCGTCTCCATCGGCTCGTGCACCGACTTGCGCTGCATGACCGTGGGGGCCTGCAGTTCCAGCGCACGACGACCGGACGTCTCGATCTCGCCGAGGCCGTCGATCGGGTTGCCGAGGGGGTCGACCACGCGGCCGAGGTAGCCCTCGCCCACGGCGACCGACAGGACCTCGCCGGTGCGGGTGACCGGCTGGCCCTCCTCGATACCGCTGAACTCACCGAGGACGACGCAACCGATCTCGCGCTCCTCGAGGTTGAGGGCGAGACCGAGGGTGCCGTCCTCGAACTTCAGCAGTTCGTTGGCCATGGCCGACGGAAGACCCTCGACCTTCGCGATGCCGTCGCCGGCAAGGCTGACCGTACCGACCTCCTCGCGCGAGGCCGCGTCCGGCTTGTACGACTGGACGAAGTTCTCCAGTGCGTCCCGGATCTCCTCCGGCCGGATCGTGAGCTCCGCCATCTGAGTTCCCTGCTCTCCTTGTTGGGCCCGAAGTTTCACTTTGGGGGGATGGGGACTCCCCCCTGAAAGAGGTGAATCCTCTGCACGGCCCAACCCGGGCCGTAGTCCTACGTATGCGGTTGGTGCTAGCTCGCCATGCGGCGGGCGGCGTCTTCGAGCCGGTCCGCGAGCGAGCCGTTGATGATCTCGTCGCCGACCCGCACCCGGATTCCGCCGAGGACCTCGGGGTCCACGTCGAGGTTGAGGTGCATCGCCCGGCCGTACAGCCGCGCCAGCGCGGCACCGAGGCGCCGCTTCTGCGTGTCGCTCAGCGGGACCGCCGAGGTGACGACGGCGACCGTGCGCTCGCGACGCTCGGCGGCGAGCTTGGACAGGGATTCGATTCCCGTCTCCAGGCTACGTCCCCGGGGCGCGGTCACAAGCCGCGTCACCAGACGCTCGGTCGTGGCCTTGGCCCGGCCGCCGAGCAGGCTGTGCAGCAGCTCGCTCTTGGCCGAGGCGCTCGCCGCGCGGTCGGTCAGCGCGGAGCGCAGCCCCGTGTCGGACGAGACGATCCGGCCGAACCGGAACAGCTCGTCCTCGACGTCGTCGAGCGTGCCCGCCTTCTGGGCCGCGGTGAAGTCGGCCATGGCGGCCAGCTCCTCCAGCGCGTCCACCAGGTCGCGCGACTGCGACCAGCGGGAGCGCACCGTACCGGCCACCAGGTCGGCGGCCGGACCGCCGACCTGACCGCCGAAGATGCGCCCGGCCAGTTCGGCCTTGGCGTCGGCGGCCTGCGCCGGGTCGGTGAGGACCCGCCGCAGGCTGACCTCGCGGTCGAGCAGCGCGGTGACGGCGGCCAGCTCGTCGGCGAGCTGCGCGGCGTCCACGGACGTGGAGTCCGTCAGCGCGTCGAGCCGCTCGCGTGCGGCTGCCAGGGCCTCGCGGCTCGCTCCGTTCATCGTCCGGCCTCGGCCTTCTCCTCGAGCTGGTCGAGGAAGCGGTCGATCACACGGCTCTGCCGGGCGTGGTCCTCGAGGGACTCGCCGACGAGCTTGCCGGCCAGGTCGGTGGCGAGCTTGCCCACGTCCTGGCGCAGCGCCTGCGAGGCGGCCTTGCGGTCGGCCTCGACCTGCGTGTGTCCGGCGGCGATGATCTCCTCACGCTGCCGCTGGCCTTCCGCGCGCATCTCGGCGATGAGCACGGCGCCCTGCTCCTGCGCCTCCTGGCGCAGACGCGCGGCCTCGTGCCGGGCCTCGGCGAGCTGAGCCTTGTACTGCTCCAGCACGCTCTGGGCCTCGGTCTGAGCGGCCTCGGCCTTCTCGATCCCGCCCTCGATCGCCTCGCGACGCTGCTCCAGAACCTTGTTGATGTTCGGGAGGAGCTTCTTGGCGAGGAAGCCGAAGACGATGACGAAGGCGAGCAGGCCGATGACGAGCTCGGGAATCGGCGGGACGAGGGGGTTCTGCGCCTCCTCGGCCGCGATATGAAGCAGTGGGCTCATATCAGAGTGCCTTTCGTCTAGTGAGCCGGTCGCGGATCAGATGATCACGTGCCGTAGACGAACGGCATGACCAGGCCGATCAGGGCGAGCGCCTCACAGAAGGCGAAGCCGAGGATCTGGTTGGCGCGGATCAGGCCGGCGGCCTCGGGCTGACGGGCGATGGCTTCGGTGCCCTTACCGAAGATGATGCCGACGCCGATGCCGGGGCCGAAGGCGGCGATGCCGTAACCGATGGAAGCGATCGAACCGCTGACGGCAGCAAGCTGGGACATGCCAGTTCTTCCTTTTCTTCACGGGCCGGTGGGGGTGGGCCACCGGACGACTGGGGGCGGGGCGGGACGCTCAGTGGTGCTCGGCGAGCGCGCCCTGGATGTAGGTAACGGTCAGCAGGACGAAGACGTATGCCTGCAGGGCCTGGATGAAGAGCTCGAAGGCGGTCATCACGATGACCATCACGAACGAGACGCCGGCGTAGGCGATCCCGATCCCGTTCAGCAGGTACCAGCTGGCGATGGTGAACAGCACCAGCAGGATGTGTCCCGCGAACATGTTCGCGAAGAGTCGCACGGCGTGGGTGAAGGGCCTCACGAGCAGGTTCGAGAAGGCCTCGATCAGCATGACGACCGGCAGGGCCCCACCGAGCGACTTGTCGTAGCCGGTGAAGTTCTTCAGGGCGCCGACGAAGCCGTGCTTCCTGAAGGTCAGTGAGACCCAGACGACGTAGACGAGCAGGGCGAGCACCATCGGGTACGCGATGATCGACGTCACCGGGAACTGGGCGAGCGGGATGATCGACCAGAGGTTCATCATCCAGATGAAGAAGAACAGGGCGACGACGAACGGGACGTACTTCTCGCCCTCGCGCTTGCCCATCGTCTCGTAGACGACACCGCGGCGGATGAAGTCGTAGCCGGTTTCGGCGACCATCTGGAGCTTGCCGGGGACGACCTGGGGCCGGCGGAACGCCGCCCAGAAGAAGCCGACGATGATGATCGAGCCGAGCAGCGCCAGCAGCATCGTCTTGTTGAAGTACACGTTGCTGTCGCCGTCGCCCCACATGGGCTCGAACAGGAACGAGTGCAGCCCGGGAGACGGGAAGCCACAGCCGTCGAAGATGTGGCAGTCGGTCTCGAAGGCGAGCACCTGTGTCTGGTCAGCACTCACCGCGGGCTCCTTCAGCGTGGCGCATGGATTCGGCAACCTCGTGGTGTCGGCGCGGCACGGGGCCGCGGATCGGCACGGGACTGGTGTTACGGGTATGGGGGCGGCCGGGGGGCATCTCGCCTCGCGATGTGGCAGGCGTCAGCTGGGATGCCCGCGCCCGCGATGCCGCAGTTGGCACCGGACGATAGCAGGGTCTCTCATGCGCCTTTATCCCGCCCCTACGTCTCACGACGGACGCCCCGGGGTTTCCTTCTTCTCGCCCGTCGTCGACTCGGGCTCCACGTAAAGGATTTTGGCCTTCATCTGGGCGCGCGCCTGCGCGGCGACCCAGGTGAGAGTGCCGGCGAGCAACGAGAGAGCGAAGACCTTGGGATGGAACAGCGTCGTGTCCCTGAAGAGCACGATGAAGATGAACATCAGCGCAATTTGCGCCATGTACATCATCAGCGCCATTGCCTGGAACAGCGTCGGCAACGACTTCGCGGTCCACTGGAGGACGTACAGTCCCGCGCCCATGAAAAGGATCACGACGACCGCTCCGACGACCGCCCCGACCGCACCCTTGCCCCCTTCGACGGCACCGCCGATCGCGACTGCGACCGCACCGACGACAGCGGTGGGCACGGCAGCCTGGACCAGGATCCGGACGTCGTTGGAGGGCATGGCGGCAGCTCCGCTTTCAGGGGGCAGGGGGTGTCGTCATGGACGAGCGTAGTCCCCCGGGTCGAGTGCAGAACTCTCACCAATGGGCCGTCGCACTGCGGCCCTTCGGCTCCATCCGGGGTTCTCGTGAACGGTATCACAAACTATTTGATGAGGTCTTTACCTGAGGGTGTGCTGGCCGTCACACATGAGAGTGACGGTGCGCGTTTGTGCAAGTACAGCGCCGCTTTATCTGGTATTGCGGCGATTCGCTTCCCCATGGGTTGGCAATGCTCTAGTCAGATTCTTACCTTGTGCGCGAACGGGGGCCGACGGCGGTGGCCCCGTTGACGCCCGAGACCCCCGCCGGGACCGGAACACGGTCGCCGGTCGTGGCCTCGTCGGCCGTGACCTCGTCACTCGCGCCCTGATCGGTCCCACCCTCGCCCTCGTCCACGACCACGGCGGGCTCCACCGCGGCGACGGCCGCCTTGCGGCGGCGGTAGCGGGGAGGCACGAAGCGCTCGGCCCAGCGGGGGGCACGGGGGGTGAAGCGCGGCGTCAGGAGCAGGACCAGGCCGATCGCGCTGAGGAAGACGACGCTCAGCACGATCCACATCGACGCGGCGTTCACGGAGTAGGCGAGCGCGCCGAAGGCGATCAGCGCCGAGAAGAAGTACATGATCAGCACCGCGCGGCTGTGCGAGTGGCCGATCTCCAGCAGCCGGTGGTGCAGGTGCCCCCGGTCCGCGGCGAACGGCGACTGGCCGCGCCAGGTGCGCCTCACGATCGCCAGGATCAGGTCGGCGGCCGGGATGGCGATGATGGTCAGCGGCATCACCAACGGGATGTAGACCGGCACCATCTGGTGCACCGAGGCGCGCTCGGAACCGGAGAACAGGTTCATCAGGTCCGGGTCGACCTGGCCGGTGACCGAGATCGCGCCGGCCGCCAGGACGAGCCCGATCAGCATCGAGCCGGAGTCCCCCATGAAGATCCGGGCGGGGTGCATGTTGTGCGGCAGGAAGCCCAGGCACATGCCCATGAGGATGGCCGCGAAGAGCGACGCGGGCGCCGCGGCCTCGATGCCGTACGAGTACCAGATCCGGTAGGCGTACATGAAGAACGCCGTCGCCGCGATGCACACCATGCCGGCCGCGAGACCGTCCAGGCCGTCCACGAAGTTGACCGCGTTGATGGTGATGACGACCAGCGCCACCGTCAGCAGGGTGCCCTGCCACTGGGTGAGCGCCACCGTGCCGACCCAGGGCACCGGAATCCACAGGATGGTCAGACCCTGCACCACCATCACGCCGGCGGCGATCATCTGACCGCCCAGCTTGATCAGGGCGTCGATCTCGAACTTGTCGTCCAGGACGCCGATCAGCCAGATCAGGGCGGCTCCGGACAGCAGGGCCCGGGGTTCGTTGGAGTTCTCGAAGACCTCACTGAGGTTGGTGAGGTGGTCGGCGACCAGCAGGCCCGCGCAGAGTCCGAAGAACATCGCGATCCCGCCGAGCCGCGGAGTGGGTTCCCGGTGCACGTCACGGGCCCGGATCTCCGGCATCGCCCCCGCCACGATCGCGAACTTCCGTACCGGCCCTGTGAGCAGATACGTCACCGCGGCCGTGATGCAGAGCGTCAGCAGGTATTCACGCACAGGCTTCCCCACAGGTCTCGCTGGCCATCCTCGACCCCACACCCTAGCGATGCGCGCATACGGTTGAGGACTTCCGGGTATCGACGATGGTTGCACGTGTGGCTGTGCACACGTGTGCGCCTACCCTGACTCACTCCGGGTAGGGCGGGAATTCCGTGACCAGATCCCGTACGTCGTTCCGTGCCGCGGCGGCGTCCGCCCCGCCCCGCAGTACCTCCGCGAGCAGCGTGGCCACCGCCCGCATCTCCCGCTCCCCCATGCCCTGCGTGGTCACGGCCGCCGTGCCCAGCCGCAGCCCGCGGGCGTCGCCGTGCGGCAGCGCGCAGCAGTCCAGGACGATCCCGGCCGCCGCGAGCCGGCCCCGCGCGGTCTTCCCGTCGACACCGAGCGGGGCGGGGTCGGCGGTGATCAGGTGGGTGTCGGTGCCGCCGGTGGTGACGACCAGGCCCTCGGCGGCCAGGTGCGCCGCCAGCGCCCGGGCGTTGGCGATCACCTGATGGGCGTACGCGGCGTACGCGGGGGTCGCCGCCTCGCCGAACGCGACCGCCTTGGCGGCGATGGTGTGCATCTGCGCACCGCCCTGGGTGAACGGGAAGACGGCCCGGTCCACCCGCTCGGCCAGTTCGCCACCGCACAGGATCATGCCGCCGCGCGGGCCGCGCAGCACCTTGTGCGTGGTGGCGCACACGATGTCGGCGTACGGCACCGGGCTGGGCGCCGCTCCCCCGGCGACCAGCCCGATCGGGTGCGCGGCGTCCGCGACGAGGTAGGCGCCCACCTCGTCGGCGACGTCGCGGAAGAAGGCGTAGTCGAGGTGGCGGGGATAGGCGATGGAACCGCACACGATCGCCTTCGGCCGGTGCGTGCGGGCCAGGGTGCGCACCTGGTCGTAGTCGACGAGTCCGGTCTCCGCGTCCACGCCGTAGCCGACGAAGTCGAACCAGCGGCCGGAGAAGTTCGCGGGCGAGCCGTGCGTGAGGTGTCCGCCGTAGGGCAGGCCGAGGGCGAGGACGGTGTCGCCGGGGCGCAGCAGCGCCGCGTAGGCGGCCAGGACGGCGGAGGAGCCGGAGTGGGACTGCACGTTGGCGTGCTCGGCGCCGAAGAGGTCCCGGGCCCGCTCCACGGCGAGCCGCTCGGCGACGTCGACGATCTCGCAGCCGCCGTGGTGCCGGGCGCCCGGGTAGCCCTCGGCGTACTTGTTGGCCAGCGGGGAGCCGAGGGCGGCGAGCACGGCGGGGGACGTGAAGTTCTCGGCGGCGATCAGCTGGAGCGTCGTCGACTGCCGGCGGCGTTCGGCGAGCAGGATCTCCGCCAGTTCGGGGTCCTGGCGCAGCAGGACCCCGAGCATGCTGTCATCGGCCTCGATGAGGTCGCGGGTGACCGACATGGTGCGCTCCGGGCGTGCGTCGACGGTGACGTACGACCAATGTAGGCCCGGAGGACCGAAGCCGCCCGGCGTCGCGGGGCGTCCCGGCTACGTCCGCGCCGCGACCCCCGTCAGCGCCGTCACCACCGGATCCAGCGCCTGGTGTATCTCGTCCCCGATCGACCGGAAGAACGGCAGCGGCGCCCCGTACGGGTCGTACACCTCGTCCGCCTCCACCGTGGGGGCCAGCAGCCAGCCGCGCAGCGCGGCGGCGGCGCGGACCAGGGCGCGCGCACGGGCGACCACCCCGTCCTCGAGGGGCGGCAGCGTCGCCGGGTCGATGGCGTTCACCAGGCGGGTGAACTCCTTGAGGGTGAAGGTGCGCAGGCCGGCCGAGTGCCCCATGGAGATGACCTGCGCCCGGTGGTCCCGGGTCGCGGTCAGCACGAGGTCCGCGCGGATGACGTGCTCGTCGAGCAGCTCGCGCCCGGTGAAGCCGGCCGCGTCCGCGCCGAAGTCCGCGAGGACCGTCTCCGCGTTCGACTCCATGGGCGCGCCCTCGTGGCCCCAGGTGCCCGCGCTCTCCACGATGAGTCCGCCGCCCAGCACGCCGAGCCGCTCCGTCACGAAATGCCGGGTCAGCCGCTCGGTGATGGGCGAGCGGCAGACGTTGCCGGTGCTGACGTGGAGGATGCGGAAGCTGTCGCGCGGGAAGCCGAACGTCGTCGTGATCTCCGCGGCGCGTTCCCCGTCGCCTATGCCACGCCCCGTCTCAGGGGCCGTCAATTCGCCACCTCGAGGTCGGGTACCACCTTGCGCAGCTCCTCCGCCGACAACGCGCCCGCACGCAGCAGCACGGGCACCTCGCGGGTGACGTCGACGATGGACGACGGGACGTTGCCGGGGGTGGGGCCGCCGTCGAGGTAGACGGAGACGGAGTCGCCGAGCATCTGCTGGGCGGCGTCGCAGTCCTCGGGCGCCGGGTGGCCGGTGAGGTTGGCGGAGGAGACGGCCATGGGGCCGACCTCGGTGAGCAGCTCGATGGCGACGGGGTGCAGCGGCATGCGGACGGCGACCGTGCCGCGGGTGTCGCCGAGGTCCCACTGGAGGGACGGCTGGTGCTTGGCGACGAGCGTCAGCGCGCCCGGCCAGAAGGCGTCGACCAGCTCCCAGGCCAGCTCGGAGAAGTCGGTGACCAGGCCGTGCAGGGTGTTCGGCGAGCCGATGAGGACGGGGGTGGGCATGTTGCGTCCCCGGCCCTTGGCGTCCAGCAGGTCGGCTACGGCCTCCCCGGTGAAGGCGTCGGCTCCGATGCCGTACACGGTGTCCGTCGGCAGCACCACGAGCTCGCCACGGCGGACGGCGGACGCGGCCTCGCGCAGACCGGTCACACGGTCGGTCGCGTCGTTGGTGTCGTATCGCCGTGCCATTAGCGGGCCTCCTCGTACACGTACTGCGGGGTTGAAGTCAGGGGGACGGTCACGGCAGCGCCTTGCGGGCGGTCGCGAACCGCGGGCGGTTGTTGAGGTCGGGGTGGTCGGCCGCGTCGGCCCAGCCCCGCTCCTCGGTGAAGATCCACGGCACCTGGCCGCCCTGGGTGTCGGCGTGCTCGACGACGACCACTCCGCCGGGGCGTAGCAGGCGGTGCGCGGTGCGTTCCAGGCCGCGGATGAGGTCGAGGCCGTCCTCGCCGGAGAACAGGGCCAGCTCGGGATCGTGGTCGCGGGCCTCGGGGGCGACGTACTCCCACTCGGTGAGCGGGATGTACGGCGGGTTGGAGACCACCAGGTCGACCTGGCCGTCGAGGTCCGGGAAGGCCGTCAGGGCGTCGCCCTGGCGCAGTTCGACCCTGGACCCCTCCATGTTCTTCCGCGTCCACACCAGGGCGTCCTCGGACAGCTCCACGGCGTACACCCGCGAGCGGGGCACCTCCTGGGCGAGCGCGAGCGCGATGGCGCCCGAGCCGGTGCACAGGTCGACGATGCACGGCTCGACGACGTCCATGGCGCGTACGGCGTCTATGGCCCAGCCGACGACGGACTCGGTCTCGGGGCGGGGCACGAAGACGCCGGGGCCTACCTGGAGCTCCAGGTAGCGGAAGTAGGCGCGTCCGGTGATGTGCTGGAGCGGTTCGCGCGCCTCGCGGCGGGCGATCACCTCCCAGTACCGGGCGTCGAAGTCCGCGTCCGGCACGGTGTGCAGCTCGCCCCGCTTGACGCCGTGCAGATGGGCGGCGAGCTCCTCGGCGTCGGTGCGCGGCGAGGGCACGCCGGCGTCGGCCAGCCGCTGGGTGGCCTGGGCCACCTCCGCGAGCAGCAGGTTCACGCTGGTCCTCCGGGGGCTGAGCTGTGGTCCGGTGCGGGTGGTGCGGCGGTGCCTACGCGGCGGCGAGCTTGGCCGCCGAGTCCGCGTCGACGCAGGCCTGGATCACCGGGTCGATGTCGCCGTCCAGGACCTGGTCCAGGTTGTACGCCTTGAAGCCGACGCGGTGGTCCGAGATGCGGTTCTCCGGGAAGTTGTACGTACGGATCTTCTCGGAGCGGTCGACGGTGCGGACCTGGCTGCGGCGGGCGTCCGCGGCCTCCTTCTCCGCCTCCTCCTGCGCCGCCGCGAGCAGCCTCGAGCGCAGGATACGCATCGCCTGCTCCTTGTTCTGCAGCTGGCTCTTCTCGTTCTGGCAGGAGGCGACGACTCCGGTCGGAATGTGCGTGATGCGCACGGCGGAGTCGGTGGTGTTGACGGACTGGCCGCCGGGGCCGGAGGACCGGTAGACGTCGATGCGGAGGTCGTTGGGGTTGATCTCGACGTCGATCTCCTCGGCCTCGGGCGTGACGAGCACACCGGCCGCGGAGGTGTGGATACGGCCCTGGGACTCGGTCGCGGGCACCCGCTGCACGCGGTGCACCCCGCCCTCGTACTTCAGCCGCGCCCAGACGCCCTGTCCGGGCTCGGTGGCGCCCTGGCCGCCCTTGGTCTTCACGGCGACCTGGACGTCCTTGTAGCCGCCCAGCTCGGACTCGGTGGCGTCGATGATCTCGGTCTTCCAGCCGACCCGCTCGGCGTAGCGCAGGTACATGCGCAGCAGGTCGCCGGCGAAGAGCGCCGACTCGTCGCCGCCCGCGCCCGCCTTGATCTCCAGGATGACGTCCTTGTCGTCGCTGGGGTCGCGCGGGACGAGCAGGAGGCGGAGCTTCTCGGTGAGCTCCTCGCGCTGCTTGTCCAGCTCCTTGACCTCGGCGGCGAAGTCCGGGTCGTCCGCGGCCAGCTCGCGCGCGGTCTCCATGTCGTCGCCGGTCTGCTTCCAGGAGCGGAACGTGGCGACGATCGGGGTGAGCTCGGCGTACCGCTTGTTCAGCTTGCGCGCGTTGGCCTGGTCGGAGTGGACCGACGGGTCGGCGAGCTTCTTCTCCAGGTCGGCGTGCTCGGCGACGAGTTCCTCGACGGCCTCGAACATCTTGGGCTCCTGCTACTGCTTGGGAAGGGGAAGACGGGCGACCAAAAACGCCGGTCCCGGCGCTCCCCCGGCTGGGGGCGCGGCCGTGGACCGGCGGTTGGAGGCTCGCTACTTCTTGGAGCCGGCGGCAGCCTTGCCGAAGCGGGCCTCGAAGCGGGCCACACGGCCACCGGTGTCGAGGATCTTCTGCTTGCCCGTGTAGAACGGGTGGCACTCGGAGCAGACCTCGGCCCGGATGGTGCCGGACTCGATGGTGCTGCGGGTGGTGAACGACGCGCCACAGGTGCAGCTGACCTGCGTCTCGACGTACTCGGGGTGGATGTCGCGCTTCAAGGTGTCTCCTACTGTTCCGGGAGGGCGCCGGGTCGCCGCCGCGGGCTGCGGGGGCGTGAACCGGGGCCGACGTACCAGTCTGCCAGGACTGGCGTCCTCTCCCAAAACCGGGGGCCGCGGCCGTCTATTCCCCGGGCCTGCCGACGCCCCTACGGGGCGCTGTTCACCACGCCCTCGGCGCCGCCCGACGCCGTGCCCCGCGTCGCCGCCGCCGGGACCGGCCTGTCGTTCTTGAGGGCGGTCCACACCTGCTCGGCCTTGGTCTTCTCCACCAGGACGCGGTTGGCGTCCGCGGGGTCGTAGACGACCGGCATCGTGACCATGTTCATGTTCGAGGCGTCGATGCCCTTGAGGCCGCTCGCGAAGGACATCAGGGAGTTCACCGAGCCCAGGTCGGAGTCGGTGGTCAGCGTCTTGGTGGCGGTGTCGGCGATGTCGTACAGCTTCTTGGGGTTGCCGAGCAGGCCGATGTCCTTGACCCGGTCGGCCAGGGCCTTGACGAAGGCCTGCTGGAGCTGGATGCGGCCGAGGTCGGAGCCGTCGCCGACGCCGTGCCGGGTGCGGACCAGGCCGAGGGCCTGCTCACCGGTCAGCGTGTGGGTGCCGGCGGGCAGGTCGAGGTGGCTGTCGGGGTCCTTGATGGCCTCGGTGGTGGTGACCTCGACGCCGCCGAGGTCGTCGACGAGCTGCTGGAAGCCGCTGAAGTCGACCTCCAGGTAGTGGTCCATGCGCAGACCGCTGATCGACTCCACGGTCTTCACGGCACAGGCGGCGCCGCCGGTGGAGTAGGCGGAGTTGAACATCACCTCCTCGGCGGCGGGGTGCTCATTGCCGTCGGTGTCGGTGCACGCGGGGCGGTCGACGAGGGTGTCGCGCGGGATGGAGACCACGCTGGCCTTCTTGTGGCCCTTGTGGACGTGCACGACCATCGCCGTGTCGGAGCGGGCGGTGCCGTCGTCGGTGCCGCCGCCGAGCTCCTTGTTGCCGTCGGCGCGGGTGTCGGAGCCGAGGACGAGGATGTTCTCGGAGCCGTTGCCGGCCTTCTCGGGCCGGTCGGTGCCGAGGACCTGGTCGATGTCGACGCTCTGGAGGTTGCCGTTGAGCTTGAAGAACAGCACCCCGGCGCCGGTGCCGCCCAGGACGACGACGCCCGCGGCGGTCCAGGCCGCGACCAGCAGGGCCTTGCGCCGCCCGCTGCGCGGTCTGCGGCGGCGGCCCTTGCCCCGGTGGCGGGACCCGGAAGCCTTCCCGGGTATGGCGGGATCCGGCGTGCTCTCGGCGGACATGTGCTCCTCGGCTCTCGTACGGTCGGTTACCCCCTGGGCTCGGGGTCGGGCCGGCCGGCGCCGGCGATATGGCCGGTACCTCACCATCGTCCCTCCGTGGAGGGACGGAGAAACCCGGCACAGGGTTGCACAGCGCCCTGTGGGCTCCCGGTGCGCAGCGGGCACGGAGCGGACACGGAACGGGTACGGAGTGTGTTCGAGTCGCGTCCGGGCGCTGTGCGGGGGCCGCGCGCGCATGGCCTTCACCTGCGCTTTTGCTCCGGGTGTCCGCTGACGGCCGTCATCAGCGCAGTGACGTTGCGTGTGGCAAAGGTCTCGTTTCGGCAACGGCCGGTGTGCGGGTGGAGTGGGCGGGCGGACGCGGAAGGGCCGCTCCCGGTGCGGGAGCGGCCCTTTCGTCGATGCGTGCCGGGAGTCCGGCCCTCAGTCGCCGTTGCCCGGCGTCGGGGTCGTCTTCTGGATCTGCATCAGGAACTCGCCGTTCGACTTGGTCTGCTTCATCTTGTCGAGGAGCAGCTCGATCGCCTGCTGCTGGTCGAGGGCGTGCAGCACCCGGCGCAGCTTCCAGGTGACGGCGAGCTCCTCGCTGCCGAGCAGGATCTCCTCCTTGCGGGTGCCGGACGCGTCGACGTCCACCGCCGGGAAGATGCGCTTGTCGGCGAGCTTCCGGTCGAGCTTGAGCTCGGCGTTGCCGGTGCCCTTGAACTCCTCGAAGATGACCTCGTCCATGCGGGACCCGGTGTCCACCAGTGCGGTGGCGAGGATGGTCAGCGAGCCGCCGTCCTCGATGTTGCGGGCCGCACCGAAGAAGCGCTTCGGCGGGTACAGGGCGGTCGAGTCGACACCACCGGACAGGATGCGGCCGGAGGCCGGGGCGGCGAGGTTGTACGCGCGGCCCAGACGGGTGATCGAGTCGAGCAGGACGACCACGTCGTGACCCAGCTCCACGAGGCGCTTGGCGCGCTCGATGGCGAGCTCGGCGACCGTGGTGTGGTCCTCGGCCGGGCGGTCGAAGGTCGAGGAGATGACCTCGCCCTTCACCGACCGCTGCATGTCGGTGACCTCTTCCGGACGCTCGTCGACCAGGACGACCATCAGGTGGCACTCGGGGTTGTTGTGCGTGATCGCGTTGGCGATCGCCTGCATGATCATGGTCTTGCCGGTCTTCGGCGGGGCCACGATCAGACCGCGCTGTCCCTTGCCGATGGGCGCGACGAGGTCGATGATGCGGGTGGTGAGGACGCCGGGGTCCGTCTCCAGACGGAGGCGGTCCTGCGGGTAGAGCGGCGTCAGCTTGTTGAACTCCGGCCGCCCGCGGCCGTGTTCGGGCGCCATGCCGTTGACGGAGTCCAGGCGCACCAGCGCGTTGAACTTCTCGCGGCGCTCGCCCTCCTTGGGCTGGCGCACGGCACCGGTGAGGTGGTCGCCCTTGCGCAGGCCGTTCTTGCGGACCTGGGCGAGGGAGACGTACACGTCGTTGGGGCCGGGCAGGTAGCCGGAGGTCCGGATGAACGCGTAGTTGTCGAGGATGTCGAGGATGCCGGCCACCGGGATGAGGACGTCGTCCTCGTTGACCTGGGGCTCCTGGATCTCGTCGCGTCCGCGGCGGCCCCGGCGGTCCCGGTAGCGGCCACGGCGGCCGCGGCGTCCGCCGTCGAAGTCGTCGTCGTCCTGCTGCTGGCGGTCCTGGCCGCCGCCCTGCTGCCGGCGCTGCTGGCCGCCGCCCTGGTTCTGCTGGTCGTCGCCCTTGCCCCGGCGGTCGCGGTCGCGTCCGCGGTCGCCGCGGTCGCGGTCACCACGGTCACGGTCGCGGTCGCCGCGGTCACGGCGGTCGCGACGGCGGCCTTCGCCGCCCTCACCGTCGAGGCGGGCGTCGCCCTGGCCCTGCTGCTGGCCGGAGGGCTCGGTCTTCGGCTCGCTCTTCGTCTCGACGGCCACCGTCTCGGTGGCGGCGGACGGGCTGCCCGCGTCGGCGGTGGCCCGGCGGCGACGGCGCTCGGAGGGGGCGTCGTCGGTGGCCTTGTCGGCCGTCGGCGAGACCTTGGGGGTCGGCTGGCCGGGGATGTCGATCTGCTGCTGGGCGGCTGCCTTGTCGGCGGCCGCCTTGTCCGCCTTCTTCTCGGCCCGGCCGGCCTTCTCCGCCTTCTCGGCGGGGGCCTCGTCACCCGTACGGGCCCGGGAGGTGCTGCGGCGCTTCGGCTTGGTCTCGCCGGCGGCGTCCGCCGCGGCGGGCGCGGCCTTGGCGGGGGCGCCGCCCGCGGCCTGCGCCTCCTTGATGACCTCGATCAGCTGGCTCTTGCGCATACGCGCGGTGCCCCTGATGCCGAGGCCGGATGCGACCTGCTGCAGCTCGGCCAGCACCATGCCCTCGAGGCCGGTACCACGGCGCCGCCGGGAGCCGGCACCGGTGGCAGGCGCGGAGGCGTCCGTGGAGGGCGCGGCAGCGGTCTCCTCGACACGTGCGCCCATCAGATCGGTGGTGTCGCTCACGAAGGGTCCTTCCCTGGAGCGGACGTCGGCCTGTCTGGCTCGGCGACCGGTTGTGCTGTCCGGCTTCGGTCCTTGCTGTGCGAACCGTGCCGGGGCGGTGGTCCGCCTGAACGGCGGAAGAGATATCTGGTGATGGCGCTTCCCCTAGCCGTGGCACCCAGTGTCTGTGCCATGCGGCGTGGTCGCACCGGTTCCGAAGCGTGCCCGGCGGGCCGCTCAGTGTCCGCGTCGGCCGTACTGATCACGTACGACGTCCACGGCACAAGGCGGCTTGGGGGGCTCCCGGAAGAATGTCTGTCCCGGACGGGGACACGAGGCACCTCGCCATGGTGGGGTCGGGTGCAGACTTGAGATTAACACTACCGGATCCAACAAATATTCCCCCTCTCGAAATCCGGCAACCGTATGCCTCTAAATGTCGCTGGAGGGCGCCAGCGGCAGGACGCTCGCGCCCTGCTGGTCCAGGCTGAGCCGGTTGGCCGCCCAGTCCGTACCTGCCAGCGCCTCGACCTTGTCGGCCGTGTCGGCGTCGGCCAGGGCCATCACGGTGGGTCCGGCACCCGAGATCACCGCGGGGATGCCGTCGCCGCGCAGCCGCTCCACCAGCGCCGCGCTCTCCGGCATGGCCGGCGCGCGGTACTCCTGGTGCAGGCGGTCCTCGGTGGCCGGCAGCAGCAGCTCGGGGCGCCTGGTGAGCGCCTCGACGAGCAGCGCGGCGCGGCCGGCGTTGGTGGCGGCGTCGACGTGCGGGACGCTGCGCGGGAGGAGACCTCGTGCGGTCTCCGTCAGTACCGGCTTTCCGGGCACGAAAACCACCGGAACGATGGAATCGGCGGGCTCCATCCTGATGGCCCGGGCGGCGCCGGAATCCATCCAGGACAGGGTGAAGCCGCCCAGCAGACAGGCCGCCACGTTGTCGGGGTGGCCCTCGATCTCGGTGGCGAGGTCGAGCAGCGCGGCGTCGTCGAGGCGGGATTCGCCGCCTATGGTCACCGCGCGCGCCGCGACGATGCCGGCGCAGATGGCGGCGGAGGAGGAGCCGAGGCCGCGGCCGTGCGGGATGCGGTTGGCGCAGACGATCTCCAGGCCGCGCGGCTGTCCGCCCAGGAGGTCGAAGGCGGTGCGCAGGGCGCGGACGAGGAGGTGCTTCTCGTCGCGCGGCAGCGTCTCGCTGCCCTCGCCCGCGATGTCGATGTGCAGCCCTGAGTCGGCCACCCGGACGACCACGTCGTCGTACAAGCCCAGCGCGAGGCCGAGGGCGTCGAAGCCCGGGCCGAGGTTGGCGCTGGTGGCGGGGACGCGCACCCGGACGGCGGCGGCGCGGAACGCTGGACCGGCCATCGCTTGATGACTCTCCTTGAGCTGCGTGACTGTCGAATGAGATTCGATGACTTACGGAACCCGGGCTCGCCGCTGCCTGCCCAACGGCCGACCACCGCCTGCCCGACGACTCCCGGCCGCTTCCCGACCGCGGAGACGGCGCGGCACCACGGCATATGCGGCGGGCGGGTTCGGTACAGCCTATCGAAGGAAGGTTCTGTGGCGACATAGGGCGCACAGGAGGCGCACGATGCGTGTCGTAAGCCCCCTGTGCACCCCCCGTCAGTGACATGCCCGGCTGGACGTCGCTTACGCCCCCGTACGCTGGGCGCGTTTTCGCGGGGACCACCGGATCACGGGACCACCGGATCACGGGACTACGGGACCACAGGATCCCGGGACCCCGGGACCCCGGGACCCCTGGGACGGATGACGGGGATGACGGGGACGGGGACGGGGTCCCTCAGACCAGACCGAGCCGCTCGGCCGCCGTCGCCGCGTCGACCGGGACGGTGACCGGCTGCGGGGCGCCGGCGACGGCCCAGTCCGGGTCCTTCAGCCCGTTGCCGGTGACGGTGCACACGATCCGCTGCCCCGGGTCGACCTTGCCCTGCTCGGCGGCCTTCAGCAGACCGGCGACCGACGCGGCGGACGCGGGCTCCACGAAGACGCCCTCCTGCGAGGCCAACAGCCGGTAGGCGCGCAGGATCTCACGGTCCGTCACCTCGTCGATGGCGCCGCCCGACTCGTCCCGCGCGGCGAGCGCGAAGTCCCACGAGGCGGGGTTGCCGATGCGGATGGCGGTGGCGATGGTCGACGGGTCCTTGACGACCTCGCCGCGCACGATCGGGGCGCTGCCGGAGGCCTGGAACCCCCACATGCGCGGCGCCTTCGTGCTGACCTTGTCGGCGGCGTACTCCTTGTACCCCTTCCAGTACGCGGTGATGTTGCCCGCGTTGCCCACCGGCAGGACGTGGATGTCGGGCGCGTCGCCGAGCATGTCCACGATCTCGAAGGCGGCCGTCTTCTGCCCCTCTATACGCACCGGGTTGACCGAATTGACCAGCGCCACGGGATAGTTGTCGCTGAGCGCGCGGGCGAGCGTGAGGCAGTCGTCGAAGTTGCCGTCGACCTGGAGGATCTTCGCGCCGTGCACGAGGGCCTGGCCCATCTTGCCGAGCGCGATCTTGCCCTGCGGCACGAGGACGGCGGACACCATCCCGGCCCGCACGCCGTACGCGGCGGCGGAGGCGGAGGTGTTGCCGGTGGACGCGCAGATGACGGCCTGCGCACCCTCCTCCTTGGCCTTGCTGATGGCCATGGTCATGCCGCGGTCCTTGAAGGACCCGGTCGGGTTCGCCCCCTCGACCTTGAGGTGGACCTCGCAGCCCGTGCGCTCGGAGAGCACCTGCGCGGGCACGAGCGGCGTGCCGCCCTCGCGGAGCGTCACGACGGGCGTGCTGTCGGAGACGGGCAGCCTGTCCCGGTACTCCTCGATGATTCCGCGCCACTGGTGGGTCATTGCTGGTTACTCTCCTTCAACCCGCATGATGCTGGCGACACCCCGCACGGTGTCGAGCTTGCGCAGCGCCTCGACCGTACCGCCGAGGGCGGCGTCGGACGCACGGTGGGTGACGACGACGAGGGATGCCTCGCCGTCCTTGCCGGACTGCCGCACGGTGTCGATGGAGACACCGTGCTCCGCGAACACGGTCGCGACCTGGGCGAGCACGCCCGGTTTGTCGGCCACGTCGAGGCTGATGTGGTAGCGCGTGACGACGTCGCCCATCGGCGAGACGGGAAGCGCCGCGTACGCGGACTCGCCGGGTCCGGTGGCGCCGCCCAGCCGGTTGCGGCAGACGGCGACGAGGTCGCCGAGCACGGCGGACGCGGTCGGCGAACCGCCGGCGCCGGGCCCGTAGAACATGAGCTGACCGGCCGCGTCGGACTCGACGAAGACGGCGTTGTAGGCGCCACGCACGTTCGCCAGCGGATGGCTGAGCGGGATCATCGCGGGGTGCACGCGCGCGGTGACCGACCCCCCGTCCGCGGCCCGCTCGCAGATGGCGAGGAGCTTGATGGTGCAGCCCATCTCCTTGGCGGAGGCGAAGTCGGCGGCGGTGACCTCGGTCATGCCCTCGCGGTAGACGTCGTCGAGGCGCACGCGCGTGTGGAAGGCGATCCCGGCGAGGATGGCGGCCTTGGCGGCGGCGTCGAAGCCCTCGACGTCGGCGGTCGGGTCGGCCTCCGCGTACCCGAGGGCGGTGGCCTCGTCGAGCGCCTCCTGGTACCCGGCGCCGGTGCTGTCCATGGCGTCGAGGATGAAGTTGGTCGTCCCGTTGACGATGCCGAGCACCCGGTTGACCTTGTCGCCGGCGAGGGACTCGCGCAGCGGCCGGATCAGCGGGATGGCACCGGCGACGGCGGCCTCGTAGTACAGGTCCTTGCCGTTCGCGTCCGCCGCGGCGTGCAGCGTGGCGCCGTCCTGCGCGAGGAGCGCCTTGTTGGCGGACACGACCGACGCGCCGTGCTCGAAGGCGGTGGTGATGAGGGTCCGGGCGGGCTCGATCCCGCCGATGACCTCGACGACGACGTCGATGTCCCCGCGTTTGACCAGGGCGGTGGCGTCGGTGGTGACGAGGGCGGGGTCGATGCCCTCGCGCACCCGGTCGGGCCGCCGTACGGCCACGCCCGCGAGCTCCACCGGGGCCCCGATCCGGGCGGCGAGGTCGTCGGCGTGCGTCGTCATGATGCGCGCCACCTCTGAGCCGACCACTCCACAGCCCAGCAGCGCCACCTTCAGCGGACGCGTACGCATCATCCGACCTCGTTTCCTCATACCGTCTACGGTTGGACCAGTCTCACGCACCGGACGGGACTTTCTGCCTTTCGTCCGAATCGTGAGACGTTTATTTCATTTTCGCCGGGCGGATGACGGAAGATCTTCCGCCCGGTTCGTCCTCTGTCCGCCTGCGCGCCCGTCCGTCCGTCCGCACGTCCGCCCGTCCGCCCGTCCGTCTGCCGGTTCTCACCCGGCTGCTCACCCGACGTCGAGCCGCAGCAGGTCCTCCTCGGTCTCCCGCCGCACGATGACCCGCGCCTCGCCGTCCCGTACGGCGACCACGGGCGGACGCAGCACGTGGTTGTAGTTGCTGGCCATGGAACGGCAGTACGCCCCGGTCGCCGGTACGGCGATGAGGTCACCGGGTGCCAGGTCGCCCGGCAGGAAGGCGTCCTTGACCACGATGTCCCCGCTCTCGCAGTGCTTGCCGACGACCCGCACGAGCATGGCCTCGGCGTCGGAGGTGCGGGAGACGAGGGCGACGCTGTACTCGGCGTCGTACAGCGCGGTGCGGATGTTGTCCGACATGCCGCCGTCGACGGAGACGTACGTACGCAGCCCGTCGAGCGGCTTGACGGTGCCGACCTCGTAGAGCGTGAAGGCGGTGGGCCCGACGATGGCACGTCCCGGCTCGACGGAGATACGGGGCGTGCGCAGCCTGGCGCTCTCGCACTCCCGCGTGACGATCTCGGTCAGCGCCTTGGCGATCTCGTGCGGCTCACGGGGGTCGTCGTCGCTGGTGTACGCGATTCCGAGTCCGCCGCCGAGGTCGATCTCGGGCAGCTCGACACCGTGCTCGTCGCGGATGTCCTTGAGCAGCCCGACCACCCGGTGGGCGGCGACCTCGAACCCCGACATGTCGAAGATCTGCGACCCGATGTGCGAGTGGATCCCGATGACCTCGAGCCCGTCGAGCTGGAGCGCCCGCCGCACGGCTTCCGCCGCCTGCCCGCCGGCCAGCGGAATCCCGAACTTCTGGTCCTCGTGGGCGGTGGCGATGAACTCGTGCGTGTGGGCTTCGACTCCCACGGTGATACGGATCTGCACCCGCTGCCGCTTGCCCTGCGACTGGGCGATGTGGGCGACGCGCACGATCTCCTGGAAGGAGTCGAGCACGATCCGCCCGACGCCGGCGCGGACGGCCCGCTCGATCTCCTCGGGCGACTTGTTGTTGCCGTGGAAGGCGATGCGGTCGGCGGGCATCCCGGCGGACAGCGCGGTGGCCAGCTCACCCCCCGAGCACACGTCGAGGTTCAGCCCCTCCTCGTCCAGCCACCGCACGACGGCGCGCGACAGGAAGGCCTTGCCCGCGTAGAAGACGTCGGCATCCGCGCCGAAGGCGGTACGCCAGGCCCGCGCCCGGGCCCGGAAGTCGGCCTCGTCGAGGACGTAGGCGGGGGTGCCGTACTCCTCGGCGAGCCGCGTGACGGGGATCCCGCCGACGGTGACGACACCGTCCGCGTCCCGGCCGACGGTCTGGGACCAGACCTTGGCGTCGAGGGCGTTGAGGTCGGCGGGCGGGGCTGCGCTCGACGCGGAGCGCCCCTCGGGAAGGACGTCGGCGTGACGGGGCCCGGCGGGGTGTGCGGAACGGCTCATGTCGTCTACTGCGCTCTCTCAGAGATGGTCGGGTGCGTCGATACCGAGGAGGGACAGGCCGCCGGCCAGCACCGCCCCGACGGCTTCGGCGAGGGCCAGCCGGGCGCGGTGGGCGGCCGAGGGTTTCTCCCCACCGCGGGGCAGCACGGCCGGCAGGAGGGGCAGCGCGGCGTCGGCGACGGTGACGAGGTGCCGGGCGACCCGGTCGGGTGCGCGGTGCGCCACGGCGGCGGCGAGGACCCGGGGGTGGTCGGCGAGGGCGGCGAGGACGTCCCGCGCCGTGCCGGCCACCGGGCCGGGCTCGGCGGCGAAGCGGAGATCCGCGGCGTTGCGGGTCAGGGCACGGGTGCGGGCATGGGCGTACCGCACACGGAAGAGGGGGTTGCCCTCGCGCTGCACGAGGTGCTCGTCGCCGATCCGGGGCCGGTCGTGGGCGGCGGGGTGCAGCAGGGCCCAGCGGCCGGCGTCACGGCCGAGGGGCAGCGGGTCGGCGGGGGCCGGGACGGGCCGCACGTCCACCGGCAGAGCCGCGACCGCCGGGCCGGCCGCGTCGACGCGTACGCCGAGGATGGCGGTCCACTCGGGCTCGAGCGGGGCGACACAGCTGGTGCGGACCGGGGCGCCCTGGGAGCGCAGGATGCGCGCGGCGGCGTCGGCGACGACGACGGCACGGAGGTCGTGGGGGCAGTGCAGGGGCACGATGCGGCTGTCGGCCGTGCCGGCCCTGCCAGCCCTGCTGGCCCTGTCAGTCCCGTCGGCGTGCCCGTACCGGGCCCCGCACCGCAGGATCTCCTCGACGAGGTCGGTCGGCGCGGTGCCGTGGAGGCTGATGTTGAGGAACCCGGGGCCGGTCAGGACGACGTCGGTGATCCCGTCGACGTCGACGAGGTACGGCCGCAGCACCTCGGCGACCCGGCGGGGCGGCTGCCCGGCCGGCCGGGCGAGCTGGAGGGCGATGCTGGTGGCGTAGTCCCCGCACCCTCCGGGCCCCGGCGGCGCGACCACGGCTCGCTCCGGGACGCTCACGTTCAGCTCACCCGCGTCGACAGCGCGACGCACCGCGTGCAGCACGGTACGGGAGAGCTCTACGGGGGTCACGGGTCAAGCGTATGGGAGGAGGGGGGTGGGTAGGCGAACCGGTTTGCGGCAGTCCCGGGATGTGGACGGAGACCGTGCGGGAACGGGCGTGTCGAGACGGCCCCGCACGCGTCAGCCGTTGCCGCGAGCCACCCACCCGTCCGGGACCGACTAGGCCTGAGCAGGCGATTCGCTCTCCCCGGCGAGGCCGAGGACGCTGGTGAAGGAAGACGAGGCCTTCCGCTCGACCAGTTGCCGGACCAGGCCGACGAGCTCGGCGGGCTCGAAGGGCTTGGAGAGGAAGGCATCGGCCCCGGCGTCGAAGCCGGCGTCGACCTCGTACTGGGTACAGGCACTGACGATGGCGATCGGAAGATCCCGGGTCCGCGGATCGGCACGCAGCCGGGCGGCGGTCCTGAGCCCGTCGAGCCGGGGCATGACCACGTCCAGCGTGACGGCGTCGGGCTGCACCTGATGGACGACTTCAAGACACTCGGCACCATCGGCCGCGGTCACGACCTCGAAGCCCTCCAGCTCGAGATTGACCCTGATCAGCTGCCGGATGACCTTGTTGTCGTCCACAACAAGAACTCGGCCAGACGCCCTAGGCACAACTCGAGAGTAGGTCCGGACCGGCCACCGCGTCCGGGTTTTCCCCACTTCCACCCCGTGCGAGGGACAACGCCCGCGCGGCTGACGCCCCGGGAGACCCACGGGACACCCACGAGACACCCCACGACCCGCGAAAACCCGTTCATGACCACCCCGGGGAAGCTGGTAGTGTTCTACCCGTCGCCGCGAGCAACACCGAACGCGGCGGACACGCCCCCGTAGCTCAGGGGATAGAGCAACGGCCTCCGGAGCCGTGTGCGCAGGTTCGAATCCTGCCGGGGGCACCTTGCATGAGGTGCTCAAAGACCCCGCCATCAGCGAGTTCGCTGAGAACGGGGTCTTCGCGTATGGCGGATGCGGTCGGAAGCAGGCGTTTGCCAGTGATCACGTTGTAATAGCGTGTTGATCTTGGAGTGCTTTACAGCAGGTCAGCGGGCCCCCGAAGGGCCCTCGGCGCAGCTTTGTACACCAGACGCCAAAGGGCCGGGAGCCCCGGTTTTCTCCGGGGCTCCCGGCCCTTTGATCGTGACTGTCCTCAGTTCTCGGTGTCGTCCTCCTCCAGCCCTCGCATGATCCGGTCGTTCATCTCCTGCTCCTGGCCGCCGATGCACTTGGCGTAGATCTTTAGGAGCACGTCCACGGAGTGGCCGGCCCGCGCGGCGACCTCTGGGGCGGGCACACCCGAGTTGAGCCACTGGGAGACGCCCGCGTGCCGGAGGTCGTACGGCCGCAACGCCAGGACCGAGAAGACCTGATCGGGGAGGAGCGCCAGTTCCCGAGCCTGCTTCCAGGCACGGGAGTACGACGACGCGGCGATCACGTTGCCCCGCTCGCAGGAGAACAGCCGCCCGTCATCCGCCGTGCCGAACTCGTCCAGGTGCTCGCGGAGCAACCTCCACAGTCCTACGGCAGCGCTGTGGCCCAACGTTCCATGGCCTTCTCGGCCAGGTAGCGGAGCAGTCTGAGGTCAGCAGCCAGGTCTCGTGCCTCTCGGCTGTGCAGACCGAGGAGAGGAGCGCCCTTCACGCCACCTCCCTCCTTCATGTGCACGATCCTGTTTCGGATCCCGTACACCCGTGAAGAGATGGCTCTGCGGTAGTCACTGCCGGGCAGCGGGGCACCGGAGCCGTCGTGCTCGAGCGTCTCGACATGCTGGATGATCTGGGAGTTACTTAGCGTCGTGAACAGTTCCCGATCGCGCAGAAGTCCTGCGACTTCTGCCTGTGTCACCGCCAGGTTGATCACGGCGTCGAGTTGGTTCTGCTCGATCCTCAGGCTACCGTCCTTCTGAGGGCGCATATACGGAGATTGCGCCTGATTCCGTCCGGAGACTCCTTGTTGGGTTACCTCCCAGTCGACGGCTTTGGGCATGTAGAACTCAAGTACTTGGTAGTACTTCAGGTATCGCTCGACAGGGTGGCGCCCCGTAGTATTACCCGCTCCATAAAGCTCGGCGGCCTCTGCGTCGTATTGTCGCTGCGGGAAACGAATCTTCTTTGAGTAAGAGGGTCCCCTCCGACTCCCAAGTCGATACCCGGTGTCCCAAAGGCGCAGCGACGCTCCTTGCGCCTTGGCGAGACCGAAGAGGTACGAGGTACCGTACGCGACCAGCACGTTCTGAGCCTCAGTTGCGTTCGAGACCGAGACCCCCGAGAGTTCCAGACTCGGCGAGAGGCCACCTCCATGGCGCGTGTTGTACAGCAGGGACAGCTCAGGTGGGACGGAGACCAACCGCAACGAGCGACCTGAGCCGTCTGCCGCCTCGCTCACGCAGAACGCCCCCGTCGAGGCAAGCATGGCGACCAGGTCAGCGCCCAGAGGACCCTCCAGATCGGCGGCTCGCTTCTGCCGTGGGATGAGGCTGCGTACCAGAGCACTGTGGAACTGGTCGAAGTCGCCGACAAGCCGAGCTTTGATCACTCCTTCTTGTGGGTACCAGATAGCGTGGCGCTCAGGCAGCGGGATTCCTGCGCTGACGATGCGCTCGAAGTGGCCAAGCTGCACTGCCGACTTCAGATGCGTACGCAGACCATCCGCCTCGGGAAAGACGACACGTACATCGCTGCGCCAACGCCGGCCGTCCCGCTCCTGTTTGCCATCCCACTCGACACAGACGTCGGTGCGTTTACTCGCGAGGCTCTGAAGGCGTTCGACAGCCTCCCGGTAAGTGATTGGAGGCGGCGCAAACCAATCATCTTCGAAGTCCTCCCAGAGGTCTTCGTCGTACTCCGAGATATCTTCCACGCAGGCCTCTCTATCCAGGGCACGGGCAGCTGAGCGCTCTGCCAGGGCGAGCATCATAGTGAACAACTCCTAAGGGCTGTCCCGTATCTGCTGACCAGCCCCGAGCAAGCTGTGGGCGTCAGAAGCGTGCGGTGCGCAACACATTGGGGCTGGGCGCGTCATCCGTGGCTGGATGCTCTTTGCAGCAGGTGGTCGATGTGGCGTTGAAGGATGGCCAGCGCCATCTCCGGAGAGTGGTGGCCTGCAAGGACGTGGACCGTGAGGCCATCAGCCAAAGCGAGGAGGGTGTGGGCCTCGCGGGTGGGGTCGAGGCGCTGTGGGATTTCCTGGGTGTCCTGGCCATAGCGGATGAGCCACGCGATGAGGTCATGGAGCTTGGCATAAGTGTCGTGCAGGACGGCGCCTAGTTTCTCGCTGGCCGGTGCGTGGGCGACGAAGGCCAGCCAGACGTGCGCCTGCGTCTTCGATTTCTCATTCAGCAAGGCGAGTTCGGCCAGAGTGTGTGACAGCAAAGTGGATGCGGCCTGAGGGGCGGAGGCTGTGGCGATGCGCTGGCTGGCGCGTTCGCTGACGTGTTGGCAGACGTGCTCCAGCGCGAAGAGCAGCATGTCCTCCTTGGTGCGGAAACACCGCTGGACGGCGCCCATGGACACGTCCGCCTGAGCGGCGACGTCGCGGAGGCTGACGGCTTCCATGCCGGAACGCGCGATCAGAGTGCAGACTGCCTCGGCGATCCGGCGGCGTCGGTCCTCGTAGTCGACCTGCTTGGGCACGCTCAGCTCCTCCTGTTTTCCGATGCACTTGCATCGTATCCGGCTGCGCTGCACGATGTGATGCGATCGCATCGGGACGATGTGCGCACTGCGGAGAGGAAGCCTGTCATGGGGAAGCAGCTCAAGAAGTCGAACAACAGCTCAGGCGAGGGGCTGCTCTGGCTGTTCGGTGCCATCCTGGCCATCCAGGGGTTCGGCTCCGCCATCACGGAGGCCGGGTGGGATACAAGCTTCGGTGTCGCCGGCCTTCTGCGGGCAGCCCACGTGCCTGAGTGGGGAACCCTCCTGGTCGGCTTTGCAGGTGCCGCCCTACTGGCGACAGCGGCGCGCCGTCACCATGCGAGGAGGCAGGCGCACCGACGTCCGTGAGCGGTCCAGAGGCCAACCACCGCTGCGTGGGAAGCTCTTGGCGTGACTGGTGTGATCACGGCGTCGGAGCCTTCCTGGATAGCCCCGTGCACCGGGCTGAGCCCACGGCTGTTCCAGAAGCTGGTGACAGGGCTGCGCCGCGAGGGCGCTGATGCGGTACGGCGCGGCCGGCCGTGGAGCCTGCCACTGGAGGACAGGGCCCTGCTGGTCGCCGCCTACTGGCGCACCAACCTGACCCTGCGGCAGCTCGCCCCGCTGTTCGGCGTCTCGAAGTCCGCCGCCGACCGGATCATCAACGACCTCGGCCCGCGCCTGGCGCTGCAGCAGCGCCGCCGCTACCGCAAAGACACCGTGCTGATCGTGGACGGCACCCTGGTCCCCACCCGCGACCACACCGTCGCCGAGCAGTCGAAGAACTACCGGTACTCCACCAACCACCAGGTCGTCATCGACGCGGACTCCTGCCTGGTCGTCGCGGTCGGTCGGCCCGCGACGGGCAACCGCAACGACTGCAGGGCATGGGAGGAGTCCGGCGCCAAGGCGGCGGTCGGGAAGACCACCACGATCGCCGACGGCGGCTACCGCGGCACCGGCCTGGTTATTCCCCACCGTCGCACGCGTCCCCGGCGGCACTCTCGTCCTCGACAGCGAAGGACTGGCCAAGGCCGTCCTGCGCGACCGCACGGTCACCGGCTGGCTCGCCCTGGCCGCGCCGACGACCTCCGCGTGATCACCTCGGCGGCCACCCTCGTCGAAGTGGTCCACCCTCGCATCAACCGCCCGGCCCTGGAGTGGACGCTCTCCCGCCTGGCCGTCGAACCGATCACCGAACCGATCGCCCGCCACGCCGCCACCCTCCTCGCTGCCGCCGGTCTGCACGGCCACAAGTACGCCATCGAGGCCATGCTCGCCGCCACCGCCCTGACCGCACCGGGGCCGGTCACGATCCTCACCTCCGACCCCGAGGACCTCATCGCCCTGTGCGGTGGACGTGTCACCGTCGTCAGAATCTGACCGATCCACCCCGTCAAGGCCGAGATCGGAGTCTCCACGCTCCGTCCATCCATGCGGAACGGTCGTTGAGCGGGCGGGCGGGGGCCGACTGCGGCAACCTGTCGTTCCGGCCTCCCAGGGGCCAGGTGTGAGGAGTTCGTCGCACCCGGTTGTGCGTGACGGTCGCTCAGCCCCACTCCGTGGCCGTCGGGGCTCGTGGACGGCCGCCTCGTCGAGGCGGGCCTGTCCGTCAGAGTCACCTGGACGGGAGCGACGCGACATCACGAGTTCGGCCTCAGTAGCCGTTCGCTGGACTCAACTCTCTTGCGGACGTGTGCATCCCACCTCGCAGTGGCCATCGCGCGAGTTCGACGGGCCGCGGGTCACATCGTCCTGATCACCTTTACGATCAACCGACAAGTGTGAACGTTGCGCAACAGGAGAGTGAAGTACGTTGCCCACCATAAGAATCCGCACCCGGCAGGCTCGCGGCGCCATGACCGCCGGCATCGTCCTGGCGGCCACTGCCGGCCTGCTCACCACGGCGCCGACCGCGCAGGCGGTGTCCGGCGAGCCCGCGGCCGCGGGTGAACATGCCTTCACCGCCCGGCTCGTCATCGGCGAGGGTGACGCCATGCGTGGCTGCTCCGCCGCGCTGGTGCACCAGCAGTGGCTGCTGACCGCCACGAGCTGTTTCGCCGCCACCCCGGGCGGCGAGGTCAAGTCGGGCAAGCCCGCGATGAAGACCACGGCGACCCTGGGCACGCGGACCCTCGGCATCGTCGAGGTGGTCCCGCGCGACGACCGGGACGTGGCCATGGTCCGGCTCGCCGAGCCCGTCACCACGGTCGCGCCGGCGGGGCTGGCCGCCGACGCCCCCGAGGCGGGTGAGACCCTGCTCGGTGCCGGATTCGGACGGACCCGCACCGAGTGGGTCCCGAACCAGTTGCACACCGGTGAGTTCCTGGTGGACTCCACCACCGACACCACCGTGGCGCTGACCGGTCAGGACGGCGTGTCCGTCTGCGCCGGTGACACCGGGGGCCCTGCCCTGCGCCGCACGGACAGTGGGGTCGAGCTGACCGCCATCCACAGCCGTTCCTGGCAGGGCGGGTGCTTCGGCGGGACGGAGACCCGGACCGGCGCCGTGGACGCCAGGGTCGACGGCTTGGCGGGCTGGGTGAAGGACGTCCGCAACCGCGACCGGAGCCACTCGGCCGACGTCGACGGCGACGGCAAGGCCGACCTGGTCGTCCTCCGCTCGAACGGCGACGTCGCGGTCCACCGCAACCAGGGGGACACCTTCGCCCCGGGCCGGGTCATGTCCGGCGGCTGGGGCCTCTTCGTGACGTGGAAGGACCTGGGCCGGCTGTACTTCGCCGACGTCAACGGCGACCGCAAGGCCGACATGATCGTCCACACCAACGACGGCAACATCGAGGTGCGCACCAACCACGGCACCTACTGGGACCAGGGCACGCACTGGTCCGGCGGCTGGGGACGCTTCATCGACGGCAGTGACCTGGGCCGGCTGTACTTCGCCGACGTCAACGGCGACGGCAAGGCCGACATGCTCGTCCACACCAACGACGGCAACATCGAGGTGCGCACCAACCGCGGCACCTACTGGGACCAGGGCACCCACTGGTCCGGCGGCTGGGGACGCTTCGTGACCTGGAAGGACCTGGGCCGGCTGTACTTCGCCGACGTCAACGGCGACCGCAAGGCCGACATGCTCGTCCACACCAACGACGGCAAGATCGCCGTCCGTACCAACCACGGCACCTACTGGGACCAGGGGACGCACTGGTCCGGCGGCTGGGGACTCTTCATCGACGGCACCCAGCTGGGCACCCTCAAGTTCGGTGACGCCACCGGCGACGGCAAGGCCGACATGTTCGTCCACACCAAGGACGGCAGGGTCGCGGTCCGCACCAACCACGGCACCTACTGGGACCAGGGCAAGTTCATGATCACGCTCTGACGTCATGACTCGGCAGAGGTGTCGGACGACCGGCTCCTTCGCCCGGTAGTCCGTACGGCTCAGCTCTGACGGTTCGTCAGGTAAAAGTCGTCTCACGGCACCGACCGTCACCACGGAGACCACTCCCCGGTTCGCCTCGGAACGAGAGGCCGCAGGTTGACCGGGGAGTGGTCCACGTTCGTGTCCGGGCGGGGCAGCCAGTCACGTCACGGCCGTGCCAGTACCGTCCCCACCACCTGCCGCAGCATCGACTCCGGGTCCGGGGCCGGGCCCGGGGAGCGCCACGCCACGAAGCCGTCGGGGCGGATCAGGACCGCGCCGCCGTGGGTCACTCCGTGGGCCCTCGCCCAGTCGGTGTCCTCGTCGTCCGGGGTCAGGTCCGCCTCCGGTGTCCCGCCCACGCGGTACGACTTCAGCGGGACCCGCATGTCGGACGCCAGGCGCGTCGCCGCCTCGTGCCAGCCGGTGGGCTGTGCCGCGTCGCTGAGCAGGACCAGGGAGTCCTCGTAGAGGTCCAGGGTGGAGATGCGGGCGGCGTCGTCGCCGTGGCGGAGCCAGAGGTGGGGAGCCCTGCTGCCGGGGGCGCCGGTGAGGTCCAGGCCGTCCGGCACCACCGGTGCTCCCGGGTCGGCGCCGACCACCGCGCCCTGGGTGTAGCGGTAGCCGAGGGCGACGTTGAGGATGCCGGCCTGCGGGCCGCCACCGGGGCCTCCGCCAGCGCCGCCAGGGCCGCCAGCGCCGCCAGGGCCGCCGGGACCGCCCGGGCCACCACCAGGACGTCCGCCCGGAGCAGCACCAGGACCGCCGGGACCACCGGGGCCTCCGCCAGGACCTCCGCCCGGAGCAGCACCAGGACCGCCCGGGCCGCCGGCCGGTGCTCCGCCCGGACCGCCTCCGGGGCCACCGGCCGGCCCCGCACCCGGCCCCCCGCCTCCCATGCCCGGCGGAGGCGCGAATCCCGGGTGGCTGTGTTCCGCCGAGCGGCCCGCGGCTCGGGCGCTGGTGGCCTCCGCGACGGGGCGGCGTTCCGCGTCGTAGGTGTCCAGGAGGCCGTCGCCCGCCCAGCCCTCCAGGACCGCGGCCAGTTTCCAGGCGAGGTTGTGGGCGTCCTGGATGCCGGTGTTGGAGCCGAAGGCGCCGGTGGGGGACATCTCGTGGGCCGAGTCGCCGGCCAGGAAGACGCGGCCGGAGCGGTAGCTGCGGGCGACGCGCTGGGCCGCGTGCCAGGAAGCCTTGCCGGTGATCTCCACGTCGAGGTCCGGGGCGCCGATCGCGCGGCGGATGTGGTCGGCGCAGCGGTCGTCGGTGAAGTCCTCGACGGTCTCGCCCTGTTCGGGGTGCCAGGGGGCGTGGAAGACCCAGTTCTCCCGGTTGTCCACCGGGAGGAGGGCTCCGTCGGCGTCCTCGTTGGTCAGGTAGCAGACGATGAAGCGGCGGTCGCCCACGATGTCGGCGAGGCGGCGGGAGCGGAAGGTGATGCTGACGTTGTGGAAGAGGTCGCCGGGGCCGCTCTGGCCGATGCCGAGTTGCTCGCGGACGGGGCTGCGGGGGCCGTCGGCGGCGACCAGGTAGTCCGCGCGGATGGTGGTGTGCTCGCCGGTCTCCCGGCTCTTCACGATCGCGGTGACGCCCTCGGCGTCGGCCTCGAACGACAGCAGTTCCGTGCCGAAGCGCAGGTCGCCGCCGAGGTTCGTGGCGTGGGTGAGGAGCTCCGGCTCCAGGTCGTTCTGGGAGCACAGGCACCAGGAGCTGGGGCTGAAGCGGGCCAGTCCGCCCCCCGCGTCCATCTCCTTGAACAGCCACTCCCCCGCGTCGCCGACCAGGGTGGGTGTCTGGAAGATGCCGTGGTTCCCGGCCAGGGTGGCGGCGGCCTTCCTGATGTCCGGCTCGGTGCCGGACACGCGGAAGATCTCCATCGTGCGGACGTTGTTGCCGCGCCCGCGGGGGTGGATGGAGGTGCCGGTGTGGCGCTCCACCAGGGTGTGCCGGATGCCCAGCCGCCCCAGGAAGACCGAGGTCGACAGGCCCACCAGGGATCCGCCGACGATGAGGACCGGGACTCGGTGGACCCCGGGGGCGGATCCGCCGGACCGGTCGGCTCTTGCGTTCATTGTTCGTCCTCCGTTGTGACGCACGTTCGTCCTGTGTCGTGACGGACGTCGTCTTCCGTTGCGACGGACGCGGTCCTTCGTCGTGGCGGTCGCCGTCCTCCGTTGTGACGGACGTGGTCCTCCGTCGTGACGGACGTTCGCCCTCCGTGTGCCGGACCGTCGTCGCGTGACTCGCCCCGCGGCAGAGTGCGCCGGGGGTCTTCATGCATGCCCCGTGCGGCCCGATGAGGCCCGCGGCGGCTCAGGCTTCACCCGCTTAACCCTCCCGGTTCGCGGTCCTCGCGGGCACGGCTCACGATCGTGCTTACTGCGACCGCCGCGCCGCCGAAGTCATGGCCCGCGCCGCGACGATCGCGCCCAGTCGACGAGAAAGTTCCCCGAGAAGAGGTGGGCCGCATGACGGTCTCTCCCGTCGTAGCGACGGGTACCGGGTCGGCGGATGCCCGGACCACGGACGCCACGGACGCCACGGACGCCACGGCGGCAGCGGCGGCATCGGCCGCCGCGGACGCGGTCGGCGTGTCGATATCCGCGTTCGACGGATCCCGCGTGCGGGTCGTCCTGATGCTGGACATCCACGACGGAATGCAGCAGGAGTTCCTGAACGCCTACGACGGCATCCGCGACCGGGTCGCCGCCGTTCCGGGACACGTCAGCGACCAGCTGTGCCAGTCTGTGGACAATCCCACCCAGTGGCTCCTCACCAGCGAATGGGAGAGCGCGGTACCTTTCCTGGCCTGGGTCAACAGCGAAGAGCACCTCGACACCGTCGAGCCCCTGCAGGACTTCGTGCGCGACACGCACTCCCTGCGCTACAGCGTCCTGCGGGAGACCCCCGGCGAACGGCACCCGTCCGCGACGGCAGGTGAGCCGCCGCAGGCCGCTCCCCGGATCGGGAGCGACGTCGTACGGCACGCCCTGACCTTCACCGTACGGCCCGGCAGCGAAGGAGAGGTCGCCCGGCTGCTGGCCGACTACGCGCCGCCCGACGCCCGTGTCGACGACTCCGGCCGGCTGCTGCGCACCTCGGTCTTCCTGCACGGCAACCGGGTCGTGCGCGCCGTGGAGGTGCAGGGCGACCTGCAGACCGCGCTGCGCCACGTCGCCCGGCAGCCCGGGGTGCGGGCCGTCGAGGAGGCCCTCAACCCGTATCTGGAGCAGGTCCGGGACCTCCACGATCCCCGGTCCGCCCGGCGGTTCTTCACCCGGGCCGCCATGCCGGCCGTCCACCACATGACGTCCTGCGTCCGCGCCGACGCGCGCGACATGCGGCTCGCGCTGTTCTACCCGGCCCGGGCCGGCGCCGGTCCGGAACTGGCCCGGCTGCTGGCCGGCCGGGACGCGGCGGCCGCGCACGACCCGGACAGCCCGGTCCGCGCCGCCACCGTCTTCCACCGCGACGACTTCGTCATACGGCTCGTCGACGTGGTCGGCGAGCCGGCCGACGCACCCGCGTTCGTCCTGGGCCTGCACGCGTCCGCCGGCACGTCCGGGGCCACCCCCGCCGCAGAAGTCGCCGAGGCCGAGCAGTTGCTGGACACCGCCGCCGCCGGCGTCGACGGGCCCCTGACGGACGAACGCACGCTGTCGCTGCTGCTGGCGCGGGCCCGTATGACCCTCCTGACCGACCGGCGCTCGGACGACCCCTGAGCCAGGCGCGCATCAAGCGGGCGGAACGGATCGAACCGGGGCGAAGCGGTGTGGACCGAGGGTGACCGGGGCGGACCGGGCCGGGCCCGACGGCGCGCCCGCTGGTCCGCGCGGACCTCTCCGCCTCCCCGGCCTCCCCGGCCTCCCCGAACTCCCCGCCCCTCATCCGCTCCGACATCTCAGACCTCTCCTCCCCTCATCCGCTCCGACCTCTCCGCACCTCTTCCTCCCCTCACCCTCCCCGCCTCTCCGCCCCTCACCCTCCCCGCCTCTCCGACCCCTCCGACGTCCCATCGCCTCCCGTCATCCCGGAGTGAACGACATGACAGACCAGCAGGTACGCATCGTCTCCCTCGGCGACATCGCGCCGAACCGCCGCCGCGGCGGAGACCTCCGCGCCCTTCTCACGCCCACCACCGCCGGGTCGACCAGCGGCTTCATGGGCGTGGCCATCGTGCAGCCCGGCGACCGCATCGCGGAGCACTACCACCCGTACTCCGAGGAGTTCGTGTACGTCACCGACGGCACGCTCGAGGTGGACCTGGACGGCGTCCCCCACACCCTCTCCGAGGGGCAGGGGCTGCTGATCCCGCAGGACATGCGCCACCGCTTCCGCAACGTGGGTGACGTCGAGGCACGCATCGTCTTCCACCTGGGGCCGCTGGCCCCGCGGCCGGAGCTGGGACATGTCGACACCGAGGACGCGGCGGGCAACGCCCTCCCCCACGATCCGGACCGGGCGGGGTGCGCCGGGCACGGCGGGCACGGCGGTCACGCCGGTCAGGAGCGTCCCGCCGCCGCGGCCGAGGCGGTGTCATGAGCCGGCGTCGGGTCGCCGTCACGGGCATAGGCGTCGTCGCCCCTGGCGGGATCGGCGTGCCCCAGTTCTGGAGCCTGCTGTCCGACGGCCGTACGGCGACGCGCCGCATCTCCCTGTTCGACCCGGCCGGGCTGCGTTCGCAGATCGCCGCCGAGTGCGACTTCGAACCGTCCGAGCACGGGCTCGACCTCGCCACGGTCCAGCGGTGCGACCGGTACGTGCAGTTCGCGCTCGTCGCCGCCGCCGAGGCGGTCCGGGACGCCGACCTCGACATGTCACGTGAGAACCCCTGGCGGGCCGGCGCCACGCTGGGCACCGCGGTCGGCGGCACCACCCGGCTGGAGCACGACTACGTTCTCGTCAGCGAGCGCGGCTCCCGCTGGGACGTAGACGACCGGCGGGCCGAGCCGCACCTGGAGCGGGCCTTCACCCCGGCGACGCTGTCGTCTGCCGTCGCCGAGGAGTTCGGCGTCCACGGTCCGGTGCAGACGGTGTCCACCGGGTGCACGTCCGGTCTGGACGCGGTGGGGTACGCCTATCACGCCGTCGCCGAGGGACGCGTCGACGTGTGTCTGGCGGGCGCGGCGGACTCGCCGATATCCCCGATCACCATGGCCTGCTTCGACGCCATCAAGGCGACCTCCCCGAACAACGACGACCCCGCGCACGCCTCCCGCCCCTTCGACGCCGACCGCAACGGCTTCGTCATGGGAGAGGGCGCCGCCGTGCTGGTCCTGGAGGACCTGGAGCACGCCCGGGCCCGTGGTGCCGCCGTGTACTGCGAGATCTCGGGCTACGCCACCTTCGGCAACGCCTACCACATGACCGGGCTCACCAAGGAGGGCCTGGAGATGGCGCGGGCCATCGACACGGCGCTCGACATGGCCGGGCTGGACGGCACCGCCATCGACTACGTCAACGCGCACGGCTCCGGTACCCAGCAGAACGACCGGCACGAGACCGCGGCCGTCAAGCGGTCGCTGGGCGAGCACGCCTACGCGACACCGATGAGCTCGATCAAGTCGATGGTGGGCCACTCGCTGGGTGCGATCGGCTCGATAGAGCTGGCCGCGTGCGTGCTGGCGATGGCCCACCAGGTGGTGCCGCCCACGGCCAACTACACGACCCCCGACCCGGAGTGCGACCTGGACTACGTGCCGCGCGAGGCACGCGAGCGGACGCTGCGGCACGTGCTGTCGGTGGGCAGCGGCTTCGGCGGCTTCCAGTCCGCCGTCGTACTGAGCGGCTGTGAAGGAGGGCTGCGATGAGCGGACCACAACGGACCACGCGCCGTCGGCAGGACGGACGCAGGCGGGCCGTCGTCACCGGACTCGGTGTGGTGTCCCCGCACGGCATCGGGGTCGAGGCGTTCTGGAAGGCGGTCGAGGACGGCGCCAGCAGCCTCGGTCCCGTCACCCGCGAGGGCTGCGACCACCTGCCGCTGCGGGTCGCGGGCGAGGTACGCGGCTTCGACGCGGCCGACACGGTCGAGGACCGCTACCTCGTCCAGACCGACCGGTTCACCCACTTCGCGCTGGCCGCCACCGACCTCGCCCTGGCCGACGCCCGGTTCGGCCGCGCCGACGTCGAGTCGCCGTACTCGGTGGGCGTGGTCACCGCCGCGGGGTCCGGCGGCGGCGAGTTCGGGCAACGGGAGCTGCAGAACCTGTGGGGTCAGGGGTCGCGGTACGTCGGCCCGTACCAGTCGATCGCCTGGTTCTACGCGGCCAGCACCGGCCAGGTCTCCATCCGCAACGACTTCAAGGGCCCCTGCGGGGTCGTCGCCGCCGACGAGGCGGGAGGCCTGGACGCCCTGGCGCACGCGGCGCTCGCCGTACGCAACGGCACGGACACGGTGGTCTGCGGCGCGACCGAGGCACCGCTGGCCCCGTACTCGATCGTCTGCCAGCTGGGCTATCCCGAGCTGAGCCGCGCCACCGAACCCGACCGGGCCTACCGCCCGTTCACCGGCGCGGCCTGCGGGTTCGCGCCGGCCGAGGGCGGTGCCGTGCTCCTGGTGGAGGAGGAGGCGGCGGCCCGGGACCGCGGGGCCGACGTGCGGGCGACGGTGGCCGGGCACGCGGCGACCTTCACGGGTCCCTCCCGGTGGGCGGAGTCCCGGGCCGGGCTGGCCCACGCGATCCAGGGCGCGCTGGCCGAGGCCGGCTGCCGGCCCGAGGAGGTGGACGTGGTGTTCGCGGACGCCCTCGGTGTCCCGGAGGCCGACCGGGCCGAGGCCCTGGCCCTCGCCGACGCGCTCGGCCCGCACGCCCGGCGCGTGCCGGTCACCGCGCCCAAGACCGGAACCGGGCGGGCGTACTGCGCGGCACCGGTGCTGGACGTGGCGACCGCGGTGCTCGCCATGGAGCACGGGCTGATCCCGCCCACCCCGCACGTGTTCGACGTGTGCCACGACCTGGACGTGGTGGCCGGCCGCGCCCGCCCCGCCGAGACCCGCACGGCCCTGGTCCTCGGCCGCGGGCTCATGGGGTCCAACTCGGCGCTCGTCCTGCGACGGGGCGGCACCGCGCCGTCCGCGGACGGATGACGGACGACCGTGCCGGAAGACCGTGCCGGAAGACCGGTGACGCGCAGCGGACGACCGGCCACCGGCGACGGACATCCGGTGCCGGGCGACCGGCGACCGGCGACCGGTGACGGGCGACCGATGGCCCACCCGACCCGACCAACGCCAACCCCGAGTGAGCGCCGCTTCCGGGCGAGCGCCGAACCGAGTGAAGGAGCACCTCGCATGACCGACCAAGTGGACTACCAGGTGACCGTCGAGGAACTGGCGACGCTGATGAAGCGCACCGCCGGCGTGCACGTCGACCCGGTCACCCTCCAGCAGCAGGCCGACGCCGGTTTCGACACCTTCGGCCTGGACTCCCTCGGCCTGCTGGGCATCGTGGCCGAGCTGGAGAAGCGGTACGGGCTGGGTCTGCCGGAGCAGGCCGAGCGCTGCAAGACGCCCGCGGATTTCCTCGCGCTGATCAACGGCGCCCTGAAGACGGGAGTGTGACGTGGCAGGTCACACCGACAACGAGATCACCATCGCCGCGCCGATGGAGCTGGTCTGGGACATGACCAACGACATCGACAACTGGCCCCGGCTGTTCAGCGAGTACGCCTCCGTGGACGTGCTCGACCGCGACGGGGACCGCGTCACCTTCCGGCTCACCATGCACCCGGACGCGGACGGCAAGGTGTGGAGCTGGGTCTCCGAGCGGGTCGCCGACCCGACGACCCGCACCGTCCGCGCCCACCGGGTGGAGACGGGCCCCTTCCAGTACATGAACATCGTCTGGGAGTACGCGGAGACCGCCGAGGGTGTCCGGATGCGCTGGATCCAGGACTTCGCGATGAAGCCGGACGCACCCGTGGACGACGCCTGGATGACGGACAACATCAACCGCAACTCGCGTACGCAGATGGCCCTGATCCGGGACCGGATCGAGCAGGCGGCGGGCGAGCGGCGTCCCGCCTCCGTGCTCGCCGACTGACACCGGGCCGACCGACACCCGGCCGGCCGACCCCGAGCCGGCCGGCACCCGGGCCGGCCGACCCCGAGCCGAACAACACCCGAGCCGAACGACACCCCACCTGAGCCGACCGACATCGACGGAGGGCACCTCCCCATGCACCACACCCTGATCGTCGCCCGGATGACACCCGGCGCGGCACCGGACATCGCGAAGGTGTTCGCCGAGTCCGACAGCGGCGAGCTGCCCCACCTGGTGGGCGTCAACCGGCGCAGTCTCTTCGAGTTCGGTGACGGCGTGTACATGCACCTCATCGAGAGCGATGACGACCCGGCCCCGGTCATCGGCCGGCTGACCGGGCATCCGGAGTTCCGCCGGGTCAGCGAGCGGCTCGAACCGTACGTGTCGGCGTACGACCCGGCGACCTGGCGCGGTCCGAAGGACGCGATGGCGCGCTGCTTCTACCGCTGGGAGCGGACCGCCGCCGGCTGACGGTCCGCCGCCTCCCCCACCGCGTCGGGGTTGCCCGGGTTCTTCCCGGGCAACCCCGACGCACGTGTGCGCGTACGACGGCGGCTAAAGGGCTCGCGGACCTCCCGGGACGCCGAAGGGTTGCACCATCGGAACCGAACACCCGTGTGAGAAGGCCCACTTGTGTCCTGCGATGTTTTCGTACGCCCTTCCGGTTTGATCACACGTACAAAAGCACACTGGATTCCACTGTGCGCACCCCGCCGACCAGCAGAGAGGACGCACGTCGTGGGCCGATCCACAGCCCGCCGTTCCCGCCGGAGAAGCACCCCGGAGAGCGATGGGCGCGTGTCCCGCTCCCGCAGGCGGCGACGCCGCAGGTCCAACCGCATGGTCCTGGCCGGCCTGACCTTAGGCGCGGTACTGCTCGCGGGAGGCGCCGCCGTCGCCTACTGGCGGGACGGCCGACCCCAGGCGACGGACGACCAGGTGGCCGACGTCGCCGACGCCCTGGACGCCACCGGGCGCACGGCCGGTCCCGACGCGACCGGCGGGACGCCGTCCGGGTCGTCGAGTCCCTCCGCGTCGGCCTCGGCGAAGGCCTCGCCCTCGCCCTCCCCCTCCACCATCGCCATCCCCCCGACCGGCCCGGGCACCTTCGTCACCGCCGACGCCGACGGTACGACCGTGGGCACCGGCAGTCGCGTACGCCGTTACAAGGTCCTGGTCGAGAAGGGCATCGACATCCGGGCGAGCGCCGCCGCGGCCGAGATATCCGACGTACTCGCCCACCGCCGGGGCTGGACCAAGGACGGGATCAACTCCTTCCGGCTGGTCAGCTCCGGGTCGTCCGACTTCGTGGTGAAGATCGCCACGCCGGGCACCGTCGACGAGATCTGCGGCGCCTACGGCCTGGATACCGGGGGCGAGGTGAACTGCGCGGTCGGCAAGGACGTCGTGGTGAACCTCAAGCGCTGGGTGCTGGGTTCCCCGCAGTTCGACGGCCCGATCGGCGAGTACCGGGCACTGATCATCAACCACGAGGTCGGCCACCGCCTCGGCCACGGCCACGAGACCTGCCCCGGCCCCGGCCGGCCCGCCCCGGCGATGATGCAGCAGATCAAGGGGCTCAAGGGGTGCGTCGCCAACGCCTGGCCCTACGACGACGACGGTGAATACCTGAGCGGACCCTCGGTCCCCTGAACCACCTGGTGGGGCGTTCGGCGGGCGGTTCGCGGGACAGCCGGCGGGGCGGGGGGTGATGATCGGCCCATGACCACCACACCTGGTTTCGACCCCCGCGCCCTGCTGGCGGAGAGCCGGCTCGGCGTGCTCGCGACGATCAAGTCGGACGGCCGCCCGCAGCTCTCCCCCGTCATGCCCGCCTACGACCCGGAGGCCGGCGTCATCCGTATCTCGACCCGCGAGGGGCTGGCCAAGACGGCGAACCTGCGCCGCGACCCGTGGGCCGCCCTGGAGGTGACCGCCGCGGACGGCAGGTCATGGGCGACCGCCGAGGGCGCCGTGTCCCTCACCGGGCCGGGCACCGACCCGCACGGACCGGAGGTCGAGGCACTGGTGGCGTACTACCGCGCCGCCGCCGGCGAACACCCGGACTGGGACGAGTACCGGATGACGATGGTGTCCGACCGCCGGGTGCTGCTCACGATGACGGTCGAGCGCGTCTACGGGGCCGACATCGGCTGAACCCGAATCCGGTGCCCGAGCGGTGATACATCCGCCCGCGGTTTCCGTACCTCCTGGCGAACGAGTACGAGCACCGGTACGAGTACGAGTAACGAGCACGACCACGCGTCGCGTGCGCGTCGCGTGTGCGTCGCTCGCGTCGCCCCTGGAGGCATCATGCGCCTGTCCCGCAGCAGGATCGGAGTCGTCGTCCTGTTCGGCGTGATGACCCTGACCCTCACCGCGCTGGCCTTCCCCGCCGTGCTCGGTCTGGACAAGGCCGAGGGTGACCAGGACCGGGTCATCGCCGCCACCAGGTTCGGGCCGCTCACCGAGGCCGACCGCGACTTCGTGGTCAAGGTGCGGGCCGCCGGGCTGTGGGAGTACCCGCTGGGCGAGACGGTGATGGAGCGCGGTTCGTCGCCGGCGATGAGGACGGCCGGCGAGCATCTGGTCGTCGGTCACGCCGGGCTGGACGCGATGTGCCGCGAGATCTCCCCCGAACTGGGCATCACGCTGCCCAACCGGGCCTCCCCGCAGCAGGAGGGTTTCGTGGCGACGGTGGAGGCCAAGAGCGGCAGGGAGTTCGACTCGTCGGCGGTCAACATCATGCGGGTGACCCACGGCCAGATCTTCCCGGCGATCGCCAAGATCCGGGCCACCACCAAGAACACGCTCGTGCGGCAGCTGGCCGACCTGGCCAACGACACCGTCCTGGACCACATCACGGTGCTGGAGAAGACCGGGCTGGTCGAGTACGACAAGGTCGTCTTCCAGCAGACCGGTCCGGCGAAGCTGCCGAGGGAGAAGGCCACCCCGCCCCCTCCGCAGCCGGGGGAGCGGGTGCTGGTGCTCAAGCCGCGGCCCGACCTGAACGTGAACACGTCCTCCCCGACGCCCGCCCCCTCGCCGGCCGCCCCGTGACGCGCCGTACCCCGTGACGCGCCGTACCCCGTGACGCGCCGTACCCCCTGAACGTGTCAGGCGTCCCCGGCCGCGGGGACGTCCGCGGCCCAGCCCAGCGGGTGCGACTGCGGGTCGTCCGGCGCCGGGGCGAGGGGCTCGCCGCCGGCCTCGCTGAAGGCGGTGAGCGCCTCGACGAGGGCCGCCCGCTGGCTCGGTGCGAGCCGTTCGACGATCGCGGCGATCTCGGCGCGGCGCCGGGCACTGACGTTCGCGACGGTGTGCCGGCCCTCGTCGGTGAGCCGGAGCAGGGTCTCGCGCCGGTTGTGGGGGTTGGTCTGCCGGTCGGCGAGCCCGGCCGCGATCAGCCGGTCGACCATGCGCATCGCCGTCGACGGGGCGACCTGAAGGTGCTCGGCGAGCGCGACCAGCTTGGTGGAACCCCTGGTGGAGAGCACCATCAGCATCCGGAACTGGGGCAGCGTGACCCGCTCCTCCACCTCGGCGAGCGACCGCGCGGAGACGGCCACCAGCAGTCGCGACGCGGCCAGCACGGCCCTGGTGACCGCATCGACATCGTCCAGGCCCCCGACGGGCATCTCACGCTCCGGCATGTGTCCTTTCTACCGTGCCGAACTCCCTGCTCATCCACCTGATCGGAACAGAGGCCTCCGGACTGGCGCGAAAGGAGCGGCGGCCACTGCCCGTCCACCTTTTCCCTGTGCAAAGGTGGACGGGGAAGGCGGTTCCCGCCCCGGACCCGCCCCGGACCCGCCGCGGCCCCCGTACCGGCCACGTACGGGTCGCCCGCGAGATCCCTGGACCCCGAACCCGGAGAGTGGCAATGGCACGCACGGACAACGCGTCCCGCCGGCCCCGCCGGCCCCAGCTACCCGTCGGCCGGCGGCGCACCGCCGCACGGCTGCCGATCCTCCTCTTCCGCGCGGGACTCGGGCCGCTCTTCGGAAGGCGGCTGCTCCTGCTGCACCACACCGGCCGGATCAGCGGCCGGGACCGCCAGGTGGTCCTCGAAGTGGTCGCCCACGACTCCTGCGAGACCGGCTCCCGTGCGACCGGCCCCCGTGCGACCGACCCTCGTGCGACCGGCTCCTGCGAGTACGGCTCCTGCGAGCCGTCCGGGCGGAGTTGGACCGTCGCCTCCGGTTTCGGCCCGCAGGCGGACTGGTACCGGAACCTGCGTCAGCAGCCCAAGACCGTCGTCCAGTTCGGCAACCGCCACCACGCCGTCACCGCCCACTTCCTCCCCGCCGAAGAGGGCGCCGGGATCATGGCGGAGTACGCCCGCCGGCGCCCGGGAACGGCCCGGCGGCTCTGCGCGTTCATGGGATTGGCGGTGGACGGCGGCGAGGCGTCGTTCCGCGAGGCCGGACGGGCCGTCCCCTTCGTGCGGCTCGTCGCGGCCCACGGAGACCGCCGGCCATGACCAGCGGGCCCCGGGACCGGTGGCGGGCGGAAGAATGCGGCCGGAGACCCTGGCGATCAGTTTTTGCACTGTGCAATGATCCGACGGGACGGCGTCCTGCGGTCGCGTGCCGTACGGCGTCCGGGAGTGACGCCGGCACGGTGCCGCGGCGCGGAACGGCGCACCGGCCGCAGGCGGGCCCCGGCCCGCCCCGCAGCGCTCCCGCGGAGACCGCCGTACGCGCCCAGGAGAGAAGAAGAGGGGAAGAGCAGGACCATGACCGCTTCCGGGCCGGGCAGCGGCGCCACGCCGGACGAGCCGGACGGTACGCCGTCCGTTCCGGAGCACGTCTGGCGCCAGTTCCTGGAGGACGACGAGCGCGCCATCCGCGCCTCCGCCCCCAGGGAACCCGCCGCGCGCGAGCGGAGCCCGGGATGGCGGCCCGGGCCGCCCTTCGACGTGGTCGGCGAGCCGTGGCACCCGGAGGATCCCTGGACCGGCCCGGCCTGGCGCGAGCTGGGCGGTCGCGCCCGGGTCCGGCGGGCAGGCCGGGTGATCGGCACGGCCGCCGCGGTCGCCCTCGCCCTGACCGCGTGGTCGCAGCTGTCCACCGGACCCGGCGCCCCGGGCGGCGAACCGGCCGAAACGATCGGACAGCACCTGGAGGAAAGCCCGCTCCTGCCCACAGTGGCCTCCCTCGCGCCGACGACGTCCGGTTCCGCGAGCCCCGCGGTCTTCAAGCCCGCCCCGTCCGCCGTCCCCCGGGCGTCGCTCTCCGCCTTGCCGATCGGCTGAACCCTCGCCGACGAGCCGATCCCGCGGCGGTTCCCGCCCCGGGAGACGTCAGGCGCTGCGCTTGCGGGACGCCGTCTTCCCTGCGGTGCTCTTCCCTGCGGTGCTCTTCCCTGCGGTGCTCTTGGTGGCGGTGCTCTTGGTGGCGGTGCTCTTGGTGGCGGTGCTCTTGGTGGCCGTACTCCTGCCCGCGCCCGTCGCCTTTTCGCCGGTGGTCTTCGGCGCGGTGCTCTTCGCGGGCCGGGCCGATTGCGCCGCCGGCTTCCCGGTGGCGGAGGCCGTCCGCGTCGGCTTCTTCACCTGCGCCTTCTGCGTCTCCGGCGCCGTATCGGCCGTCTTCTTCCTCTCGGCCGTCTTCTTCGCGGCCGTGTCCTTCGCCGTCGCGCTCTTCGCCGTCGCGCTCTTCTGGGCGGTCTTCTTCGCCGCCGTCTTCTTCGCCGCCGTCGACGTCGACTTCTTGCCGCCCGTCGCCTTGGGCGCCCGCCGGGACGACGCCTCGCGCCGCGGCAGGGACGTGACCTCGGCCCCCTCGGCGGGCCCGGCCGCTCCCCCGCCCCGGGACTCCCGTGCCGCGCGCACACTGTTCTCCAAGGCGGCCATCAGGTCCAGCACCTTCCCGGACGGCGCCGCCTCCGGGGCCTGAGGGGGCGCCTCACCGGCGGCCTTCGCGGCGATGACCTCCTCCAGGGCCTCGCGGTACTCGTCGTGCAGATCGTCCAGGTCGATCTCACCGAGCGTGGCCATCAGGGCGTCCGCGAGGTCCAGCTCCTGGTCGCGGACGGTGACCCCGGCGTCCGGGGCGATGCCCTCGGGGGCGCGTACCTCGTCCGGCCAGAGCAGGGCGTGCATCGCGATGGTGTCGCCGACGACCCGGAGCATGCCGAGGCGCTCACGGCCCCGCAGCGCGAACCTGGCGACGGCGACCCGGTCGCTGCGCCCGAGCGCCTCACGCAGCAGCGTGTACGGCTTGGCCGCGGGGGCGCCGCTCGCCGCGAGGTAGTACGCGGAGCCCATCTGGAGCGGATCGATGCGCTCCTCGGGCACGAAGGCCACGATCTCGATCGAACGCGCGGTGGGGACCGGCAGGTGGGACAGGTCCTCGTCGGTGATCGGAATCATCGATCCGTCGGCGTCCTCGTAGGCCTTGCCGATCTCGTCCTGGCCGACCTCGCGGTCCTCCAGCTCGCAGACCTTGCGGTAGCGGATCCGGCCGCCGTCCTCCGTGTGGATCTGGCGGAAGGAGACCGCGTGGCTCTCGGTCGCGTTCATCAGCTTGACCGGGATGCTGACCAGGCCGAAGGAGATCGCGCCGTTCCAGATCGATCGCACGTGCAGCACACCCTTTCCAGTCGGTCGACTGCCGGATGACCGTCGGGCGGTTTGTCCGCGTTTTGTGAGATTCTCATGGTATGGCGCCTATCACCGAGGTGGAGGGGCGACGGATCGCCCTCAGCAACCTGGACAAGGTGCTGTATCCCGCGACCGGCCTCACCAAGGGCGAGCTGCTGCACTACTACGCGACGACCGCGGGGGTGCTGCTGCCGCACCTGCGGGACCGTCCGGTCTCCTTCCTGAGGTACCCGGACGGACCGGACGGCCAGGTGTTCTTCACCAAGAACGTGCCGCCTGGTACGCCCGACTGGGTCACCACGGCCGAGGTGCCCCGGTCGGAGGGACCGGCCCGGATGGTGCTGGTGCAGGACCTGGCGAGCCTGATGTGGGCGGCGAACCTGGTCACCGAGTTCCACACGCACCAGTGGACCGCGGACGATCCCGACGAGGCCGACCGGCTGGTGTTCGACCTCGACCCCGGGCCGCCCGCGACCGTCGTGCACTGCTGCGAGGTCGCACTGTGGCTGAGGGAGCGGCTGGCGGCGGACGGGATCGAGGCGTACGCCAAGACGTCCGGGGCGAAGGGGCTGCATCTGCTGGCCGGGGTGCGGGGGGCGTCGTCGGAGCGGGTGTCGGAGTACGCGAAGGCGCTCGCCGTGGAGGCGGAGCGGGCCCTGCCGAGGCTCGTGGTGCACCGGATGACGCGCAGCCTGCGGCCGGGGAAGGTGTTCGTCGACTGGAGTCAGAACGCCGCCCGCAAGACCACGGCCACCCCGTACACGATGCGGGCCCGCTCCGCGCCGGCGGTCTCCACGCCGGTGACGTGGGACGAGGTGGCCGGGTGCCGGCGGGCGGAGCAGTTCGTCTTCCGGGCGGAGGACGTCGGGCCGCGGGTGCGGGACCACGGCGACCTGCTGGCACCGCTGTTCGACCGACGGCGGGCGGCGGCGCTGCCCTGACCCACGGCCGCCCACCCGCGCCCCGCAACCCCAGCCCCGCCCCGCAACCCCAGCCCCGACCCGCAACCCCAACCCCCGACCGCCCACCCCGCAACCCGCGACCCGAGACCCGCAACCCCAACCCCGCCCGCCCACCCGAGCCCTCCGACCGCCCGGCCCTCGCCCGCGTCGGTCTCTCAGACGCGCGTCCAGGTGGCGCGGTCCCGGGCCATGGCGTGCAGGGCCTCCACGTCCGCCGGTTTGAGCATCCCGCCCAGGCGGGCGAGGTCCGGCAGCTCCGCGTCGGTGAGGACGCGGACCGAGCGGGGCGCGGCCGTGACGGCCACGTGCGCCGGGTCGACGAGGGCGAGGACGGGGTGCACCTCGGCCGTCAGGGCGTGGGAGGCCCGGTCGGCGTCGGCGCGGACCCGGCGCAGCAGCGGGAGCGGTTCGCGGCGGCCCAGCGCGACCAGCGGGTCGGTGATGTGGACGCGCTGCCTGCGGGCGGGCAGCGCGTGGACGGCGTAGAGGCCGCCGGGGCCGATCACCAGGTGGTGGACGCGGTCGCCGCCGGGCAGCGGAACGGAGTGCAGGGTGTGCCAGCCGGCGCCGTCGAGGCGGTCGAGGGCCGCTCCCGCAGCCTGCTCGGCCGCCAGCGCCCGGCGACGCGGATCGGATCGCCGCAGCCGGTGGGCGGGGCCGGGGTCGCGTTCCAGGGAGATCAGGAGCGCCTCGCCGGGCCGGTTGGGGGCGAGGTCGTCGTCCGGGTGCAGGGAGAGCCGGGCCAGCTCTGCGGGGGTCGGGACGGGAGGCGGGCCGACCGTGACCGGGTCGGTGAGAAAGGGGCCCAGGGCTTCGAGCACCTCGTCCTCGCGGTCCTCTCTCAGCAGGTTGACCCGGGCCGTCTCACGGTCGTACCAGGCGACGTTCCCGCCGTCCGGGAGGCAGACGTACAGCCGTTCCCCGCCGTGCCGCCAGGTCGGTATGACGCGCAGTCCGTTCATGCATCATCACCCCATGACCATGGGAACAGGCGAGGCGCTGTGGGGGCAAGAAGCCGGATACCTCCCGGAGGGGGCGGGCGGCCCCTCGGGGCGGGAACCCGGAAGCGTGGAGTGCCACACGGGCGTTCGGTGGCCCGATGCGTCGACACGCGGGCAAAATGGACGCCCGTACGTCTCGAACAGTACGTACAGGCCGCCAGTGACGATCATCGAACCCCAGGAGTGCAGTGCTCCCGAGCCGCCGTGGGCGCCCCGCCCGCGCCCACACCGCCCTCGCGCTGCTCCTGGCGACCGCGGCGGCCGGTGCGCTGGCCGCCTGCGGTGACTCGGGCGGGCTGCGCAGCGCGGGCGCGACACCGGCCGCGCAGAGCCCGGCCCGGCTCTGGCCCGACCTGACGCCGGCGTCGAGTCCGGCCTACGACATCGGCGAGGTGGACAACGAGGTCGTCGAGGGCGTGGCCGTGCCCGGCGGCGACATCCGCGAGGCGGATCCGGTGGCCGCCGTACGGGCCGAGATCACCGCGCATCCGGACGACTACGAGGGCGACGGGGCGCCGTACCGCGAAACGGCCCGCCGGATGGCGGACTGCGGCGCGGTCGGCGCCATCGGTGCCGAGGGCGAAGGCGAGGGCGAGGGCGAGGACGGCCGGTGCCCGGTGCTCAGGCCGTACTACCGCGACCTGACCGGCGACGGGCGCCCCGAGATGACCCTGGGGTTCCGCCTGCTGCCCGAGCAGCTGACCGCCGTGCGCGTCTACACGGCCGAGAAGGACCGGCTGGTGCGGGTCATGTCGTACGACGACGCCGTGAGCGCGGTCGAACTGGCCGGGCGGGCGGTGATCGTCCGGTCGCCGTCGGAGGTCGCGGGCTACGAGTACCGGCTGCGGTGGACGTGGGACCCCGACCAGCGGGCCATGCTGCTCACGAGCGACGAGATGCTGCGCACGGACGACGGCGGGAAGCACACGAAGCGTCCGTCCGCGTCCGCGTCCCCGTCGGCGAGCGCCCGGTGAGGTTCTGGTTCGCCCTCCCCCGTTGGGCCGGTCCGCTCGCGGTGAAGGCCGCCGTCTTCATCACCGTGATGTGCTGTGCGCTCGCCGCGCTGCTCGGCGTCCTGGTGCACGTCTCGGTGACCGACCAGACCGTGGGCCAGGCCCGCGACGACGCCCTGTCCCGGCTGGGAGACGCGACGCGGGCGTACGAGGCCGGGGACCCGCTGCGGCGGGGCGCCGGCGTCGATCCGCCGGGGGTGCCGGAGCGGCTGCGGGAGCTGGCCGCCTCGGGCCGGCGCGGCACGATGGTCACCGAGCACGACGGGCGCCCCACGATGTGGGCGGCGGGCCCCGCCGAGGGCGGCCGGATCCTCGCCGTACGGGTCGACCACACGCAGGGACAGCGCACCATCGACGGCCTGGACGGCGCCATCGTGTGGTCGTCGGCGCTGGCGATCGGGGCGACGCTGCTGGTCGGCGCGTTCGCCGTGACGCGGGTGACGCGCCGGCTGCACGCGACGGCGCGGGTGGCGCGGCGGATCAGCGCGGGCGACCTCGACGCGCGCGTCGACGATCCCCGGGCGAAGGATCCGACGCGCCCGCAGGACGAGGTGGCCTCGGTCGCCGCCGCGCTGGACTCCATGGCGTCGTCGCTGCAGGGCAAGCTGCTCGCCGAGCAGCGGTTCACCGCGGACGTGGCGCACGAGCTGCGCACCCCGCTCACCGGCCTGCACGCGGCGGCCGAGCTGCTGCCGCCGGGCCGCCCGACCGAACTGGTCCAGGACCGGGTGGCGGCCCTGCGCACGCTCACCGAGGACCTGCTGGAGATCTCCCGGCTGGAGAGCGGGCGGGAGCGGCTGGAGGTGGACCCGGAGGCGCTGGGCGCGCTGGCCGGGCGGGTGGTCCGGGGCTCCGGGACCGACACGCGCGTGGACGTCGTACGGGACGCGCGGGTGGAGACGGACCGGCGGCGGCTGGAACGGGTGCTCGGCAACCTCGTCGCGAACGCGCACCGGCACGGGCGGGCGCCGGTCGTACTGACCGTGGACGGGCCGGTGATCACCGTCCGGGACCACGGGGACGGCTATCCGGAGTACCTCCTCGCCCACGGGCCGCAGCGGTTCCGCACCGAGGGCGGGTCGAAGGGGCACGGGCTCGGGCTGACCATCGCCCTGGGGCAGGCGGAGGTGCTCGGCGCCCGGCTGGAGTTCACGAATCCGCCGGGCGGCGGAGCCCTGGCGACCCTGACCCTGCCTCAGCAGCCCTGACCCGCCCCGGGCGACCGGGCGGTTCCCGGCTGTTCCCGGCTGTTCCCGGCGGTTCCCCGATGGCGCAGTGCGGCGGGCGGTTCGTGCGGTTCACTCCTAATGTGGCGGTTAGTCAGCTGAAGATCAGATCCGTTCGCTCCCGGGAGGTACTCCCATGTCCTTGCTGTCCGCGCTGTCCCCGCGCTCACCATTCCTGCGCGGTCTCGCCACCGCCGTCGCCGCCGGCGCGCTCGCCACCGCCGTCGCCGTCACACCCGCCGTCGCGAACGACGAGTGGGGCGGCGGGGACTCCGGTTCCGGCAGCACCACCGCCAACCCCTCCGGAGGGAACGGAGGCGGGAACGGCGGCGGGAACGGCGGCGACGAGTGGGGCGGCGGGAACGACGGCCGCCAGGAGCAGGGCCGCTACCGGGGCGTCGTCACGGCCGACCGGCTCGCCCTGCGCACCTCACCGGCCCGCGGCGCGGACGTCATCCGGTACGCCCGCCGGGGCGAGACCGTCCACATCTACTGCAAGACCCCCGGCGACAAGGTGAAGGGCAATCCCCTCTGGTACCTCCTCACGGACGGCACCTGGGCCTGGGGCGCGGCCCGCTACATCGACAACATCGGTCCCGCGCCGCGCTGGTGCTGATGCGAGCAACCCCCACACCACTCCATTTGGGTAAGTTCCGGACATGACCAAGGCCGGAACCGGAACCGGAATCACCGTGGCACAGGCGGACACGCCCGCTCCCGTCGCCCGTCTCCCCCGGCGCCGTGGCATCGAACTCGCGCTCATCCTCGTGGCCGTCCTGCTGTCGGTGTTCGGCTACTGCAACGTCGGCCTCGCCCAGCACGGCACCCTCCCGCCCGGCGCCGCCGGTTACGGCGCCGGGCTCGGCGTGCTCGCGCTCCTCGCCCATCTGGCGGTACGGCTGCGCGCCCCGTACGCCGACCCCCTGCTGCTGCCCATCGGCGTGCTGCTCAACGGGCTCGGCCTGGTGCTGATCTACCGGCTCGACCTGGAGACGCCGGGCGACCGGGCGGCCCCCACCCAGCTGGTGTGGTCGACGCTGGGCGTCGGACTGTTCATCGTGGTCGTGCTGCTCCTGCGCGACCACCGCGTCCTCCAGCGCTACGCCTACGTGTGCGTCGCCGCCGCGCTCGTCCTGCTCACCGTGCCGATCTTCTTCCCGGCCGTGAACGGCGCCCGCATCTGGATCCGCGTCGAGGGCTTCTCCATCCAGCCCGGCGAGTTCGCGAAGGTGCTGCTCGCGGTGTTCTTCGCCGCCTACCTGGCCGCGAACCGCAGCGCGCTGGCGTACGCGGGGCGTCGCGTGTGGCGGCTCCAGCTGCCCACCGGCCGCGTCCTCGGCCCGATCGTGGCCGTGTGGCTGGTCAGCGTCGGCGTCCTGGTCCTGGAACGGGACCTCGGCACCTCGCTCCTCTTCTTCGGACTGTTCGTGGTCCTCCTCTACGTCGCCACCGGCCGCACCGGCTGGATCGCCGTCGGCCTGCTGCTGGCCTCGCTGGGCGCGGTCGCCGTGGGCTGGCTGGAGCCGCACGTGCACAGCAGGGTGGAGGACTGGCTGCACCCCTTCGCCTCGATCGAGGCCGGGCAGGGGCCCAACCAGCTCGCCCAGTCCCTCTTCGCCTTCGCGGCGGGCGGGGTGACCGGCACCGGTCTCGGCCTCGGGCACTCCGTCCTGATCGGATTCGCCGTCAAGTCGGACTTCATCCTGGCGACCGCCGGGGAGGAGCTGGGCTTCCTCGGCCTGACCGCGATCTTCCTGCTGTACGCGCTGCTGGTGGAGCGGGGTTACCGGGCCGGCCTCGCCGCGCGCGATCCCTTCGGCCGGCTGCTCGCGGTCGGCCTCTCCTCGATCGTGGCGCTCCAGGTGTTCGTCATCGCGGGCGGGGTGACCGGGCTGATCCCGCTGACCGGCATGGCGATGCCGTTCCTGGCGCAGGGCGGCTCCTCGGTCGTCACCAACTGGGCGATCGTGGCGCTGCTGATCCGGGTCAGCCACGCGGCCCGCAGCCAGGCCGGCCGGGCCGACGGGCGGGCGGCACCGTGAGAGCCGGGGAGCTCCGGTGACCCGGCACATCCGGCACGCCGCCGCCTTCTGCGCGCTGCTGCTGGCCGCGCTGCTGGTGAACGCGGCCCGGGTGCAGATCGTCCAGGCCCCGGAGTACGACGACAACCCGGCCAACCGCCGCCCGGACATCGCCCGCTACCAGCAGCCGCGCGGCGACATCCTGGTCGGCGGCGAGCCGGTCACCGGTTCCCGGGACACCGGGGAGCACCTGCGCTTCGAGAGGACGTACCGGCACGGGCCGATGTACGCGCCGATCACCGGCTTCGCCTCGCAGGCGTACGGCACGACCCTGCTGGAGCACGCCGAGGACGGCCTCCTGTCCGGCGCCGACCCGCTGCTCGCCCCGCTCCCCCTCTGGAACGACGTCACGGGCGTCCACAACCCGGGCGGCGACGTCGTGACGACCATCAACGGGGCCGCGCAGCGGGCCGCGTTCGAGGGGCTCGGCCGGCGCAAGGGGGCGGTGGCCGCGATCGAGCCGTCCACCGGCCGCATCCTGGCGCTCGCCTCCACCCCGTCGTACGACCCCCAGCTGCTGTCGGGGAACAGCAGGGCCGCCACCCGGGCCTGGGACCGGCTGAACGACGACCCGGACAGGCCGATGCTCAACCGGGCCGTGCGCCGCACCTATCCGCCGGGTTCGACCTTCAAGGTGGTCACCGCGGCGGCGGCGCTGGACGCGGGCGCGGTCCGGGACCTCGACGCGCCGACCCGCTCCCCCGACCCGTACACCCTGCCCGGGACGCGGACCCGGCTGACGAACGAGGCCGACGGCTGCCGCGACGCCACGCTGCGCGAGGCGTTCGAGTGGTCCTGCAACACGGTGTTCGCCAAGCTCGGCGTGGACGTGGGCGTGACGGACATGGCGGCGACGGCGGAGGCCTTCGGCTTCAACGACGCCGGGCTGCGCGTCCCGTTCGCCGTCTCGCGGAGCACCTTCGACACCTCGGTGGACCGGGCGCAGCTCGGGCTGTCGTCGATCGGCCAGTACAACACGCGGGCGACTCCCCTGCAGATGGCGATGGTGGCGGCGGCGGTGGCCAACGGCGGTCAGGTGCGGTCGCCGTACCTGGTGGAACGGACCCTGCGGGCGGGCGGCAGCCTGGTCGCGACGGCGGGGTCACGGCCCTCCCGGGAGGCGATGCGGCCGAAGACGGCCGCGCTGCTGAAGGAACTGATGACCGGGGTCGTGGAGAACGGCACCGGCGCGAACGCCGCGATCCGCGGCGCCACCGTCGGCGGCAAGACCGGCACCGCCCAGCACGGGGTGGGCAACTCGGGCACGCCGTACGCGTGGTTTGTCTCCTGGGCGCAGGGCGACGACGACCTGGAGCCGAAGGTGGCGGTCGCGGTGGTGGTCGAGGGCTCGGCGAAGGACCGCGACGACGTCAGCGGCAGCGGGCTGGCGGCGCCGATCGCGCGGGCGGTGATGGAGGCGGTGCTCGCGTCCTGAGACGGCGGCACCACGGCGCGAACGGCCGTACGCCTTCCCGCCGCGGACGTCGTTCCGGGCAGGGTCGTCGGTGCTGGAAGGCGTATGCGGTGCCGGCGGATGCGGTGCCGGAGGGGCTGGGCCGCTCGGTCTAGCGGCGGCGGTTGACGGCGGTGAGATCGACGTCGATGGGGAAGGGGACAGTGAGCTTGAGACGGTTGTGGAAAATGCCGGTGGGCACGTACGTCCTGGTCGCCTCGTCGAGTTCGTAGACGTAGACCACGGGGAGACCGTCGTTCTGCTCGATCCGCCAGAAGTGGGTGATGCCCGCTCGTGCGTACTTGCGGGGCTTGGTCTCACGGTCCCGGTCGACCGAGTCCTCCGAGACCACCTCGGCGGCCAGGATGACGTCATCGTGCAGGAGGCGGGTCTGCTTGGGCCCCAGGTCCGCGCCGGCGCGGGCCACCAGCACGTCGGGCTCGGGCCGGTTCCGGTCGTTGAGCGTCACCGTGAACTCCCGGTAGACCTCGAGGTCGTCCGGTGCCTGCTCGCAGAGGACCCGGTCCAGCAGACTGACCGTGCGCATATGGAAATTGGTCTGCGGACTCACGAAGACGAGACTCCCGTCGATCAGCTCCGTGTGCGGAGGCAGGTTGGGAAGCTCGTCGAGGTCGTCCGCCAGCCAGCCGCCCTCCGGCGGACGGGGCCACACGTAGTCGTCGTCCAGTCCGTAGTCGCGTGCGGCGCTCATGATCGCTCCCATGTGCCGGAGTCTGGCTGACTCGGCCAGCGTACTCAGAGCGAACGCCAATACGGCGCTCCATCGGGTGATCCCACACCGGGCCTTGACGCCCAGCCCACCTTTACTCCCGGTAAACAAGTCCCGCCCAAGGGATTGACGAGCTTACTGACAGGCAGTCTCATAAGACGAAGCGGTGAGAGTAACCGTGGGTAACCTAACCGTACGACGAGGTGGGACAGTCATGACGACCCTGACGGAAGCCGACGCGCTCGACGGCCTGCGCGACGCACTCGGTCTGCTCAAGGACCGGGAGCAGGTGGCCGAGCGGCTGCTCGCCTCTTCCGCCAAGCACTCCTTCGACCCGGACAAGGAGCTGGACTGGGACGCGCCGTTCGAAGAAGGCAAGTGGTTCTGGCCGCCGGAGCTGGTGTCGCTGTACGACACCCCGATGTGGAAGCGGATGAGCGAGGAGCAGCGCATCGCGCTCTCCCAGCACGAGGCGGCGGCGCTCGCCTCGCTCGGCATCTGGTTCGAGCTGATCCTCATGCAACTGCTGGTGCGGCACATCTACGACAAGGCCGCGACGAGCGCGCACGTGCGCTACGCGCTGACCGAGATCGAGGACGAGTGCCGGCACTCGAAGATGTTCGCCCGGCTCATCACCCGCGGCGGGACACCGTGGTACCCGGTGAGCCCCCTGCACCAGCACCTGGGGCGCCTGTTCAAGACGATCTCCACCACCCCCGGCTCCTTCACCGCCACGCTGCTCGGTGAGGAGGTCCTGGACTGGATGCAGCGGCTGACCTTCCCCGACGAGCGGATCCAGCCGCTGATCCGGGGCGTCACGCGCATCCACGTCGTGGAGGAGGCCCGTCACGTGCGCTACGCCCGTGAGGAGCTGCGCCGCCAGATGGTGACGGCCCCCAAGTGGTCGCAGGAGTTCACCCGGATCACCTCCGGCGAGTTCGCCCGCGTCTTCTCCGTCGCCTTCGTCAACCCCGAGGTCTACACGAACGTCGGCCTGGACAAGCGCGAGGCCCTGGCCCAGGTCAAGGCCAGCGGCCACCGCCGCGAGATCATGCAGACCGGCTCGAAGCGCCTCACGGACTTCCTGGACGACATCGGCGTGCTGCGGGGCGTCGGGCGGCGGCTGTGGAAGTCGTCGGGGCTGCTCGCGTAGCCACCGGACGGGGCCGCGCCGATTAGGCTGCGGCTCATGACCCCGCAGTCCTCCGCCCCCGCCTACCGCCGGCTCAGCGTCGAGGAGCGCCGCGTCCAGCTGCTCGGCGCGGCGCTCACCCTCTTCGCGCACCGGCCACCGGAGGACGTCTCCCTGGACGACGTGGCCGAGCAGGCCGGGGTCTCGCGGCCGCTGGTGTACCGGTACTTCCCGGGCGGCAAGCAGCAGCTGTACGAGGCCGCGCTCAGGTCGGCCGCCGACGAGCTGCGGCTGTGCTTCGACGAGCCCCGCGAGGGCCCGCTGCTCGCCCGGCTGTCCCGCGCCCTGGACCGCTATCTCGCCTTCGTCGACCAGCACGACACCGGCTTCAGCGCCCTGCTGCGCGGCGGCAGCGTGGCCGAGACCTCCCGCACCTCGTCCATCGTGGACGGGGTGCGCCGGGCCGCCGCCGACCACATCATGAGCCACCTGGACGTCGACGAGCCCGGCCCCCGGCTGCGGATGACCGTCCGGATGTGGATCACGGCGGTGGAGGCGGCCTCGCTGATCTGGCTGGACGAGGGCAAGGAGCCGCCCGTCGACGAGCTGCGGGACTGGCTCGTCGAGCAGTTCCTCGCCGTGCTGACGGTCACCGCCCGCCGCGACCCGCAGAGCGCGGCGTTGGTCGAGGCGCTGGCGGCGGACGTCTGACACCGGCGCACGGACGTCCGACACCGGCGCGCGGGCGTCCGACACCGGCGCGCGGGCGTCCGACACCGGCGCCCGGACGTCCGACACCGGCGCGCGGATCGCTGACACTGGTGCCGTGAAGAGCGAAGACACCCCCTTCGAGGGTGGCCCCATGGACGGGCGGGTGCTGCCCGTGCTGGTCGGGATGACCGGGCACCCGCCGAAGACCTACCGCATCCCCGTGCCGGACCCGGACGGCGGCCCGCCCACCGTGCTCGTGTACCGGCGGGTGCCCCGGGACTCCCGGGGCGGGTTGCGGTTCGCGCGCTGGAAGTACGCGTACGACCCCGAGGGCAAGAAGGGCTCCGGCCGGAAGTGGCCCTGGTCCAAGCCGGACGCCAGGCCGGACACCGATCCAGACGCCACGCCGGGGGGCAAGCCGGACGACGCCCACGGGTGACCCCGTTGCGCCGAACCGCGCACACTCCGCGAGCGGAGTCCCACGACCCGTCACATGCTCGCCGTGCGGAGCGGACGAGCCGCCCCGCGGCCCGGAGGTGATGGCGTGTCAGGAAGGTTTCTGCGTCTGGTGTGCACGGCGGCGGTGACGGCCGGGATCGTTCTCGCGCCGGTGCCCGCCACGGCCGACCCCGACCCCGGCGAGGCCCGGCGCGACCGTTCCGTGGCCGGGCTGCTGACGGACCTTCAGCGGCTGTACCGGGAGGCGGAGAAGGCCACCGAGACCTACAACGGCACCGAGGAGCGCCTGAAGAAGCAGCGCGCCGAGGTGAGCCGGCTGGAGGCCGCGCTGGCCCGGACCCGGCTGTCCCTGCGCGACAGCCGCGGCGCGGCCGGCCGGCTGGCCCGGCAGGAGTACCGCAACAGCGGCAGTCTCTCCCCCTATCTGCGGCTGCTGCTGGCCCGCGACCCGCGGCACGCGCTCGACCAGGGGCATGTGATCGGCCGGCTGGCCCGGCAGCGGGCCGAGACGGTGGGCCGCCTGACCGGAGACGAGCGAAAGGCCGACGAGCTGGCCGAGCGGGCGCGCAAGGCCCTCGACGAGCAACTGGCCCTCGCGGAGCGGCAGGAGCGGCAGCGGGACGAGGTACGCGAAAGGCTGCACGCCGTCGAGGAACTGCTGGCCTCGCTCACTCCCGAGGAGCTGGCCGCGCTGGCGGAGTTCGAGAGCAACGGGATCGCCGAGGCGCAGCAGCGGCTCGTGGAGTCCGGCGCGCTCGGCGACGACGACATGCCCACCGCCGAGGGCGACCGGGCGGTGCGCTTCGCGGTGGAGCAGCTCGGCAAGCCGTACGAGTGGGGCGCGGAGGGTCCCGCGTCGTACGACTGCTCGGGGCTGACCTCCGTGGCCTGGGAGCGTGCCGGGGCTCCGATCCCGCGGACCAGCCAGGAGCAGTGGGCGCGGCTGGAGCACGTGCCGCTGGGTGAGCTGCGGCCCGGTGACCTGGTCGTGTACTTCCCCGAGGCCACCCATGTGGCGATGTACCTCGGCGACGGAATGGTCGTCCAGGCGCCGCGCCCCGGCGCCGAGGTCAAGGTCTCGCCGATCGCCGCCAACCCGGTCCTGGGCGCCGTACGGCCCGACCCCGGCGGGGAGCCGCTGCGGCGGTACACGCCACCGCGGCTTCCCGAGGGGGCGACGGACGGGTCCGACGAGGGGTACGCGGCCGGTTACGCGCCCGCGGCGCCCGAGACCTCCATGAGGTAGCCCTCGGTCTTCGCCGGGTCGTAGAAGAAGTTCTCGAAGTCGGCCGGGTCGTCGAAGCCGTTGGCGAAGCGGTCGGCGACGGGCTGGAGCTGCATGCCGGCGCCGATCAGGTTCAGGACGTGCTCGGGCGGCGGGGCGAGCATGGTGTTCGTCCACTTGGTGACGTGCTGGGCCGTCTCCCAGTAGCGGTCGAAGGTCTGCAGCATCCAGGCCTCGTCGAACTCCTTCTCCCCCTGTTCGAGGATGGAGGCGAGGTAGGAGGCGGCGCACTTGGAGGCGGAGTTGGAGCCCTGGCCGGTGATCGGGTCGTTGGCGACGACCACGTCGGCCACGCCGAGGACCAGGCCGCCGCCGGGCAGGCGGCCGACCGGGTTGCGGACGGTGGGGGCGTAGCGGCCGGCCAGGGTGCCGCCGGCGTCGGTCAGTTCGACCTTGGTGGCCCGCGCGTACTCCCAGGGGAGGAATTTCTCCATGAGTTCCAGGGTCAGGGAGAGATGCTCCGCCGGGTCCTTGACGTCCTTGAAGGCGTCCAGCGGGCCGCCGGGTATGCCCTCCCAGAACAGGATGTCGGCGCGGCCCGAGAGCGTGAAGGTCGGCATGATGAACATCTCGCCGACGCCGGGGACCAGGTTGCAGCGGACGGCCTCCGTCTCCGGGTGCTCCGGGCGCGGGCCCATCCCGTGGACGTAGGCGACGGCGAGGGCGCGCTGCGGCTCGCCGTACGGGGAGCGGGAGGCGTCGCGGCCGAACATCTGCACCAGCTCGCCCTTGCCCGCCGAGACGAGGACGAGGTCGTAGGCGCGGGAGAAGTAGTCCAGGTCGCCGACGGCCGCGCCGTGGATGACGAGCTGGCCGCCGCGCTGGGCGAAGGTGTCCATCCAGCCGGCCATCTTCACCCGCTGGTCGACCGACTGCGCGAAGCCGTCGAGGTGGCCCAGCCAGTCGATCGCGCGCTGCGAGGGGCCCGGGTCGAAGGAGCCGGGGGCCGCCACCGAGACGCCGAGTCCTTCGATCTTCGGGGCCTGGGACTCCCAGAAGTTCAGCTGGAGATCGCGCTCGTGCTGGAGTGCCGTGTGGAACATGCACTGCGTCGACATGACCCGGCCGGTGCGGATCTCGTCCGCGGTCCGGTTGGACATCAGGGTGACCTCGTAGCCGTGCGACTGGAGGCCGAGGGCGAGCTGGAGACCGGACTGGCCGGCTCCGACGACGAGTATCTTCCGCATGCGGTGTTCCGTCTCCTACTCGGGGGTTTCGTCGAGCGCGTGGCCCACGAGGGACAAGAGGGTCTCGATGGCCGAGATCCGGCGGCGCGCGTCCATGATCATTACGGGTATGTGCGCGGGGATCGCCAACGCCTCCCGCACGTCCTCCGCCTCGAACAGCTCGCTGCCGTCGAAGTGGTTCACGGCGACGACGTACGGCAGTCCGCAGCTCTCGAAGTAGTCGAGCGCCGGGAAGCAGTCCTTCAGGCGTCGGGTGTCGGCCATCACGACGGCGCCGATCGCGCCGCGCACCAGGTCGTCCCACATGAACCAGAACCGCTGCTGGCCCGGCGTGCCGAACAGGTAGAGCACCAGGTCGTCGTCGAGCGTGATGCGGCCGAAGTCCATGGCCACGGTGGTGGTGAGCTTGCCCGGGGTGGCGGTGAGGTCGTCGGTCTCCTCGCTCGCCTCGGTCATCAGCGCCTCGGTCTGCAGGGGCGTGATCTCCGAGACGGTGGTGACCAGAGTGGTCTTGCCGACGCCGAAACCGCCGGCCACCACGATCTTCGTGGCTATGGGTGCCCGGGTGCGGTCCGTCTGCCAGGGCTGCACGGGCTCGTCCGTGTCGACGAGTGAGGAGACGCCGTAGGCGGCGGCGTCAGAGACGACGGAGTCCACTGAGCACCCTTTCGAGCAGAGCGCGGTCCGGGCGGCCCGTGCCGTGGCCGGTCCCGGTGCCGTACACACGGATCTTTCCCTGGTCCGCGAGGTCGCTGATGAGCACGCGGACCACGCCGAGCGGCATCTTCAGCAGCGCGGCGATCTCGGCCACCGTACGCATACGGCGGCACAGTTCGACGATGGCCCGCATCTCCGGCATCACGCGGGAGGTGAGGCTTCCGTTCGTCAGTTCCTTGCGCTCCTGGGCGGCTTCGAGCGCGGCGGTGCCGGCCGTGGCGCCGACGAACGTCTCGACGAGCAGGACGTGGCCGAAGCGGGTCCGGCCGCCGGTGAGCGAGTAGGGCCGTACCCGGGCGGGCTTGCGGTCGGCGCCGCGCACGGGGAGGGCCTTGGGGGGCTTCGGGTTCTTCGAGTTCTGCGGGAGCTTGGGGTTCTTCGGACTCTTCGGGTTCTGCGGGTTCTGCGGGTTCCTGCCGGGGCCCTTGCTCATCGGACACTCCCCGCCGACTCTGACTCCAGGGATTTCCGGAGCTCACTGCGGAGTTCGGGAGTCAGGACGTGACCGGCGCGGCCGACGAAGAGCGCCATGTGGTACGCGATGACGCTCATGTCGGCGTCCGCGGAGCCGTGCACGCCGAGCAGCGAGCCGTCACTGATCGACATCACGAACAGGCTGCCCTCGTCCATGGCGACCATCGTGTGCTTCACCTTGCCGAAGTCCACCAGCCGGGCGGCGCCGACGGTCAGGCTGCCGACGCCGGAGACGACGGTGGCGAGGTCGGCGGCCGAACCGCGCGGGCTGGTGCGGCGCACGGTCTGGAGCTCGCGGGCCGCGTCGATGCGTTCCTGGTCGGAGGAGAGCAGGAGCAGGCCGTCGGAGGAGACCACCGCGACCGAGAGGATGCCGGGCACCTCCTCGACCAGGTTGGTCAGCAGCCAGTGCAGATTGCGAGCTTCATGACTGAGTCCGAAGGTACTGGGAGCGGTCAACTGCTTGCCTCCTCGACAGTGCCCCCCGTGGCTTCCTCGGTTGTCCCTGTTGCGGCGTCCGGCGCCTGGTTCCGTCCGGTCCGGTCGGTGATCTCCGCCTCGGCGTCGCGGCGACCGGCCTCCGCCCCCCGGCGGAACCCTCCCAGGCGGCGGCGGAGCGCGTCGGCGTCCACCGAGCCCGCCGTGCGCGGCCCGGGAACCGCCACGGGTGTGCTGATCCTGGGGGTCCGCTTGGGCAGGCCCTTGTCGGTGACGGGCTCGGCCGGTTCGGCGTCGTCGGTGTTCCCGGCGCCCTCGGCCCGGGCGGTGTCCGCGGCCCGCATGGTGCCCTCGGCCCGCGTGGTGTCCTCGGCCGGCGCGCGGTCGTGGGCGTCGGGGCCGATGGCGTAGGGGTCGGGTGTGGACTCCGGTTCGGGTGTCCGGGCCGCCTCCGCCCGTGCCTGCGCCTGCGCCTGCGCCGGCAGCAGGAGGGCCATCGTGGTGTCGTCGGGGAGGTCGCGTCCGGGGACGGCCCCGGCCTCGGGGGCCTCCGCCGCCTCGGGAGCCTTCGCCTCGTCGGTCTCCGTCTTCCGGGCGGGCTCCGGGTCGGCCGCGTCGGCCAAGGCATCGCGGTCATCGGGCGCTTCGGGCGCTTCGGGCGCTTCGGGCGCTTCGGGCTCACCGGACGCCTCGGACGCCTCGGGCTCACCGGACGCCTCGGGGCGAGTGTCCTCCGCCTTTTCGGCTTCGGCCACGCCCGTCTCGTCGGTCCCCTCGGTCCCGTCGTTCCCCTCGGTCCCGTCCGTCCCCTCCGGCTCGTCGGCCTCCGCGCGTCGTACGGACTGTTCCGCCGAGGCGACGAGCGGGTCCGTGTCCTTCTCCACACGGCCGCGCAGGACGTTGGAGTTGGCCTCCGCGTCGGCGCCCGGCAGGGAGAAGGTCCCCGTGCCCTCGGAGGTCGGCAGGGTCGGGACGAGTGCCGCCGGCGGTGCCGCGGCGAGCAGGGTGTCCGGCAGGACCACGACGGCCGCGACACCGCCCTGCTTCTGCTCCCGCAGCCGCACGCGCGCCCCGTGCCGGTGGGCGAGCCGGGCCACCACGTACAGGCCCAGCCCGCAACCGTCCTCGCCCTCCTGGTCGTAGGGCGCGTCGGGGTCGAAGTCGGTGAGGCGGGCGTTGAGGCGCTCGAGGCGCTCGGTGGCCATGCCGATGCCCTCGTCCTGGACGGAGAGCATCACCTCGCCGTTCTCCAGCAGCCAGCCGGAGATCTCGACGGGCAGGTCCGGCGGCGAGAAGGAGGTGGCGTTCTCCAACAGCTCGGCCAGCAGGTGGGAGAGGTCGTCGGCCGCGAACCCGGCCACGTGCGCGTGCGGCGGCAGCGCGGCGATGCGGACGCGCTCGTACCGCTCGATCTCGCTGACCGCGGCGCGGACCACGTCGACCAGCGGCACCGGTCCGGCACTGTGCTGGACGTGCTCGGTGCCGGCGAGGACGAGGAGGTTCTCGCTGTGCCGGCGCATGACGGTGGCGAAGTGGTCGAGCTTGAACAGGGTGGAGAGGCGCTCCGGGTCCTGCTCGCGCTCCTCGAGGCTTTCGATGACCGCGAGCTGCCGCTCGACCAGGCCGAGGGTGCGCAGCGCGAGGTTCACGAAGGCCCCGCCGATGCTCTTGCGCACCACGTCCAGCTGGGCGGCCGAATCGGCGAGTTCGGCGCGCAGTTCCTCGCGGGCGTCGGCCATCTTCTGCCGTTGGCCGACGAGGTGCTTGCGGTCGGCCTCGAGTGTGTTGACGCGTTCGGCGAGCGTGACGGCGTGCGCGTGCAGGGCGTTGACGGAGCGGACGACCTGGGCGAACTCGTCGTTGCGGCCGGTGAAGGTGACGGCCTCCTCGGTCGTCGGGTCCTGAGCGTCCGCCAGCCGGGCCGAGCCGCGGCGCAGCACCGAGAGCGGGCGGGTGAGGGTGCGGGCCATGGCGGTGGCGATGCCGACGGCCAGCAGGATCAGCGCGCCGAGGGCGGCGATCCGGATCTCCAGCGCGGTGACGTCGTCGTCGCGCAACTGCTCCAGGTCCGTGGTGCGCTTCTCGTAGAGGGCGGACTCGGCGCCGCGCATGGCGTCGATGCGGGCGGAGAGCGCGGCGTCCAGCCTCTTGGTGCTGGTCCGGAGGTCGTTGTCGGAGAGCGTCGGCTCGTTCGTGAGGCCGGCGAGGTACTTCTCGGCGGAGTTGATCTCCGGGCCGGCGACCGTGGAGTCGAAGCTGTCCCGCGCCTCCTTGGGCGCGCCCTCGCGGAAGTCGGCGAGGGCCGCGTCGGAGCGCACCCGGGCCTGCTGGGCGGCGGCGGCGAGCGCGTCGCGCTGCTCGGTGTCGGCGTCCGAGGACGTGGTCGTCTCGGTCGGCAGACCCGTGATCGGGTCGATGACGGTCTCGGTACTGCTCGGCACGTTCAGGGCGGCGAGCAGCAGGCCGCGGGTGGCGGAGGCCTGCTGGACCGCGGTGTCCAGTTCGGCGAGGGCGTACGCCCCGGCGCCCGCGCGGGGCGGCATCTGCTCGGCCAGCTCCTCGGCCAGCGCGTGGAGTTCGGCGATCGCCTCCGAGTACGCCTCGTGCGCCTGCAGAGCGGTGCTCTTGCCGGTGAGCGCCGCCCGGCGCAGTGCCGCGACGGCGTCGAGGTCCTCACGCAGGGAGGCGGGCGTGTCGGTGTCGGCGCGCAGCTCCTCCACCTGCCGGTCGACGCGGGCGCTGCGCTGCTCGGAGGGCGCCTTGGACTTCGGGCGGCCGGCCGCGATGTAGGGGGTGACCTCGTCGCGCTCGTCGGCCAGGGAGTGGGCGAGGGTCAGCGCGCCCTGGGTCCGCTCGGCGAGCGTCACCAGTTCCTGGGAGTCGTGCAGTTGTCCGGAGGCGGCCACGACCGACGGTGCTCCGGCTCCGGCGACGGCGGCGGCCACGACCGCCGCGGCGACGATGAGGCGGTTGCGTACGTGGGTCGGACGCCCCTTGCCGACGGGGGCCTGGGGCGGCGCCGGGGTGGAGGTACCGGGGGTGCGCTCCGCGCTCCCCGCGGGGGCCGTCTGCTTGCCTGTGCGACGAGGCCGCGTCTTCTGCACCGGTGCTCGCATTCCTGACTCGTGTACCCGTGGGCCCGGGTGGCGCTCCGTCAACTGGCCGGTCGGCGCGTGCGCCCTCCGCCACGCTCTGGGCTGTCCCCAGGCCGCCGACTGCGCGTCGGACGGGGTGACCGCGTGAGCGGGGCAGGCCCCCCACCGGTTCCCGACCCTCCCAGTGCCGGTGGGCGGTGGGCGTGCATCATCCGACCCGCCACCCGAAGGAGTGAACCTCGGACGGGAGTTGGTGGGCAAGTTCCCCCGGCTCGCCCGGCACGCGCGCGCGGCGCGCCGGTTGGACGTCCGGGACGGGCGGTGGCACTATGTGCCGCCGCGCATTGCCGGAGTACGGAATTCCACCCTAAATCCGGCGCCTGACCTGCGCCGCTGCGTCGATCCCGGGGAACTTGCCCACCTCTTGCGGACACGGTGAAGGGGTCGTGCAGACTGGCCGGATGCGCACGGAACTCGTCTCGGAACCCGGCCTCGCCGACCACCCCAACGAGGACTTCGCGAGCGTCGGACTACCGGCCTCGGGGCAAGGGGGGTCACTCGTCGTACTGGACGGCGTGACACCGCCGCGGACCGGAACGGGCTGTCTGCACTCCGTGCCCTGGTTCACCGGGCGCCTCGGCGGAGCCCTGACCGAACTGACCGTTTCACTCCCGGATGTTCCCCTCGCCGAAGCCCTGTCGCGTGCCATCGCCCGTACTTCGGCGGCACACGCGGAAACCTGTGACCTTTCTCACCCGCGGACTCCGCAGGCAACCGTGGTCCTGGCCCGCTGGTCCCCCGCCGCCGTCGAGTACCTGGTCCTGTCCGACTCGGCCCTGCTGGTGGAGGCCCCCGACGGCGGGGTCGCGGCGGTCCTGGACGACCGGCTGGCCCGGCTGCCCCGCTCGGCTCTGGCGACGGACGCGCTGGTGGACGCGGGCTTCCGCAACAAGGAGGGCGGCTTCTTCACGGCCGCGGCCGACCCGGCGGTGGCGGCGCGGGCGGTGACGGGGGTGCTGCCGCGCGGGGAGGTGCGGACACTGGCGGCACTGACGGACGGAGCAGCGCGGTGGGTGGAGACCTTCCGGGAGGGCGACTGGACGGACTGCCTCGCGCTGGTGCGCAAGCAGGGCGCCCAGGCACTGGTGGACCGGGTACGGGAGCTGGAACGCGCGGACGCTGCGGGGTGCCGGGAGTTCCTCGGGCGCGGCAAGGCGCACGACGACGCGACGGTGGTGTACGCGGAGCTCTGAACACCGGGGGTTCGGGGGCTCCGGCTCCGCTTCTCGCCGGGGACCGCGGCTCGGCTTCTCCGCCGGGGGCTTCGGCCCTGCTTCTCCGCCGGGGACCGCGGCTCAGCTTCTCCCGCCGGGGACCGGGGACTTCGGTCCTGCTTCTCGCCAGGGGCTTCAGGCCCTGCTTCCCGCCGGGACTTGAGGCCCTGCAGGCCCTGCTGCTCGCCGAGGGCCGCGGCCCTACTTCTCCATCCCCCGGTTCAGTTCGTGCAGCAGCCGGGCGAGTTCCGTCACCTCACGCGGGTCCCAGCCGGCGAGCCGCCCGGCGTACCGCGCGCGGCGGGCCTCCCGCACCCGGCTGACGCGGGCCTGGCCCTCCGGGGTCAGGGTGACCAGCCAGGCGCGGCCGTCGGCGGGGTCGGGCTCCCGGGCGACGAGGCCGAGGTCCTCCAGGGCGCGCAGCTGGCGGGACATCGTCGCCTTGCCGACGCCGATGTAGGCGGCGAGCTCCGTGGCCCGCTGCCCGCCGCACTCGCCGAGCCGTACGAGGAGGCCGTACGCGGACGACTCCAGGTCGGGGTGGACCTCCCGGGCCATCTCGCCCTGGCTGGCGCGGGCCCGCCGGAGCAGGACCGTCAACTCCCGCTCCAGTGCCAGGAACTCCGGTTGGTTCACACCACTGCCGGACACTTCGGCTTCGACTCCTCGACCGCCGCCGTTCCCGTCTTCGTGCACGTCAGCCCCTGCCTCGATTTTCCCGGTCCTGAAAGTTTCCGCCACGGGCGGTCATCACCGCAGCTCGGCAAGTATTTCGCAGGCTTAGACCACCGGAAGCTGCCGGTCCCTCTTCCCACCCCCGTTCTACGTGCGTAGCGTCTCCTGCGGAACCCCGGGTGGCATGCTCACGCCACCCACGGGATCCTCTCCCCACCCACGCATCCCCCACCGAGCACCACCGAGCCATCGGAGGCACGTCATGCCCGTGCACAGATCCGGATCGGCCCGCGGGCGGCGCTTCGCCGTCACCGGGGTCCTGCTCGCCGCGTTCTCCCTGCTGTTCACCCTCCCCGCACACTCCTCGTCGGCCGCCGACACCCCGCCGCGCGGCTCCGCCCACATGGGCATGGGCGTCCTGGAGCACGACGGGCGGCACGGCACACCGGTGCCGGGCGGCGCCACCCAGACGGAGGGCGTCGACGTCTCCAGCCACCAGGGCAACGTCCCCTGGTCGACCCTGTGGAACAGCGGGGTCAAGTGGGCCTACGTCAAGGCCACCGAGGGGACGTACTACGAGAACCCCTACTTCGCCCAGCAGTACAACGGCTCGTACAACGTCGGCATGATCCGCGGCGCGTACCACTTCGCCACGCCGGACACGACGAGCGGCGCCGCCCAGGCCAACTTCTTCGTCGACAACGGCGGCGGCTGGTCCCGCGACGGCAAGACGCTGCCGGGCGCGCTGGACATCGAGTGGAACCCGTACGGGGCCACCTGCTACGGCAAGACGCAGAGCCAGATGGTCTCCTGGATCCGGGACTTCCTGAACACCTACAAGGCCCGCACCGGCCGCGACGCCGTGATCTACACGGCCACCAGCTGGTGGACCCAGTGCACGGGCAACTACGGCGGTTTCGCGGTGAACAACCCGCTGTGGGTCGCCCGGTACGCCTCCACCGTGGGCACGCTGCCGGCCGGCTGGGGCTACTACACGATGTGGCAGTACACCTCGTCCGGGCCGACGGTCGGGGACCACAACAAGTTCAACGGGGCCCTGGACCGGGTCCGGGCGCTCGCGAACGGCTGACGCTCCCGGCGCGTACGGCGAAGGCCCGGACTCCGCGCGGAGTCCGGGCCCTTCCCTTCACTCATCCGGCCACGCGTCCTCCCCCAGTGCTCAAAGCCTGGGAGGTACCCCCATCGCGGCGACCGGAACCTCCGGCTCCGCACCGCTCGTCGCCGGTGCGAGGGCCAGCTCGAGGACCTGGCGGACGTCGGAGACGGCGTGGACGTCGAGCTTGTCCAGTACCTCAGCCGGGACGTCGTCCAGGTCGGGCTCGTTGCGCTTGGGGATGATCACCGTGGTGATGCCCGCCCGGTGCGCCGCGAGCAGCTTCTGCTTGACGCCGCCGATCGGCAGCACGCGGCCGGTCAGCGAGACCTCGCCGGTCATCGCCACGTCGGTGCGCACCAGCCGGCCGGAGAGCAGCGAGGCCAGCGCCGTCGTCATCGTGATGCCGGCGCTCGGGCCGTCCTTCGGGACCGCGCCCGCCGGGAAGTGGATGTGCACGCCCCGGTCCTTCAGGTCGGCCACCGGCAGCTCCAGCTCGGCGCCGCGGCTGCGCAGGAAGCTCAGCGCGATCCGCGCCGACTCCTTCATCACGTCGCCCAGCTGACCGGTCAGGGTCAGGCCCGACGCGCCCGTCTCCGGGTCGGCCAGCGACGCCTCGACGTACAGGACGTCGCCGCCCGCGCCGGTGACCGCGAGGCCCGTGGCCACGCCCGGCACCGAGGTGCGCCGCTCGGCCGGTTCCTGGGCGGACTCGGGCACGTGGTGCGGCCGGCCGATCAGGGCGCGCAGGTCGCCGTCGGTGACGGTGAAGGGCAGCTCGCGTTCGCCCAGTTCGTGCTGGGCCGCCACCTTGCGCAGCAGCCGGGCGATGGACCGCTCCAGGGTGCGTACGCCTGCCTCTCGGGTGTACTCGGCGGCCAGCTTGCGCAGCGCGCCCTCGTCGACCGTGACCTCGTCCTTGTCGAGCCCGGCGCGCTCCAGCTGGCGCGGGAGCAGGTGGTCGCGGGCGATGACGATCTTCTCGTCCTCGGTGTAGCCGTCGAGGCGGACCAGCTCCATGCGGTCGAGCAGGGCCTCCGGGATGGCTTCGAGGACGTTGGCCGTCGCGAGGAACACGACGTCGGACAGGTCGAGCTCGACCTCCAGGTAGTGGTCCCGGAAGGTGTGGTTCTGGGCGGGGTCGAGGACTTCGAGCAGGGCGGCGGCCGGGTCGCCCCGGAAGTCCGAGCCCACCTTGTCGATCTCGTCGAGGAGCACGACCGGGTTCATCGACCCGGCCTCCTTGATCGCCCGCACGATCCGGCCGGGCAGGGCGCCGACATACGTACGCCGGTGGCCGCGGATCTCCGCCTCGTCGCGGACGCCGCCGAGGGCGACGCGGACGAACTTGCGGCCCATCGCGTGGGCGACGGACTCGCCGAGGCTGGTCTTCCCGACCCCGGGCGGGCCGACGAGGGCGAGTACGGCACCGCCGCGCCTCCCGCCGACGACGCCGAGCCCCCGGTCGACGCGCCGCTTGCGCACCGCCAGGTACTCGGTGATCCGCTCCTTGACGTCGTCGAGGCCCGCGTGCTCGGCGTCCAGTACGGCCTGGGCGCCCCGGATGTCGTAGGCGTCCTCGGTGCGGACGGTCCACGGCAGTTCGAGGACGGTGTCGAGCCAGGTGCGGATCCAGGAGCCCTCGGGCGACTGGTCGGAGGACCGCTCCAGCTTGTCGACCTCCTTGAGCGCGGCCTCGCGGACCTTCTCCGGCAGGTCGGCGGCCTCGACGCGGGCGCGGTAGTCGTCGGACTCCTCGCCCTCCTGCTCGCCGTTGATCTCGCGCAGTTCCTTGCGCACGGCCTCGAGCTGACGGCGCAGCAGGAACTCCCGCTGCTGCTTGTCGACGCCCTCCTGGACGTCCTTGGCGATGGTCTCGGCGACGTCCTGCTCGGCCAGGTGGTCGCGCAGCTGCTGGGTGGCGAGCCTGAGGCGGGCGACCGGCTCGGCGGTCTCCAGGAGCCGGAGCTTCTGCTCGGTGGTGAGGAAGGGCGAGTAGCCGGAGTTGTCGGCGAGCGCGGAGACGTCGTCGATGGCCTGCACCCGGTCCACGACCTGCCAGGCGCCGCGCTTGCGCAGCCAGGCGGTGGCGAGTGCCTTGTACTCCTTCACCAGTTCGGTGACCTGGCCGGGCAGGGGGTCGGGCACGGTGTCGTCGACGCGGGTGCCCTCGACCCACAGGGCGGCCCCGGGTCCGGTGGTGCCGGCGCCGATCTTCACGCGGTCCCGTCCGCGGATCAGGGCGCCCGGGTCGCCGTCGGCCAGCCGGCCGACCTGCTCGATCGTGCCGAGGACGCCGGTCGTGGCGTAGGTGCCGTCGACGCGCGGGACGAGCAGGACCCGGGGCTTGCCCGGCTCGGACCTGGCGGCGGCCTGGGCGGCCTCCACCGCGGCCCGTACCTCGGCGTCGCTCAGGTCCAGGGGGACGACCATCCCGGGCAGCACCACTTCGTCGTCGAGCGGCAGCACGGGCAGGGTGAACGGTGTGAAGGCGTCGGACTCAGCAGCCATGATCTCCCCTTCGGCATTCAAGTTGAGTTACACCGACTCAATGAAAGCGAGTCCTTGATTGTTCCCCCCAGCGTGTTCGCTCTGAGCGATCAAGAAGCGGAGGCTCCTCGTCCGCTCCGCCCCCCGGTCCCCGCAGGCGAGAGCGCGGCCGGACCCCACGGCATTCCCCCTGCCAGGCGGCCGGGCCCCACGGCATTCCCCCTGCCAGGCGGCCGGACCCCACGGCATTCCCCCTGCCAGGATGGGTCGATGCCCATCACTTCCCATGACTCCCACGACCACGGCATCCCCGAAGTACTGGACCGTCGCGAGGGCCCGCACGGCGAGGTCGTCCTGCGCCGGCACGGGGCACTGCTGCAGATCATCGCGAACGGCTGCTTCCTGATGGACACCTCGGACGGGCGCTCGGAGCGGCGGCTGGTGGACGCGGCGGCCGACGCGCTCGCCGCCTCCGACGCCCTCGCCGGCCGTGCCGTGCGGAACGCTCCGCACCTGCTCATCGGGGGACTCGGGGTCGGTTTCTCACTCGCACACGCGGCCGCCGACCCGCGCTGGGGCCGGATCGCGGTCGTCGAACGCGAGCGCGCCGTCATCGACTGGCACCGGGGCGGCCCGCTGGCCCCGCTGTCCGCCGAGGCACTGGCCGACCCCCGCACCGAGATCGTGGAAGCGGATCTGGTGCGGTACGTCAATGAGACTTCCGACACGTACGACGCCCTCTGCCTCGACATCGACAACGGCCCCGGCTGGACCGTCACCGAGGGCAACGACGGGCTCTACGCACCGCCCGGACTGGCGGGCTGCGCACGGGCGTTGAGGCCCGGCGGAGTGCTCGCCGTATGGTCCGCGCAGCCCTCTCCGGAATTCGAAGAAACCTTGCGTAATGCCGGGTTCCAGCAGGTGCGTACCGAAGAGATCCCCGTTGCCCGGGGCGTTCCGGACGTCGTCCACCTCGGCGTCGGACCTGGATAGCAAAGGCGCGGTGAATCCCCGTACGCTGCTGACCTGACGCGGTCGTTCAAGCGTCGATCGCAGTCATGCGCAGACGAGGAATCACCCCACTGATTCCGGTAAGCACACCTCAGGGGCGGGCGATGGAGCAGACACAGACCTCCCACAACGGCACGGCGACGGCTACCCCGGGCGCCCAGCGCCGGGTGCTGGTGGTCGAGGACGACCAGACGATCGTGGACGCCATCGCGACCCGCCTGCGCGCCGAGGGGTTCCTGGTGCAAACGGCGGGCGACGGTCCGGCCGCCGTCGACACGGCCGAGGCGTGGCAGCCCGACCTGCTGATCCTCGACATCATGCTGCCCGGCTTCGACGGCCTGGAGGTCTGCCGTCGTGTGCAGGCCGCGCGGCCGGTGCCGGTGCTGATGCTCACCGCGCGCGACGACGAGACGGACATGCTGGTCGGGCTCGGCGTGGGCGCCGACGACTACATGACCAAGCCGTTCTCGATGCGCGAGCTGGCCGCGCGCGTGCACGTGCTGCTGCGCCGGGTGGAGCGGGCCGTCGTGGCCGCCTCGACGCCGCGCAGCGGCATCCTGCGCCTCGGCGAGCTGGAGATCGACCACGCGCAGCGCCGGGTACGGGTGCGCAGCGAGGACGTCCACCTCACCCCCACCGAGTTCGACCTGCTGGTCTGCCTGGCGAACACCCCGCGCGCGGTGCTCTCCCGGGAGCAGCTGCTGGCCGAGGTGTGGGACTGGGCGGACGCCTCCGGCACCCGGACCGTGGACAGCCACATCAAGGCGCTGCGCCGCAAGATCGGGGCCGAGCGGATCCGTACGGTGCACGGCGTGGGGTACGCGCTGGAGACACCGACGCCATGAGCGGAGGGCGGGAGGCCGCACGGAGGAGCCCCGGCCCCCGGAGCACCGGGGAACCCTGGGGCGGCGTACGCCCGTTCTCGATCAAGACCAAGCTGGGTGCGCTGGTCGTCACGTCGGTGCTGATCACCACCGGTCTCTCGGTGATCGCGGTGCACACCAAGACGGAGCTGCGCTTCATCACGGTCTTCTCGATGATCGCCACCCTGCTGATCACCCAGTTCGTGGCGCACTCGCTGACCGCGCCGCTGGACGAGATGAACGCCGTGGCCCGGTCCATCTCGCACGGCGACTACACGCGCCGGGTCCGCGAGAACCGCCGTGACGAGCTGGGCGACCTCGCCGTCACCATCAACCGCATGGCCGACGACCTGGAGGCCCAGGACCGGCAGCGCAAGGAGCTGGTGGCGAACGTCTCGCACGAGCTGCGCACCCCCATCGCGGGCCTGCGCGCGGTTCTGGAGAACATCGTCGACGGGGTCACCGAGGCCGATCCGGAGACCATGCGGACGGCGCTCGGACAGACGGAGCGGCTCGGCCGGCTGGTGGAGACGCTGCTGGACCTCTCCCGCCTGGACAACGGCGTCATACCGCTGCGCAAGCGGCGCTTCGAGGTGTGGCCCTACCTGTCCGGCGTGCTGAAGGAGGCCAACATGGTCGCCTCGGCGCGCGCGGGCATCGCGTCCGGGTCCGGCAGCCACAGCCGCACCGACGTCCATCTGGCACTCGACGTCTTCCCGCCGGAGCTGACCGCGCACGCCGACCCCGAGCGCATCCACCAGGTCGTCGCCAACCTCATCGACAACGCGGTCAAGCACAGCCCGCCGCACGGCCGGGTGACGGTCAGGGCGCGGCGCGGGGACCTTCCGGAGTCGCTGGAGCTGGAGGTTCTCGACGAGGGCCCCGGCATTCCGCGCTCGGAGTGGCGCCGGGTGTTCGAGCGGTTCAACCGTGGTTCCGTGTCCCGGCCGCACGGTCCGGGCAGCGACGGCGGCACCGGGCTGGGCCTGGCGATCGCGCGCTGGGCGGTGGATCTGCACGGCGGCCGGATCGGAGTGGCCGAATCCGAGCGGGGCTGCCGCATCCTGATCACCCTTCCGGGTCTTCCCACGGCATCGAGTTGACGTAGGGTTCGAAGCGGAGCGCCAAGATCCACTGACGTCCGCGCTGGCGGACACGTGTGATCAGGCGCAGACCAGGTACAGACCCGCGTCCTCTCGGCGCCGGGTCCCGGTCTCCCCTTCCCACGCGCAGCAGAACCTCGCTTGTTTCCCGCCATTTCCAGCACCGAAACACGGTCTGCGATGTGACTTACGCGACGATGAACGGGCCCGGTCTGACCTTCCGGGCGCGGGAGGCGTAGCCTTGATTCCCGCTGTCCACCATCTTGTGAAGAAGCGGAAGAGGGCGGTTCTCGCCGTGTCGCCACAGTCCCCCAGTAACTCGAGCATCTCGACCGACACCGACCAAGCGGGCAACGCGGGCAAGAACCCCGCGGCCGCGTTCGGTGCCAATGAGTGGCTCGTCGACGAGATCTATCAGCAGTACCTCCAGGACCCGAACTCCGTGGACCGAGCCTGGTGGGACTTCTTCGCCGACTACAAGCCGGGCGCGGCCGCGGCCCAGGCCGCCTCCGGTGCCGCGGGCGCGGACTCCGGCAGCGCGCCGCAGGCCGCCCCCGCACCGCAGGCGCAGGCTCCCGCCCCGGCCCAGGCCCAGACGGCCG
>NZ_JBNGGE010000017.1:0-140283 GCF_049975785.1 Streptomyces sp. WG7
GTCCGGCGTCGGCCCCGGCTGGTCCGGCGTCGGCCCCGGCTGGTCCGGCGTCGGCCCCGGCTGGTCCGGCGTCGGCCCCGGCTGGTCCGGCGTCGGCCTCGGCTGGTCCGTCTGCTGCTTGGAGTCGCCCATCGCGCGGGTGGGCTGCTCGGCGGCGCGGGCCTGCTCGGCGGCGTGCGGTTCGGCCGTCCCGGCCGCTTCCTGCTGGGCGGCCAGTTTGTCAGCGGCCTTGCGGGCGGCGGCGAGTTCCTTGGGTTCCTCCGCGCCGGGGTCGAGGGCGGGCGGGGCCGGGACCGTCCACATCCACTCGCGGAGCTTGTCGCGCTCGTGGGTGAGGTCTCGGATGTCGGTCTCGGAGTACTCGAACTCCGGGGACCAGAACAGGGCGTCGAACGGACAGACCTCGATGCAGATGCCGCAGTACATGCACAGAGAGAAGTCGATGGCGAAGCGGTCGAGGACGTTGCGGCTGCGGTCGCGTCCGCCGGGGGTCGCCGCCGGGACCGTCTCCTTGTGGGAGTCGATGTAGATGCACCAGTCCGGGCACTCGCGGGCGCACAGCATGCAGACCGTGCAGTTCTCCTCGAACAGGCCGATCACACCGCGGCTACGGGGCGGGAGCTCGGGCTGGGTGTCCGGGTACTGCTCGGTGACGGTCTTCTTGGTCATCGTGCGGAGGGTGACGGCCAGGCCCTTGGCCAGACCCGAGCCGGGGATGGGGGGCATGGTTACTGGATCACCACCTTGACGATGCCGGTGAGGGCGATCTGGGCGAGGGAGAGGGGGACGAGGAGGGTCCAGGACAGCTTCTGGAGCTGGTCCTCGCGCAGGCGCGGGTAGGTCACTCGCAGCCAGATCACGACGAAGGCCAGGACGGCCGTCTTCAGCAGGGTCCACACCCAGCCGAGGCCGTCGGCTCCCCAGGGGCCGTGCCAGCCGCCCAGGAAGAGGACGGTGGTCAGGCCGCACAGGACGACGATCCCGGCGTACTCGGCGAGGAGGAACAGGGCGAAGCGCAGACCGGTGTACTCGGTGTAGGCACCGAAGATGATCTCGGAGTCGGCGACGGGCATGTCGAACGGGGGCCGTTGCAGTTCGGCCAGCCCGGCGACGAAGAAGACGATCGCGCCCACGATCTGCCAGGGCAGCCACCACCACTCGAAGGCGTCGAGGATGCCGACGAGCGAGACCGTGCCGGCCGCCATCGCCACGGAGGCGGCGGTGAGCAGCATCGGGAGTTCGTACGCGAGGAGCTGGGCGGCGGTGCGCAGGCCGCCAAGGAGGGAAAACTTGTTGGCGGAGGACCAGCCGGCCATGAGCGAGCCGAGAACGCCCACGCCCATGACGGCGAGAACGAAGAAGATGCCCGCGTCGACTACCTGACCGACCGCGCCCTCTCCGGGGCCGATGGGGATGGCCAGGAGAACCAGCAGGTACGGCAGGAGGGCCACGGCGGGGGCCAGCTGGAAGATACGGCGGTCCGCGTCGGCGGGGACCACGTCCTCCTTCTGCGCGAACTTCACCCCGTCCGCGACGAGCTGGGCCCAGCCGTGGAAGCCACCGGCGTGCATCGGGCCCAGGCGGCCCTGCATGTGGGCCATCACCTTGTGCTCGGTCTGGCCCACGATCAGGGGGAAGGTGAGGAAGACGACGAAAACGATCAGGAGGCGCAGGGTGACGTCGAGCGCGTCGTTCACTGCTGACCTCCTGAGGAGTTCGGGCGGTTCTGGTTCTGGGGCGTGTCGGAGGCGGACGGGGTATCGGTGTCGTCGGGTGCCTGGGGCTCGCCGTTGGGGCCGGGCTCGCCCGACGGCACAGGCTCAGCCGAAGCCGCAGGCTCATCCGGAGAGGCAGGCTCGCCCGAAGCATCGGGGGTGTCGGAGGTGCCGGGCTCGGGACGGGTTTCGGTGGCTTCGCGCGCCTCGGGGCTTGGAGCCGCCTCCGGCCTCGGAGCCGGCTTGAGGCTTGGGGGTGCCTCGGCGCCTTGCCCGGCTTCCGGTTCCTGGCCCTGCTCGGGTCCCGGTTCCTGGCCTCGTCCTGGTTCCGGTTCCTGCCCCCGCCCTGCCTCGTCGAAGGCGGGGCGGGCGTGGTGCCATGGGGCGTCCGGGCTGCGGGGCGCGGAGGGGGTCGCCTTCGGGGCCGGTTCGTCGGTGGTCGGGGTCGTGGCAGCGTCGTCCCCGACGGGGATGGGGCCGACGACCGTCTCGTCCGCCGCCCCGGCGCCCGAGGCGGCGCGCTGGCTCGCTGAGCCCTCCGACGCGCTCCGGGTACGCCGGGAAGCCGCGGTGCCGCCCGATCCGGCCCGCTGCGACGCCGCGTCTTCACCGGCGCTGCGGGCACGTCCAGTCCGCGGGGCCGCCGCCGACCCGCCGCCGTCCAGCCCAGCCGAGCCCCGCCCGGCCGAGCCCTGCCCAGCCGCAGTCTCCGCGGCGGGCTCGTCCGTCGGAGCGCCCGCCCGCTGGGATGCGGAGCCCTCGCTCGCGCTCCGCGCACGCCTGACCGGCGGGGCAGCCGAGTGCTCGGCAGCGGGGGGCGTCTGACTGACGGAGCCCTCCGCGGCCGTGCGGGAACGGCGAGGAGAAGCAGGAGTGTCGGCACCGGATGCCGTCTGACTGGCGGAGCCTTCGGTGGCCGTACGGGTGCGACGGGGCGGGCGGTCACCTGCCGCGCGGGCCGGGCGCTCCCCCGCCGCACGCCCCGCCCCGCGTGCCGGGCGGCCCGGAGCGGGGGGCAGCTGGCCTTTCAGCGGGCCCCACTCGTTGGGATCGGGGACGCCTGGCGGCAGCATCTGACGGCGCCGGGGACCGCCGTGGTCGGACTCGCCCGGCTCCTTGGCCCCGGGCCAGGCCTTGGCCACGCGGGCGGCGAGGACGAAGTCCTTCCGCAGGGGGTGGCCCTCGAAACCCTCCGGCAGGAGCAGGTGGTCCAGCGCGGGGTGGTCCTCGAAGACGACGCCGAACATCTCGTGGGTCTCGCGCTCGTGCCAGGCCGCACCCGCGTACACCGCGACGGCGGTGGGCAGCACTGGGGACTCGTGCGGAACCGTCGTGCGCACCAGCAGTCGGCGCACCGGTGCGAGAGCCACGACATGCGCCGCGACGCGAAAACCCGTGCCCGGTTCGTCGACCGCGCTCAGCCAGTCGAAGTACGTGCAGCCCAGCCGGTCGCGGGCGGTCTCCAGGGCGGAGATCCAGGACGCCGGCGGCACGTCCACGGTGAGGACGTCGTACATTTCCTCGGCCGTGGCCTCCGTGCCGAAGAGTTCCTCGGCGTCGGCGGGCAGCCAGCCGACCGCGGTCATCGCGCCTCCCCCGGGTCCGAGGCCCGCTCCCCGGCGGAGTCCGGGGCGGGGGCGGTTTCGGGAGCGGGGGCGGTTTCGGGGGCGGTGTCAGGAGCCGGCGGTCGCACGAGGCCGCTCCGCAGTGCGGCCGCCGACGGCCGCGGCGGGCTGCCGTACCGCTCCCCCAGCGACTCCCGGGCGATCTTCTCCTGGAGCTTCAGGATCCCCTGGAGCAACGCCTCGGGGCGCGGCGGGCAGCCGGGAACGTAGACGTCGACCGGGATGATCTGGTCGACGCCCTTCGTCACGGAGTAGGAGTCCCAGTAGGGGCCGCCGCAGTTGGAGCAGGCGCCGAAGGAGATGACGTACTTCGGCTCCGGCATCTGTTCGTACAGGCGCTTGACGGCCGGCGCCATCTTGTCGGTCACCGTGCCCGAGACCACCATCAGGTCGGCCTGGCGGGGGCCCGGCGCGAACGGGATGACGCCGAGCCGGATGAAGTCGTGGCGGGCCATCGACGCGGCGATGAACTCGATCGCGCAGCAGGCGAGGCCGAAGTTGAAGACCCAGAGGGAGTACCGGCGGCCCCAGTTCAGGACCACCTTCATGGGCTCGGGGGCGAGGCGTGCGAGCGCGCCCAGCCTCTTGGGCTCGGGGAGGAGCACGGGTTCGGAGGGGTTCACGTCCATGACAGGACGCCCTTCTTGTATGCGTACAACAGCCCTACGGCGAGGAAGCCGAGGAAGATGAACATCTCCACGAGGGTCGTCGCGCCGTAACCGGGGTCGGCGAAGACCGTCGCCCAGGGGAACAGGAAGATCGAGTCGACCGCGAAGATGACGTACAGAAAAGCGTAGACGTAGTAGCGGACCTGAGTGTGGGCCCAGCCCTCGCCGACGGGGTCGACACCGCACTCGTACGTCAGCAGCTTCTCGGGCGTCGGGACCACCGGCCGCAGCAGGCGCCCGGCTCCGAAGGCGACGGCGACGAAGAGCACGCCCACGAGGGCGAGCAGTCCGACGACCGAGTAGGACTGGAAATAGTCGGCGGCCAGCTCGACGGTCGCGTCATCGACGGTGGTGTCAGCGACGGTCACATGGACGGCGCTCACATCGCCGACGGTCGGTTCCGGCACCTGCGTCCCTCGCTCCCTGTCCCGAACGCTGCTGTTCGACGATCTGTACGCACGGGAGTCTAGGGCCTGATAAAGAGACGGTAAGCAGCCCGTCGCACCTTTGGACGTGAGGGGTGGGGTTTTCCTCAGTGCGTTCCGGCGGTCCACCTCATGGCGCGGCGCCGCTCCGCACGGCACGCTGACTCGTATGACCGAACGTCTCTCGACACCGATCCCTGCCGGTAACACCGGCGCAGCGCCCGGTGACCGCCCGCCGCCGGCGCGTTTCGCCTACGACTGGCACACCTGGAAGGAGATCTCCCACCTGCTGGCGAATCTCCCGGCGTCGCTGCTCGGATTCACTTACGTCGTGACGATGCTGGCCGTCGGCGTCGGGTTGACGGTCACGGTGATCGGGTTCCCGCTGCTGGCGGCCGGGCTGCTGGGCGCACGGCAGTTGGGCAAGCTGGAGCGGGCGCGGGCGCGGGCACTGCTCGGGGTGCGGGTGGACGAACCGAGCCGGTTGCCGTGGCGGAAGGGGGACGGGCTCTTCGCACAGTTGTGGATGTCGTTGAAGGACCCGGTGGGCTGGCGCACCGTCCTGTACGACTTCATACGGCTCCCCTGGGGCATCCTCACCTTCGTCATCACGTTGACGTCGCTGTTCGTGCTGTGGCCGGTACTGCCGTTCATCGCTCGGGGCCTGGCCAACGCCGACCGGGCGATGGTGCGCGGACTGTTGTCCCCGTCCGACGAGCTGGAACGGCGGATCGCCGAGCTGGAGTCGGACCGGGGGGTCGTGGTGGACACGGCGGCGGCCGACCTGCGCCGCATCGAACGCGACCTGCACGACGGAGCACAGGCCCGCCTCGTCAACCTGGCCATGGGACTGGGCCTGGCCAAGGAGAAGCTCCTGGAGGACCCCGACGCGGCGGCGGCCATGGTCGACGAGGCGCACGGCGAGGTGAAGCTGGCCCTGCAGGAACTGCGGGACCTGGCCCGGGGCATCCACCCCGCCGTCCTGACCGACCGCGGCCTGGACGCGGCGCTCTCCTCGGTCGCCTCCCGCTGCACCGTGCCGGTCAAGGTGACCGTCGACCTGGCGGAGCGCCCCGCGGCGGCCATCGAGGGCATCGCCTACTTCACCGTCTCGGAACTGCTGCAGAACATCAGCAAGCACAGTGGGGCGAAGTCCGCGTCCGTGGAGGTGTGGCGGTCGTCCGACCGACTGCTCATACAGGTGGGGGACGACGGCCGCGGAGGCGCACGCCTCGACGGCGGTACGGGGATGAAGGGCCTCGCCGAACGGCTGACAGCCGTGGACGGCCTCTTCGTCGTCGACTCACCCGAGGGCGGCCCGACAGCAGTCACGGCCGAGCTGCCGTGGCGCGACCGCGAGGAGGCCCGGGACACCTCCCGCGCCTCCGCTACGAGGTAACGGACCCCTAGACAGCCGAGTGGACCGCCCGCCCCGACGACCGGCGAGGGGGCAGCTCGGTCACCGCCGAGACCGACGGGCACCCCGGACACCACCGAGACCGACGGGGCAGCCCGGACGCCACCGAGACCGACGGGGGCAGCTCGGACACCACCGGCCATGGCAAGACGGCAGGGGCACCACGTGCACGCCGGCACACCCCGCTCCATCCCATCCTCCAACCCGATCCCCCAGCCCCACCCGCGTCCGCGTCCGCGTCCGCACCCAACCCCATCGGCATTCCCACCTCCGTGCACATCCCCCTCTTTCGCCGCCCCTCGGGGGTGGGGAAAACCCCCCTCTTGAGACGCCGACGAGCTCCATGGCCCGTGAGTGTGCGGTCGAGGAGGGTGGAGTTACGACAGCACAGCCGTAGGACGAGGAGAAGGACGGCACCGATGGCCACGGAACACGGACAGAGTTACGGGTTCGGGAGCGGGCTCGACTTCCCTGGAGGCACCGGTGCGAGGCGTCACCGGCTGCCGGCAGGGCTGCGGGCACCGTTCGAGGCACGCAGTTGGCGGGAATTCGGCTACGTGCTGCTGAGCCTGCCGATCGGCATCCTGCTCTTCACGTACGCCGTCACGATGATGTCGCTGGGAGCGGGCCTGCTGGTGACGTTCCTGGGCGTCCCGGTACTGGCGGCGGCCCTTGCCGGATGCCGTGCCCTCGGCGCGATGGAACGGGCGCGGGCCCGCGCCCTGCTGGGTCTCGAGGTGTCCGACCCGGAGCCGCTGCGAATGAAGAAGCAGGGCGCGATGGGCTGGATGGGAGCCGTACTCAAGAGCGGCACCTCCTGGCGGAGCGTGCTGTACGCGATACTGCAGTTCCCGTGGTCGGTGTTCTCGTTCGTCGTCGCCGTCAACGTCTGGGCTTTCGGCTGGGCGATGCTGACATACCCGCTGTGGTTCTGGGTGTTCCCGATGTACGTCGGCCAGGACGGTCTCCAGCTCTACGGCGACCAGACGCACCGGGTCTACTTGGACAATCCCTTCGAGATCACCGTGACCGCGATGGTCGGCCTTCTGTTCACGCTGGCGACGCCGTGGATCGTCCGGGCCCTGACGACGGTGGACCGGTTGATGGTGCACGGGCTGCTCGGGCCGTCGCGGCTGGCGACGCGGGTGGTGGAGCTGGAGTCGGGCCGGGGGGTCGTGGTGGACACGGCGGCGGCCGACCTGCGCCGCATCGAACGCGACCTGCACGACGGAGCACAGGCCCGCCTCGTCAACCTGGCCATGGGACTGGGCCTGGCCAAGGAGAAGCTCCTGGAGGACCCCGACGCGGCGGCGGCCATGGTCGACGAGGCGCACGGCGAGGTGAAGCTGGCCCTGCAGGAACTGCGGGACCTGGCCCGGGGCATCCACCCCGCCGTCCTGACCGACCGCGGCCTGGACGCGGCGCTCTCCTCGGTCGCCTCGCGCTGCGCCGTACCGGTGCGGGTTGAGGTCGACCTGGTGGAGCGGCCGGCGTCGGCGATCGAGGGCATCGCGTACTTCACCGTCTCGGAGCTGCTGCAGAACATCAGCAAGCATGCGCGGGCCACGTCGGCCGCCGTGGAGGTCTGGCGGGTGGAGAACCGGCTGATGCTCCAGGTCGTGGACAACGGCGTGGGCGGGGCGGCCGTGGGGGCCGGGTCGGGGCTGGCGGGACTGGCGGAGCGGCTCGACGCGGTGGACGGCATCCTCGTGGTGGACTCACCGGCCGGCGGGCCGACGCGGGTGACGGCGGAGCTGCCGTGGCGGAACGAGCCGGTGGCCGGGTGAGCAGCCACGTGGCGCACCACTGACACCCCCGCGCCGCACCGCATGCTCCACACCACGCCACGCCACGTCACGTCACGACCGCCACGCCACGCTCGCCACGTCGCGCCGTGGCGTCGTGGCGTCGTGGCACGTCGTAGGTCGTGTCGCGCCGTAGGTCGTGCCGTGCCGTAGGTCGTGTCGCGCCGTCGGCCAATAACGCCGGACCCCTTTCTCCCCCTCCCTCCCCTCCCCACGGGACCCCGACGGCGTGATCGGAAACCGGCCACCGAGCAGCCGGACCCGGACTGACCCATCGCTCTTCCCGTTGCCCGAACCCATCCGGCCCCCGATGGTGGAATGCTGGACCTGTCGCACGGACGGTTCGTGGACGCGGCACGGGCCGCGCGGGCCACGCGACGACAGGCTGTGGGGGGCCGAAGATCGTGGAGGACAGGGTGCGGGTGGTCATCGCCGAGGATTCAGTGCTGCTCAGAGAGGGGCTGACCCGGTTGCTGACCGACCGCGGGCACGACGTCGTCGCCGGTGTCGGTGACGGTGAGGCACTGATCAAGACCATCACCGAGCTGGACGCGCAGGGCGAGCTGCCGGACGTCGTGGTGGCGGACGTACGGATGCCGCCGACACACACCGACGAGGGTGTGCGCGCCTCGGTGCAGCTGCGCAAGGCACACCCCGGTCTCGGCGTACTGGTGCTGTCGCAGTACGTGGAGGAACGCTACGCGACGGAACTGCTGGCCGGTTCGAGTCGCGGCGTCGGTTACCTGCTCAAGGACCGGGTGGCCGAGGTGCGGGAGTTCGTGGACGCGGTGGTGCGCGTGGCGCAGGGCGGTACGGCCCTGGATCCGGAGGTAGTCGCTCAGTTGCTCGGGCGCAGCCGCAAGCAGGACGTCCTCGCGGGGCTGACCCCGCGGGAGCGGGAGGTTCTGGGCCTCATGGCCGAGGGCCGGACCAACTCGGCGATCGCCCGGCAGCTCGTCGTGAGCGACGGGGCCGTAGAGAAGCACGTCAGCAACATCTTCATGAAGCTGGGTCTGTCCCCGAGCGACGGTGATCACCGTCGGGTACTGGCCGTACTCACGTATCTCAATTCCTGACATCAGCAGCCCACACCTCGGAACCAGCCGTCGGTCCCGGCGGACCGGCTGCCTGTCCGAGCGCACGAGAAGCCGAAGTACGAACAGGGTGCGTCCTGCACGGAAGTCACGAGGGTCGGAGGGCTGGAAAACCATGGAATACCAGGGCGGCGGGCCATCGGGAAGTCGTGTCCATCATGCGAATGTCCACCGGAAGTCAACCCCTGCGGACGTAGGGTTGATGCTGGGACGGTCGGTGGGAGACCAGTCCCCTGACAGCCGCCTCGAGGGAGGTCCAGTTCAGTGACCAGCCAGGTCAGCAGCCCAGCGGAGCAGGCCGACGGAACCGTCGTGGGAGAGCAGCGCAAACCGGTCGGGGCGAAGGCCGTCCGCCGGCTGGACCGGGTGATCATCCGGTTCGCGGGGGACTCGGGCGACGGGATGCAGCTCACCGGCGACCGTTTCACCTCGGAGACCGCGTCGTTCGGCAACGACCTGTCGACGCTGCCGAACTTCCCCGCCGAGATCCGGGCACCCGCCGGCACCCTGCCGGGTGTCTCGTCGTTCCAGTTGCACTTCGCCGACCACGACATCCTCACCCCGGGTGACGCGCCCAACGTGCTGGTCGCCATGAACCCGGCCGCGCTGAAGGCGAACATCGATGACCTGCCGCGAGGTGCGGAGATCATCGTCAACACGGACGAGTTCACCAAGCGGGCGATGCAGAAGGTCGGTTACGACTCGTCGCCGCTGGAGGACGGTTCCCTCGACGGCTACCACCTGCACCCGGTGCCGCTGACCACTCTGACCGTCGAGGCACTCAAGGAGTTCGACCTCACCCGCAAGGAGGCCGAGCGCAGCAAGAACATGTTCGCGCTCGGGCTGCTGAGCTGGATGTACCACCGGCCCACCGAGGGCACGGAGAAGTTCCTGAAGGCCAAGTTCGCGAAGAAGCCCGACATCGCCGCGGCGAACATCGCCGCGTACCGGGCGGGCTGGAACTTCGGTGAGACCACGGAGGACTTCGCGGTCTCCTACGAGGTGGCTCCGGCGTCCACGGCTTTCCCGCCGGGCGTGTACCGCAACATCTCCGGGAACCTGGCCCTGGCCTACGGCCTGATCGCCGCCTCCCACCAGGCCGACCTGCCCCTCTTCCTCGGCTCCTACCCCATCACCCCCGCGTCGGACATCCTGCACGAGCTGAGCCGGCACAAGAACTTCGGCGTGCGGACCTTCCAGGCCGAGGACGAGATCGCCGGCATCGGCGCCGCGCTGGGTGCCGCCTTCGGCGGATCACTCGCCGTCACCACCACCAGCGGCCCCGGTGTGGCACTGAAGTCCGAGACGATCGGGCTCGCGGTCTCGCTCGAGCTGCCGCTGCTGGTCGTGGACATCCAGCGCGGCGGCCCCTCGACCGGTCTGCCCACCAAGACCGAGCAGGCCGACCTCTTGCAGGCGATGTACGGGCGCAACGGAGAGGCGCCGGTCCCCGTCGTCGCCCCGCGCACCCCGGCCGACTGCTTCGACGCCGCGCTGGAGGCCGCGCGGATCGCGCTGACCTACCGCACCCCGGTCTTCCTCCTCTCGGACGGCTACCTCGCCAACGGCAGCGAGCCGTGGCGGATCCCGGAGCCGGACGAGCTGCCGGACCTCGCGGTGCAGTTCACCCAGGGCCCGAACCACACGCTGGACGACGGCACCGAGGTGTTCTGGCCGTACAAACGCGACCCGCACACCCTCGCCCGTCCCTGGGCCGTGCCGGGCACCCCCGGGCTGGAGCACCGGATCGGCGGCATCGAGAAGCAGGACGGCACCGGGAACATCTCGTACGACCCGGCCAACCACGACTTCATGGTCCGCACCCGCCAGGCCAAGATCGACGGCATCGACGTCCCCGGCCTGGAGGTCGATGATCCGGACGAGGCGCGGACCCTGGTCCTGGGCTGGGGTTCGACGTACGGGCCCATCACCGCCGCCGTGCGCCGGCTGCGCAGCGCGGGGGAGGCGATCGCGCAGGCGCACCTGCGTCATCTCAACCCCTTCCCGCACGACCTCGGCGCGGTGTTGGAAAGGTACGACAAGGTCGTGATCCCCGAGATGAACCTCGGCCAGCTCGCCACCCTCGTCCGGGCCAGGTATCTGGTCGACGCCCAGTCGTACACCCAGGTCAACGGCATGCCGTTCAAGGCGGAGCAGCTCGCCACGGTCCTGAAGGAGGCCATCGATGGCTGAGACGTCCACGGAGGGAACAGGCACGATCGAGGCGCTTTCCCTCGTCCCCAGGGCAGAGGGCAAGCAGTCCATGAAGGACTTCAAGTCCGATCAGGAAGTCCGCTGGTGCCCGGGCTGCGGCGACTACGCCATCCTCGCCGCCGTGCAGGGCTTCATGCCCCAGCTCGGCCTGGCGAAGGAGAACATCGTCTTCGTCTCCGGCATCGGCTGCTCCTCCCGGTTCCCGTACTACATGAACACCTACGGGATGCACTCCATCCACGGCCGCGCCCCCGCCATCGCCACCGGCCTGGCCACCTCCCGCCGCGACCTGTCCGTCTGGGTCGTCACCGGCGACGGCGACGCCCTCTCCATCGGTGGCAACCACCTGATCCACGCCCTGCGCCGCAACGTCAACCTCAAGATCCTCCTCTTCAACAACCGGATCTACGGCCTGACCAAGGGCCAGTACTCCCCCACCTCCGAAGTCGGCAAGATCACCAAGTCGACCCCGATGGGCTCCCTGGACGCGCCCTTCAACCCGGTCTCCCTGGCCATCGGTGCGGAAGCCTCCTTCGTCGCCCGCACCGTCGACTCCGACCGCAAACACCTCACCGAGGTCCTGCGCCAGGCCGCCGAGCACCCGGGCACCGCCCTGATCGAGATCTACCAGAACTGCAACATCTTCAACGACGGCGCCTTCGAAGCCCTCAAGGACAAGCAGCAGGCCGAGGAAGCCGTGATCCGCCTGGAACACGGGCAGCCCATCCGCTTCGGCACCGGCGCGGGGAAGGGCGTCGTCCGCGACCCGGCCACCGGCGACCTGAAGGTCGTCACCGTCACCGCCGACAACGAAGCCGACATCCTGGTCCACGACGCCCACGCCGCCTCCCCCACCACCGCCTTCGCCCTCTCCCGCCTCGCGGACCCCGACACCCTGCACCACACCCCCATCGGCGTGCTGCGCTCCGTCGACCGGCCCGTCTACGACACCCAGATGTCCGACCAGCTCGACCAGGCCATCGAGCGAGACGGCAAGGGCGACCTCGCCGCTCTGCTGGCCGGCGGCGACACCTGGACAGTCGTCGGCTGAGACCGGCGGCGGTTCGCACCCCGGGAAGAGGCCCGGACGATTCCGTCCGGGCCTCTTCCCGTGCCATGCCATGCCATGCATGCCATCAGGGCTCCACTGCGCGGCTCCACCCCTCCGCCGACTTACCCTTACGTAAGTAACTTACTTCAAAGTGGGCACTTTCCAGGGGTAAGCGCAACCTTTATGGTGGGTGACATCGCCCCCCACACTCAAGGAGTACGGAAGCCATGAGCATCGTCGTCACCGGAGCCACCGGACACCTCGGACGCCACGTCGTACGGCAACTGCTGGAGAAGGTGCCGGCCGGCCAGATCACCGCGGTCGTCCGGGACCGCGAGAAGGCCGCCGGGCTCGCCGACCGTGGCGTACGGCTCGCGGTCGCCGACTACAACGCCCCCGAGACCTTCGACAACCTGTTCACCGCCGGCGACAGGGTGCTGCTGATCTCCGGCAACGAGTTCGACAAGGGCCGCGTCCAGCAGCACACGGTCGTGATCGACGCGGCCAGGAAGGCCGGTGTCGCCCTGCTCGCCTACACCAGCGCCCCCGGCAGCCTCACCGCCGCGCTCGCCGACGACCATCGCGCGACGGAGAAGGCGCTGGTCGACTCGGGCGTGCCGTACGTGCTGCTGCGCAACGGCTGGTACCACGAGAACTACACCGAGCAGCTCGCCCCCGTTTTGGAGCACGGCGCCGTCGTGCAGGCAGCCGGTGAGGGCCGGCTCTCCTCCGCCTCCCGCGCCGACTACGCGGCCGCCGCCGTCGCCGTACTGACCGGCGACGGCCATGAGAACAGGACGTACGAGCTGGGCGGCGACGAGGCCTGGAGCTTCGCCGAGTACGCGGCCGAGCTGAGCCGGCAGACCGGCAAGAAGATCGTCTACAGCCCCGTCTCCACCGAGGCGTACACCGGCATCCTCACCGGCGCCGGGCTGCCGGGGCCGCTGGCCTCCGTCCTCGCAGGCGTGGACGCCGCCATCGAGAAGGGCGAGCTGGTCGTCTCCACCGGCGACCTGTCCCGGCTGGCCGGGCGTCCGACCACGCCGCTCGTCGAGGCCCTCGCCGCCGCGCTGAAGAGCTGACCTCCACGCGCAATCACGCAGGGCTCTGCCGCGGTCCCCACCCTGGACCTCCGCAACACCCGCACCCATACCCACGCACCCGCCCACCTGTCATGACCGTATGCCGATACGGGCATGACAGGCGGGCGGGTGCGGCGCTACCTTCGTCCTTGCATGCGTCTGTCCCGGCATGCCGTACGCGAGAAGGAGGTGCCCGTGGCCGGGTCTTCGAGGAGTGAGCAGCGAATAGGCCTGGTGAACGGCTTCGCGGCATACGGGATGTGGGGGCTCGTTCCACTGTTCTGGCCGCTGCTCAAGCCTGCCGGAGCCGGGGAGATCCTCGCCCACCGGATGGCGTGGTCCCTGGCCTTCGTCGCCGTCGCCCTGCTCGTCGTACGGCGCTGGGCCTGGGCCGGCGAGCTGCTGCGGCAGCCACGCAGGCTCGGCCTGGTCACCGTGGCCGCCGCCGTCATCACCGTCAACTGGGGCGTCTACATCTGGGCTGTGAACAGCGGCCATGTCGTCGAGGCCTCGCTCGGGTACTTCATCAACCCGCTGGTCACCATCGCGATGGGCGTGCTGCTGCTGAAGGAGCGGCTGCGGCCCGCGCAGTGGGCGGCTGTCGGGACCGGCTTCGCGGCCGTGATCGTCCTCGCCGTCGGCTACGGCCAACCCCCGTGGATCTCCCTCTGCCTGGCCCTCTCCTTCGCCACGTACGGCCTGGTGAAGAAGAAGGTCAACCTCGGCGGCGTCGAGTCGCTGGCCGCCGAGACGGCCATCCAGTTCCTGCCCGCGCTCGGCTACCTGCTGTGGCTCGGCGCCCAGGGCGACTCCACCTTCACCACCGAGGGCGCGGGGCACGCGGCGCTGCTCGCCGCGACCGGTCTGGTCACCGCCGTCCCCCTGGTCTGCTTCGGCGCTGCGGCGATCCGTGTGCCGCTGTCCACGCTGGGGCTGTTGCAGTACCTGGCCCCGGTCTTCCAGTTCCTGCTCGGCGTCCTGTACTTCGGCGAGGCCATGCCGCCCGAGCGCTGGGCCGGCTTCGGGCTGGTGTGGCTGGCGCTCACCCTGCTCACCTGGGACGCCCTGCGCACCGCCCACCGGACCGCCCGGACGCTCAGGGCACAGCTCGACCGAACGGGCGACGGCGTACCTCCGGTCAAGGGGGGCGCCGTACAGACACCGGGGGTCGTGGCCTCCGGCGTACCGGCGCCCGACACCTCGGGGTCCGAACAGCTGGACACCGCGGCGGGGAAGCCATAACCCTCCGGCCTCCCCGCCCGGCTCCTCGCCCACTTCGCTCCTCGCTTCGCCCCTCCGTATTACTCTCCGTCATGCTCTCCGCTTCGTCTTGGCTCTCCGCTTCGTCTTGGCTCTCCGCTTCGTCAGCCCTTCCCCGGCTCGCGCCGCGCGCGGTGCGCCCGGGCCTTCTCCCTGTTGCCGCAGTGCTCCATCGCGCACCAGCGGCGGCGGCCCGGACGTGAGGTGTCGACGAAGAGCAGGTAGCAGTCGTGAGCACCGCACTCACGGATGCGGTCGGCGTACGGGCCGGTGAACAGCTCGATCGCGTCACGCGCGACCGTCGACAGCAGGCGGGCACCCGTGGCACCCGGGGCCCAGCCACGGGTGCCGTCCGCTTCCATACGGGTGACGAGCGGAGGGCCGGCCGCGGCGGCGTTGACGGCGTCAAGGTGACCGGGCCGGAGAGGACGTCCATGTGCGCGGTCCGCGGTGAGCATGAAGAGGGCGTCCCGCAGGGCCCGGGCCCGCTCCACGTCGGTCCGGTCCACGGCCAGGTCCAGTCCGTCCGGCAGTCGGCTGCGGTCGGCCCAGGCCGCCAGGTCCGCGGGCTCGTGCAGCACCTCCCAGCGCGCGAAAGCGCCCGGCCCACCCGTCGTCAGCAGTTCGAGGCAGAGCGCACCCGGGTCAAAACGGTACGGCTTGCCCTCGTGCGACAGCAGCGTCAGACCAGGAGTAACGGGACTGCCAGGAGTACCGGCGGGCGATTTTGGCGATTCCGCTGACCGCTCATTCATGTAACCAGTATAACTGGTTACATGACATCGACCCCGGGCACACTTCCCGCTCCACTGCATTTCAAGATCGTCGTCGACGCGACCGCCCCGCACGCACAGGCGGACTTCTGGGCCGCGGCCCTTCACTACGAGGTGGAGGACAACAGCGCACTCATCGAGAAACTGCTGGGCTTCGGGGCCGTACCGGCCGAGCTGACCGTCGAGTCCCACGGGCGCCGCGCCTGGCGGGACCTCGCCGCCGTGCGACACCCGGACGACCCCTACCAGGAGGAGAGCGGCACCGGACTCGGGCGGCGACTGCTGTTCCAGCGCGTACCGGAGAGCAAGACCGGCAAGAACCGGATCCACCTCGACCTGCACTCGGGCGAGGGATCGCGCGAGGAGGAGGTCGCCCGGCTCGAGGCGCTGGGCGCGAGCGTCCTGCGACAGGTGAAGGAGCCGGGCGGGGAGTGGGTGGTGATGGCGGACCCGGAAGGGAACGAGTTCTGCGTCCACTGAGAGTGGATCAAGGGCACATGACGGCGCGTTCCGATATACGCAACTCCGTGGCCGGATAACGGCCTTGACGAAGCGTCCGCCCCGGCCACACCATCCAGGCACCCCATTCACTGTGGAGTCCCCTCCCCGGGGACCCCCTAGGGATTCGGAGCCCCCCACATGAAGCTCCCCCTGCCCGGGCGCGCCCTGACGGCCGGTGCCGTCGCGGTCGCCACGCTGATGACCGGCGGATCCGTGGCCGACGCGGCGCCCGCCGCCGAGCACCCCGCGTCCGCCTCCGAACCGGCGACCGTCTCCGCTGCCGCCCCCGACATACCGATAGCCAATGTCAGGGCCCACCTGACACGGCTGCAGTCGATCGCCGCGGCGAACGGCGGCAACCGCGCCCACGGCCGCCCCGGCTACCAGGCCTCGCTCGACTACGTGAAGGCCGCGCTGGACGCGGCAGGGTTCACCACAACCGTCCAGCGGTTCACCGCCTCCGGCCGTACCGGCTACAACCTGATAGCCGACTGGCCGGGTGGTGACACGGATCAGGTTGTCATGGCCGGGTCACATCTGGACAGTGTCTCCTCCGGCCCGGGCATCAACGACAACGGCTCCGGCTCGGCGGCCGTCCTGGAGACCGCGCTCGCCGTGGCCCGGTCCGGTCACCAGCCCACCAAGCACCTGCGTTTCGCCTGGTGGGGTGCGGAGGAACTGGGACTGGTCGGGTCCCGCCACTACGTCAACAGCCTCGGTTCCACGGGCCGCGCGAAGATCAGCGGCTATCTGAACTTCGACATGATCGGCTCCCCCAACCCCGGCTACTTCGTCTACGACGACGATCCCACGATCGAGAAGACCTTCAAGGACTACTTCACCGGCCTCGGCATCTCCACGGAGATCGAGACCGAGGGCGACGGTCGCTCCGACCACGCACCCTTCAAGAGCGCGGGGGTCCCCGTCGGCGGCCTCTTCAGCGGCGCCGGCTACCGCAAGACGTCGGCGCAGGCGGCCGAATGGGGCGGCACCGCGGGCCAGCCGTTCGACCGCTGCTACCACTCGTCCTGCGACACCACCGCCAACATCAACGACACGGCACTGAACCGCAACAGCGATGCCATCGCGCATGCGATGTGGGAACTGTCGCAATAGGGCATACAGCAGGGCATACGTCAGGACGCACGTCCCGCGGCGGGGCCATCCGGCCCGGGCTGCCGGACGGCCGGCCGACGCAGCCAGTCAACCGGCCCGGTCAGCCGGTCGAAGAAGCCAGTCGGCCGGCCGGCCGGTCTGCGCAGCCGGCGGGTCGGCCGGTCGGTCTGCGCAGCCGGCGGTCCGGCCGGTCGGTCTGCGCAGCCGGCGGTCCGGCCGGTCAGCCGGTCTGCGTGCGGACGCGTCCGGCGAGGCGGCCCATCCGGGCGCGGGCGGACTCCAGTTGATCGGCGTCCTCGGCGGCCGGGCCCTCCTCGGCGGCGAGTTCGCTCCACAGGCCGACCAGATCGTCCCCCATCTCCAGCCCTCGCTCCGGATCACGTACGGCGCGCCAGGCGGTGGCCGCGCTCTGGACGTTGCCGTAGGCGGCCTCCTGGTCGCCTGCGCGGCGGTGCATCCGGGCCAGGTCCAGGGAGAGACGGAAGGCTCGGTCCGGGTCACCCGACAAGTACGCGATGTACGCGGCGAGTTCCCGGAGCCGGAGTACTTCCGGGTGCTCCGGCCCCAGCGTTTCCGACGCCTCCGTCACGGCTTGTTCGGCCAGCTGAGCCGCCTCCTCCGTACGCCCTCCCTTGACGGCTTCGTTGATCCGGCCCGTCGGCTCCGCGAGGAGCGCTGGGGTGGTGGCGTCACCGGGTGCGGTGAGCGGTTCGTCCCCGAGCACGGCCTCGGCCACGGCGTCGAAGCCGCGGGCGGGGGTGGGGGTGGGCTTGTGGTCGGGGCCGAGGTCGGCAACCGGTTCAGGGACGAGGGCAGACTTTGGGGCTGTGACCCGCTCCGGCGCGGCGGCCGACTGGGGCCGGGCGACGGACTGGGGCCCGGGGAGAGGCTGGGGCCCGGGCAGGGACTGGGGCCCGGGCAGGGACTGGGACCCGGGGAGGAACTGAGGCCCACGGAGCGACTCACGCCCACTGACCGGCTCAGACGCACGGACGGACTCAAACGCAGGGGCCGGCTCAGACGCAGAGACCGGCTCAAACGCAGAGGCCGGCTCAAACGCGGGCGCCGGCCGACGTCCGACGGCAGACCCGGACCCGGGCTCGGGCTCGGGCTCGGGCTCGGGCCCGGCGACCCGCCCGGTCGCCGTCCGAGGTCCCGCACCTTCGGGAGTGCCGGTCGCGGGGGCACCGTCCATCCGGGGCGGCGGCCCGAACTCTCCGGTCGGCGGTGCCACCGTCCCGGGTGCCGCCGCGCTCCCGGCCGGTTCCGGCAGAGCCCGCAGCGTGAACGTCGGCGCGGATTCGCCGGCCGGCGTCCGCTGCGGCTCGGGCACCGCCGGCGGGCGGAACGCAGGGACGCCGTCCCTCACCGGCTCCACCGGCCGGAGGACGGGCGTGGACTGGCCCCGTCGTACCGCCGGCTGCTCGGGAGCCGTCGGCGCCGGTTCCGCGGCGAGGTGGCTGGAACCGTCCGGGTCGACCCGGAGCGGGACGGAATAGCCGATGCGCTCGTCGTGGATCGTGGCGAGGACGGGAAGGCCGGCGGCGACGGCGAGGCGGTGGAGGCGGTTCAGGACCGCGTTCTGGATCTCCTCGCCGGGGGCCGCGACGACCAGCGTCCCGTCGACCGACGCGCTGCGCGCGCCGGAGCCGGCCCCCGGCACGCGGACGTCGATCGGCGTCGCCGCCGCAGGGTCGGGTGAGCGCTCCGCGCCCTCGTGGACCCGCTGCTTGTCGCGGCCGAGTCGAGACATCGTTCCCCCACTCATCGGCGGCTTCCGTCGGCGGCTTGTCGCCTGCCGTCCAGAGCCTGTCATGCCTGTCGTGCCTACCTGTCATACACCTACCGTCGAGTCTCGCCGCTCGCTCGCGATTCTCGCGTCACCGGGGTGTCACAGGCTCGTTCCAGGAGGTCACGCCCGTATCGGGAGACCGACGCGGGCCGGCCCCCACGGGGGACCTGGGGCGGGTGCGCCGAGCCGGCCCGAAGGAGAGACGGAAATACCTGCGGAACTACATGCGTATGCATATGATGCATGTGCTGGTATCCGCGCACGCCGATGACTCCGGGGGACCTCATGACCCGCCGTTTTCTCTTCCTGCTGGGCAGCAGCCGCCCCGAAGGCAACACCGAACTGCTCGCCCGCCGCGCCGCCGAACAGCTTCCCGCGCACGTCGAGCAGCGGTGGATCGGCCTCGCCGAGCATCCGTTGCCCGAGTTCGAGGACCTGCGGCACGACAGCGACCACGTACGCCCCACGGAGGGCAACGCGGGCCTGCTGCTCGATGCCACCCTCACCGCCACGGACATCGTGATCGCCTCGCCGCTGTACTGGTACTCGCTGTCCACGCCGGTCAAGCGCTACCTCGACCACTGGTCCGGCTGGCTGCGCACCCCCGGTCTCGACTTCAAGGCGACCCTGGCCGGCCGCACCCTGTGGGGCGTCACCGCGCTCGCACACCAGGAGCAGGAGGCCGCCGACCCGCTGATCGGCAGCCTGAACAACTCGGCGGCCTACATGGGGATGCGCTTCGGCGGCGTGCTGCTCGGCAACGGCAGCAGGCCCGGTGACGTCCTGAAGGACACCGAGGCACTGGCCCGCGCGAAGACGTTCTTCGCGCAGGAGGCGCCGCTCGCCCGTTTCCCGTGGGAGCGGGCGGCGGACACCGCTCCTACGAGGTGATGTCCTTGGCCGTGAACCGTGCCCAGGCCGCCGAGCCGAACACCGCCGCGTAGAGGGCCTGGAGGCCGAGGTTCTTCACCAGGTCGTCCCAGTAGACCGGCTCGCGCATCAGGTCTGCGAAGGACAGCCAGTAGTGCGAGAAAAAGTACGGCTGGAGCGCGTCGAGCTGCGGGATCTGCTCGAGGATCTGGACGGTGATCAGCAGCCCGACCGTGGTCGCCATCGCCGCGATGCCGCTGCTCGTCAGGGTCGAGACGAACAGGCCGAGGGCCGCGACGCCCACGAGTGAGGCGGCCACGACCAGGGCGATCAGCAGCGCGCGCCCCAGGCCCTCCAGGTAGGTGATGCGGGTGCCGGAGATGGTGGTCAGATCACCGACCGGGAACAGCAGCGCCCCGACCGCGAGCGCCGAAACCGCGACCACCAGCGTGGCGGCGAGGCAGAAGGCGAACACCGTGGCGTACTTGGCGAGCAGCAGCCGGGTGCGGCCGGCCGGGGCGACCAGGAGGTAGCGGAGCGTGCCCGCGCTCGCCTCGCCCGCGATCGCGTCGCCCGCGATGACGCCGACGGCCATCGGCAGGAAAAACGGGAGGGTCGCGGCGAGCGCGGTGAAGACCAGGAACAGACCGTTGTTGCTGATCTGCGAGATGAACGCCGGTCCCGCGCCGCCGCCACCACCGCCACCGCCACCGCCACCGCCGAGCGACGCCCCGTCGCTCGTCTCGATCTTCACGGCGATCCCCACCAGGACCGGCACGGCGGCCAGCACGCCCAGCAGGGCGAGGGTGCGCCAGCGCCGGAAGGTGATCAGCACTTCGCTGCGGAGCAGTCCGAAGGACCACAGCGGACTCGGGGCACGCACCGTCCGCGCCACCTCGGTCTGTGACACCTCAGCCCGCGGCATCTCAGCCCGCGGCATCTCAGCCTGCGGCATCTCAGCCTGCGACATCGAAGCCCTCTCCGGTCAGTGCCACGAACGCGTCCTCCAAGGAAGCCCGTTCCACTGCGAAGCCCCGGACCCGGACACCGGCCGTGACCAGCGCGGCGTTCAGGTCGGCGAGGTCGCGGTCGGGTGGCTCCGCAGTCACCCGGTCCTCGGCGACGACCACGTCCCCGGCCCCCTGTTCCTTCATCACCCGGGCGGCCTCCCCCGTGTCCGGCGTCGTCACCACGAGCCGGCGGCGCGCCCCGGCCGCCAGGTCGGCGACCGCGCCCTGGGTGATCAGCCGCCCTCGGGCCATCACGGCGGCGTGCGTGCACACCTGCTCGATCTCGTCCAGCAGGTGGGAGGAGAGGAAGACAGTGGTTCCGTCGGAGGCCAGTTCGCGCACGAGCGCGCGGATCTCACGCATGCCCTGGGGGTCGAGCCCGTTGGTCGGCTCGTCCAGGACCAGCAGGCGGCGCGGCTGGAGCAGCGCCGCGGCGAGCCCGAGGCGCTGCTTCATGCCGAGCGAATACGCTTTCGCCTTCTTGCCGGCGGCGGCCGCGAGGCCCACCCGGTCCAGCGCCGCCGCGACGCGCTCACGCCGGGTGCGCGGGTCGGCGGTCGGGTCCGCTGCGTCGTAGCGCAACAGGTTGTCGCGGCCGGAGAGGAAGCCGTACAGGGCCGGGCCCTCGATGAGGGCACCGACCCGGGGCAGTACGGCGCGGGCGGCACCCGGCATGGTCCGGCCCAGCACCCGGGCGGTGCCCGAGGTGGGTTCGATCAGGCCCATCAGCATGCGGATGGTGGTGGTCTTGCCGGAGCCGTTGGGGCCGAGGAAGCCGAAGACGCTGCCCGCCGGGACGGTCAGGTCCAGACCGTCGACGGCGAGCTGGCCGCCGCGGTAGCGCTTGGTGAGCGCACGGGTGGCGATGACGGCGTCATCCGTGCCGCTCTCCTCACTCGCGCCCACCGGTTCCGTGGCGGACGGTTCGGCCGGTTCGGCCATCGGCTCCCTCACTTCGAAATCGCTCCTACGCACTGACGCCCCGGTGCCCGGCACCGGGTGACGGGCACCTGATGCCCAGCACCCGACGCCCGGCACCCGGGGCTCTTGACGCCGACGCTTACTGGGCTGCGTCGGCCGCCTTGACCAGCGCGTCCTTGGTGACCGCACCCGCGTAGACCTTGCCGTCGTCCGTGATCAGGGCGTTGACCAGGCGGGTCTTGAAGACGGTACCGGAGCCGAAGTCGCCCTTGACCTGGTCGCCGAAGGAGCCGAGGAAGCCGCCGAGGTCGCCGCCCGCGGAGGCCGTGGGCAGGCCCTGACCGCCGGTGTCGAAGGTGGCGATCGAGTTCCAGCCCTCGCCGATGACCTCCGGACCGCCCTGCTCTGCCAGGCCGTCCATCTCCTCGGCGAGGTCGCCCCCGGCCTCCCGCCCGCGCTCCGGCGCCTCGGCCACCTCGTCACCCTCGGTGACCTTCGCGCCCTTGGGCGGGGTGAAGTCGAACGTCGATGCGTCCGGCTTCGCGAAGCTGACCTCGGTGAAGCCCGCGTCCACGACCGCGGCGCCGCCGCTCGCCGGAGTCAGCGTGAACTTCAGCGGCATGCCGGTCTTGGCGTCCACCGCGACGCTGATGGCGCCGACCGTGGAACCGGACTGCTTGGGCTTGATCATCAGTCGGTACGCGTCCCGGCCGGCCACCTGCGCGGTGCCGTCGACGGTCACGGAGGTGGTGTCGTCGACCGCCTTGAGGGCCTGGTCGGCGAAGTCCTTCGGGGTGGCCGGCACCTCCTTCTCCGGCTGCTCGGCGCTGCCGGAGATGGTCGAGTGGTAGACCTCGTTGGACTTGCTGTCGTAGCCCCACACGTCCTTGCCGTCGTGGATCAGGCTGTACTCGGCGGCGTTCTCCAGCAGCGACAGCTTCTGCCGGTCGGGGCCGTCGGCGGCGACCCGGAGCGTGTGGGTGCCGGTCACCAGCTCGGTGAGCTTGGCCGACGGGTCGGCCGCGGAGCCCTCCTCGTCACCGCCCGGACCACCCGAACCGCCGGCCATACCGGACATCAGGCCGCTCTCCAGGCCGCCGAGGTCCGGCAGGCCCAGGTCCGTGCTGATCTTGACCGTGCCGGACAGCTGCTGGACGTCCGACTTGGCGATCTTCTCGATGAGCTGCTCCGCCGTGACCTTCGGAAGGTCGGGGTCCCCGGAGTCGGCGATCGCCGGGACGAGGCCGATCGTCGCGGCCGCCACTCCCATCACCGCGACCGGAACGACGTACCGCGCGGCCCTGCGCCGCCCTGCCCGCAGGCCCTCGTCCGCCCCGGCCGTCGTGTTGTCGTCGGAATCGATCGGTGCCATGTGTGCCCTGCCTCCTCGTCGGCGGCGGCTGTCTCGCGACCTCGCACTCGTCCACCCGTGAGCCGCCATTCTCACCCGAATCGGTGAGGATTGGTGTTTTCCGTGGTGTCCATCTGACCAAATCGGCCAGGCGGAATCGTCAGACCGCGGGCTCAACTCCGTCTACTCCTGCGGGATGACACGGAGGGGTCACGACTCCCCCGGCCCGTAGGGGGTGGACCCCCACAGCCGTACGCCGCGCATCGCCGCCGTACGCCATGATCCGCCCTACGCCGCCACCCGCCGCAGGCCACCACCCGCCGCCCTACAACGGCCCGCCCGGCACAGGTCACCACCCGCCGCCCTACGGCGGCCCGCCCGGCGCAGGTCCCGGGTGGCCAGGGTGCTCAGCCGGCCCGGTGCACCACGGCGTCACACAGCTCCACCAGCGCGGCCTTCGCCTCGCACTCCCTGAGCGGGGCCAGCGCCGCCCGGGCGTCCTTGGCGTACCGCACCGTGTCGCGTCGCGCCTGCTCCAGCGCGGGGTGGGCGCGCAGCAGCCGCAGCGCCTCCGCGTGCCGCGCGTCGTCGCTCAGGTCGGAGCCCAGCAGTTCGCACAGGGCGATGTCGTCGGCCAGCCCCAGCCGGGCCGCCCGCTCGCGCAGCCGCAGCACCGGGAGGGTCGGGATGCCCTCGCGCAGGTCGGTCCCGGGCGTCTTCCCCGATTCCTGGGAGTCGGAGGCGATGTCCAGGACGTCGTCCGCGAGCTGGAAGGCGACGCCGAGCCGCTCGCCGTACTGGGTCAGCACGTCCACGACCGTCTCGTCGGCGCCGGACATCATCGCGCCGAACCGGCAGGAGACCGCCACCAGCGATCCCGTCTTGCCGCCCAGCACGTCGAGGTAGTGGTCGACGGGGTCCCGGCCGTCCTGCGGCCCCGCCGTCTCCAGGATCTGTCCGGTGACGAGCCGCTCGAACGCCAGGGCCTGCACGCGGACCGCCTCGGGCCCGAGGTCGGCGAGGATCTGGGAGGCGCGGGCGAACAGGAAGTCGCCGGTGAGGACCGCGACCGAGTTGCCCCAGCGGGTGTTGGCGCTGGCCACGCCACGCCGCACGGCGGCCTCGTCCATCACGTCGTCGTGGTAGAGGGTGGCGAGGTGGGTCAGCTCCACGACGACGGCCGAGGGCACGATCCCGGGGGCATAGGGGTCGCCGAACTGGGACGAGAGCATCACCAGCAGTGGCCGGAATCGTTTGCCGCCGGCCCGCACCAGATGCTGGGCGGCCTCCGTGATGAACGGAACCTCGCTCTTGGTTGCCTCAAGCAACCCTTCCTCGACAGCAACCAATCCGGCCTGGACATCGGCTTCCAGAGCCTGGTCCCGCACGCTCAGCCCGAACGGCCCGACGACGGTCACGAGGGGTCTCCTGTCTGCTGGTGTCTACTGGCGATTACCTGGTTTGTCGATAGGTCGCTGCCACCACTCGAGCCAGCGTATCCGGTCACCTTTCGATCACCGCGAGCGCCCACCGTTACAGGCCGGTCGGTATCGGATCATGAACAGTATGTTTTTGATCAGGCGATATGAGCAGATATTGATCGACATCGCCGGGGCCAGAACCCGCCACTGATGATCACATCACCCCTCCCAACGGCTCGCACTCCGAATACGTCACCCACTCGGCTCACCCTGCCCCACCCCGAACGGATGCCCCCAGGGCGCGCGGAAACACCGCTCAGGGCGGGGTCACACACGGGGTGCGCACGACAGCAGGCCCGCCCGGCCGTCGACCAGCACCCGAACCCCTCCCACCCATGGGCAATTGACCCACAGTTGGCCTCAATGCCCGATTTGCCACACTTGTCGATGCGGGTGAGTTGACTCACTCCTCCGCACCTCCGGGCAACCCTGCCGCCGACTGTGCCCTCCCTTTGCCCCGCAAGGCATTTGGCCCTTGGCAGCCGCAAAGGATCAAGTACCTCAAACCCCTCAGATCAAGGTCAACAGGCGCGTTGGGTGATTCCTGCACTTGTTTCGGACATGTGCTCTCGCATACGTTCCCGGCCTGTCGGGCGGACGCCGAATCCTGCCACCGCCCGGACGCACAGTCATCCGCCAACAAACTCGCAGGCAGGAGCGGGGGACCCAGGTAAGTCGCCGCACCGGTCACCACCGGAGCGGCTCGGGGTGAAGCCGTGTCCGTCAGGACCCGGCCGGGCACCTCCCCGCCCGAACCCGACAGCTCACCTCGCAGGCGTAAGGAGAGGGACTCACACATGTCTGCCAACGGTCAGAACCGTCACGCCCGGACCAGCCGCCTCGCCCGCAAGCTCGCCGTGGCCGGCACCGGCGCCGCCGTGCTCGCCCTGCCGCTCCTCGGCGCCACCGGCGCGTCCGCGGCCACCCCGGCCACCACCACGGCCGCCGCGGCCGCCACCACCGCGGCGACGACCTACCCGGACAACCTCGACGGCTGGATCCGGGAGTCGCTCGACATCATGGCCCAGCACGGCATCCCCGGGACGTACGAGGGCATCCACCGCAACATCATGCGGGAGTCGTCCGGCAACCCGTACGCCATCAACAACTGGGACATCAACGCCATCAACGGCACCCCGTCCAAGGGGCTGCTCCAGGTGATCGCCCCGACCTTCGAGGCGTACCACGTGCCCGGCACCTCCTGGGACCCGTACGACCCGGTCGCCAACATCACCGCGGCCTGCAACTACGCGGCCGACCGATACGGCTCGATGGACAACGTCTTCGGCGCGTACTGAGACGCACTGCCACAGAGGCACTGCCACAGAGGCACTGAAGCACTGGCGCCTGAGGAACTGAAGCACTGACGCCTGAGGCACTGAGGCACTGACAAAGAGGCTCCGGCCGAGGAGGCTCCTCGGCCGAGGGGGCTCCGCTCAGGAGGCCCCGAAGACCCGCTCGAGGACGACGGCCACGCCGTCGTCCTCGTTCGTCGTGGTGACCTCGTCGGCCACCGCCTTGAGTTCGGGGTGGGCGTCGGCCATGGCGACACCGTGTGCCGCCCAGTCGAACATGGGGATGTCGTTGGGCATGTCCCCGAAGGCGATCGTCCGCCGTCGGCTCACCCCCAGGCGCTCGGCGGCCAGCGCCAGGCCGGTCGCCTTGGTGATGCCGCACGGCTGGAGCTCGACCGTCCCCGGCCCCGACATGGTGACCGTGGCGAGGGAGCCCACCACCGCGCGCGCCGTCGCCGCCAACTCGTCGTCGGACAGGTCGGGGTGGCGCAGCAGCACCTTGCTGATCGGCGTGGACCACAGTTCGTCGCGCCGCTCGACCCGCACCGCGGGCAGCGTGGGGTGGGGCATCAGGTACCCGGGCTCGATGAGCGTGAGGCCGTCGACGCCGTCCTGGTCGACCGCGGCGTACACCTGCCCCACCTCGGCCTCGATCTTGCCGAGTGCGGTCTCGGCCAGTTCCCGGTCCAGGGTGACCGACCACAGCATCCGGTTCGCGCCGGCGTCGTACACCTGGGCACCCTGTCCGCACACCGCGAGTCCCGTGCAGCCGAGGCGGTCGAGCAGGGACCGCACCCGGGGCGCCGGCCGCCCCGTCACCACCAGGTGCCGCGCACCGGCCCCTGCCGCCCGCGCCAGCGCGGCCAGCGACCGGTCGGAGACGGTGTCGTCGCCGCGGAGCAGCGTGCCGTCGAGGTCGGTGGCGACGAGTGAATATGCGGTGCGGTCCATGATCAGAGAATACGGACACCGCACCTGTCCGACTCACCCGCGATCGCATCCGAACGAGGACGCGCGAGTACGGCACGAGTGCGCACGAGTACGGCACACGGGCGCACGAGGACGCACGAACCTGTCCGAAACCTGGCACATCATCGGCTAAAGCCGGTTAAAGGCCTGTGCACCGGTTGGCAACAACATGGTCCGCTACCTACCGGCCGGGAGCCCCCGGAGGTACCTTCCTGTTGTCCAGGGGGAACTTGATCGGGGGGTCGGGTTGAACAGCGGACGTGTGCGTGTGCTCAGGCCGGAGGAGCTGGGCGAGGGGGAACGGGAACACTGGCGGGAGCTGCGCGCCAAGTCGACGGCACCACGCAATCCGTTCATGGAACCGGAGTTCACCGACGTCGTGGGCCGGGTACGGCCGCGGGCGCGGGTGGCGGTGGTGTACGACGGCGGGGAGGCGTCCGGTTTCCTGCCGCACGAGCGCGGGCAGCTGGGCCAGGGCCGGGCGATCGGACTCGGGGTGTCGGACTGCCAGGGTGCGGTGCTGCGCCAGGACCTCGCCCTGAACACCCGCGAACTGCTGCGGGCCTGCTCCCTGTCGAGCTTCGCCTTCGACAACCTGGAGGCGGACCAGGAGCTGTTCGTGCCGTACGCCGCCGAGGAGCTCACCACCTACGTCATCGACGTCGAGCGGGGGTACGAGGCGTACGAGGGCGTACTGCGCGACCGGTCACCGAAGTTCCTCAAGACCACCCTCGCCAAGGAGCGCCGGCTCGGCCGCCAGGTCGGTGACGTGCGCTTCGTGTTCGACGAGCGTGACCCGGCCGCGTTGCGCACGCTCATGGAGTGGAAGTCGGCGCAGTACCGCAGGACGGGGCGCCGCGACCGGTTCGCACAGGAGTGGATCAGCCGGCTCGTGGCACGGCTGGCCGAGACCCGGGCACCGGAGTGCACCGGCACGCTGTCCGTGCTCTACGCCGACCGCCGGCCGGTCGCCGCCCACTTCGGACTGCGCTCGGCGACGGTGCTGGCCTGCTGGTTCCCGGCGTACGACCCGGACTTCGCGAAGTACTCGCCGGGGCTGATCCTGCATCTGCGGATGGCCGAGGCGGCCGCCGCCGAGGGCATCGGCATGCTCGACATGGGGCGGGGCCCGGCGGAGTACAAGGACTCGCTGAAGACCGGTGAACTGCCCGTGTACGAGGGAGCGGCGACGCGTCCGGGGGCGGGCGCCGCGCTGCACTGGCTCGGCCGCGAGCCGGCCCGCCGCGCGCACGGCTTCGTGCGCGACCGGCCCCGGCTGGCGTCGCTGGCGGTGCGGACGTTGAGGGGCGCGGCCCGGCTTCGCCGGTCATGACGGAGGGCATCTACGAGGGGGTGGGCGCATGGCCGGTGTGCGGCGTGCGCGGCATGAGACACGGCGGGAGATAGAGGGGTTCCTCGGCATCGGGCCGGTGCAGGTCGCCGAGCTGGACATCGGAGCCGACGACCCCGAGGCAGGGGAGGGCGCCGAGGGGGCAGCTCGTGCCGACGGGGCTCCCGGCGTCCGGAGGGCTCGTGCCGAGGGAGCCGACGGCATTGAGGCAGCCGCTCGTACCGAGAGAGCTCCTGGCGTCCAGTCGGCTGCCGGCTCCGTGGCGACGGAGCTGAGACCGGGGCCGGGCAGCGCGCCGGTGACGTCCGGCGCGGTGTTCGCCCTGGTCAGGAGGGCGGGGCGGCCCGTCGGTACGGTGCTCGGGCAGGTACCCGAGGGCGCGGATCCCGCGGAGGTGCTGGCCGGGCTCGCCCGGCAGCTCCCCCGGGAGGCGCCGCCCGAGCCGTTGCCCCGGCCGCCGTCCGCCTGCGTCGTGGTCGCCACCCGGGAACGCGCGGACCAGCTCGCCCGCGCGCTGGACTCGCTGCTCGCGCAGGACCACCCGGACTTCGAGATCATCGTCGTCGACAACGCGCCCGTGACCGGCGAGACCCGGGAACTGGTCGAGCGGAAGTACGGCGAGCGGGTGCGGTACGTGTGCGAACCGGTCCCCGGACTCGCGATCGCGCACAACCGGGGTCTCGCGGCCGTACGGAGCGAGGTGATCGCGTTCACCGACGACGACGTGGTCGCCGACCCGCGCTGGCTCACCGAACTGACCGCTCCGTTCGCCGCCGACCCGCGCCTGGGCTGCACCACGGGGCTGATCCTGCCCGCGCGGCTGCGCACCCCCGCCCAGGTGCTGCTGGAGAGCCACGGCGGTTTCGCGAAGGGCTTCACCCCGCGCACGTACGACCCGGCTGACCCGCCCGCCGACGAGCCGCTCTTCCCGTTCACCGCGGGCCGGTTCGGCTCGGGCGCCAACATGGCCTTCCGTACGGCGGTGCTGCGGGCGGTCGGCGGCTTCGACCCGGCGACCGGCGCGGGCACGCGCGCACGGGGAGGCGACGACCTCTACGGATTCGTCCGCGTCCTCGCCGAGGGGCAGCGGCTGCGTTACACCCCGAGCGCACTGGTCTGGCACCACCACCGGGAGACCTGGCGGGACCTGGAGACCCAGGCGTACGGCTACGGCGCGGGCCTCACCGCGTACCTCACGGCGATCCTGGTGAACCGTCCGTCGCTGCTGCCTGCCTTCCTCGCCCGGGTGCCGGGCGGGCTGGCGCACGCGCGGGGGCTGACCGCCGTACGCGCCACCGCCGTACGCGCCACCGCCGACGGCGACGCCACCGACGGCACGGGACCGGCGGCGGGCGTGCCGGGCGGGCACGACTCCCGTACGCATCCCTGGCCGCGGCGCCTGTCCCGGTTGCAGCGCCGGGGCATGCTCTACGGCCCCGTCGGCTATCTGCGGGCCCGCCGCGCCCTGCGCACGGTCGCACTGGAGGCGCGATGAGCGAGGCGGAGGCTCCGGGAGCGACCGGGGCACGGGAGGAGGCCCCGGCTGTGGGCGGGCACATACCCGTCTTCCTCTACCACGCCGTGATGGACGATCCGCCCTCGTGGATCGCCGAGTTCACCGTCAGCCCGAGGCAGTTCGCCGCCCACCTGGACGCGATCGTCGACAGTGGCATGACGCCGGTCACGATCAGCGCGCTCGCCGGCCATCTCGCAGGTCGGGCGCCCCTGCCGCACCGGCCCGTGCTGCTCACCTTCGACGACGGCTTCGCCGACCTGCCCGGTCCCACGGCCGAGGCGCTGGCCGAGCGCGCGCTGCCCGCCACCGCCTACCTCACCACCGGGGCCATCGCCCCGGGCGGGCGCAGTCTGCTGCCGCCCGCCCCGATGATGACCCTGGACGCGGTAGCGGTGCTGGAACGTTCCGGCATGGAGATCGGCAGCCACACCGTCACCCACGCCCAGCTCGACACCCTGTCCGCCAAGGACCTGGCGTACGAACTGCGCACGTCCAAGGCGATGCTGGAGGACACCCTCGGACACCCGGTCCGTCACCTCGCCTACCCGCACGGCTACAACAGCGCGAAGGTGCGGTCGTTGTCGGCCCGCGCCGGGTACGAGACGGCGACCGCCGTGCGGCACGCGCTCAGCTCGGACCGCGACGAGCGGTACCGCATCGCCCGGCTCATCGTGCGGCGCGGCCACACGGTCGCCGACGTCGAGGCGTGGCTGGCGGGAGGGGGCGCCCGGATCGCCCCCTACCGCGACGGGCCGAAGACGGTCGCGTGGCGGTGGTACCGGCGGGGGCGTGCCATGGTCCGGGGCCCCGAGTTCGCCGGGTAGTCAGTGGGTAGTCGGTGGTCGGCAGGGCGCTCCCGTCACTCGAGTGGCTGGTTGAGGTGGGGGTCACCGGCCACCTTGCGCAGGCTGGCCCACGCCCGGTCCCCCGCCACGGCCAGGTTGCAGTGCGGTCCCGGGTCCCGGTAGTTCCACTGGAGGGCGGCCTTGACGCCCTCCAGCTCCTTCAGCACCCCGGGCACCTGCGCGTACCAGTCCGCCTGCCGGTCCGGCCGCTTCGGATCGGATGCACTGCCGAACTCCGAGAGCATCAGGGGCTTGTCGTCGGAGATGTTGGCGCGGATCCAGTCGTGGGTGGCGTGCTGTGTCTGGGCGAAGCTGAGCCAGTCCGTCTTGTGGCAGAGGTAGTAGTTGTACTGGTTGTAGCCGATCCAGTCGACGTACTCGTCCCCCGGGTACATCTTCCCGAACAGGTCCGCGTGGTCCAGGTAGCCGGTGATGATCCAGGTCCACACGACGTTGTCGACGCCCAGCTCCCGGAACCGGTCGTGGATGTGCCGGTAGGCCCGTACGTAGTCGGCCGGGGTGCCGTTGTCCGGCGTACGGGTGTCCATCTCCAGGTCGAAGGAGAGGAACACCTTCTTCCCCGTGCGCTCCCCGTACTCCTTGATGCGCTGTGCCTGGACGTCGATCACGGAGTCGTCCAGGTCGCCGGCGGCTATCTGCTTCCAGGTGGGCTGCTGCTGCTTCGTGCCGCCCCACCACTTGCTCTCCCAGGAGAGCAGCAGCATGCGGTCCTCGCCGACGCGCTGTTCCTGCTCGGTGAGCAGTTGTCCCTCCAGGCGGGTCTCCGTGACCGCCGACATGTCGTGGTACGTGTACACGATGTCGAGCCTGCGCCCGACGTTCTCCTCGTACGCGTCCACCTTCTCGGCCAGGTCGGACTTGTCGTGCGGCACGAAGGCGCCGAACCACGCGCCGCAGGGCGGTTCGAGAATCTCGGTCGGGCGGCACTTGGCGTCGTCGGCCGGGTCGGCGGGGCCGGAGGCGTCGCGCAGGGCGAGCACCGCGACCAGGACCGCGCACGTGGCCGTGACGGATGTGATCAGCAGACGACGCCGGCCCGGGCCCCTGGGGGCCTTGGGCCTGCGGTGCTGTCCGGTCGTCGTCGAGTCCGCAGTCGTGCGGCGAGCGGGACGGGCGAACCTCACGAAGTGGAACCCTTCCGTGTCCTCGGCGCCGTCCCCGGCACCGTCGTGGCCGTCGGGGAGGCACGCAGGCGCGGGCAGAACGCGGCGAGCGTGGTCAGCAGGGTGAGCGTCAGCAGGACGCGGTCCCCGCTGAAGGCGTGCGCGGCTATCAGTACGGTGGCGACGAGCATCGCGGCGCTCACGCTCAGCAGGACGGCCAGCATCAGCCGTTCCAGCAGGTCGGAGTGGCGTTCGAAGTCTGCCTCCCGACGCTCGACGGGGCCCTCCGCACGGCGGACCCGCAGCGCGGGGCCGCAGATCCTGACCAGGGCCGCGCCCGGGCCGACGGCCAGGAAGGCGGCGACCGCCGCGCCGCGCAACGGTGAGCCGCCGGGCAGGGCGAGCGCGGCGAGCGCCAGCCAGCCGCCGAACGGCGGCAGCATACGGATCACGAGGTCCTGCGGAGTCATGGCGTCCTGCGGAGTCATGGCGTCCTGCGCAGTCGTGGCGTCCGGCCGTGTCCTTACGTCGCCGTGCCGTGTCCTTACGTCGTCCTGCGATGTCGCGGCTTCCAGCGGAGTCACGGTTTCCTGCGACGTTCCGGCGTTCCGCGGAGTCACGGCGTTCCGCGGTGTCCCGGCGTTCTGCGGAGTCCCGGCGTCCTGCGGTGTCATCGTCCGGTTCCCTCCCCTTCTCGGCTCGCCTGTTTCAGGACGTAGAGCACTCCGGCGCTGTTCTCCGCCACGCGCTCGAACCGCGGCGAGTTCGCGACGGACTCCCGCACTCGTCTCAACTGGGCCTCGTCCAGCTGGCCGTTCATCTCCGAGTTGGCCACCTGTCCCTGGGTGAGCAGGAAGTAGGCGCGGGCCGGTGCTTCCACCGCGGACATGTCGCGGGCGAGGACGGCGGCCGGGTCCCGGACGATCTCGTCGATGTGGCTCCGGTCGTCGTCGAGGAACCAGTAGTGGTCGACCCTCCAGTACTGCTCGTAGGCGAGCGGATAGTTCCGGTTGGCGGCGACGACCAGGGAGTCGTCGGGCGCCTGGTCGAAGAGCTGCTGGACCATGGCCACCTCCCGGGACGGGAAGTAGTTGATGCGGTCCTTGCCCGAGTAACTCGGCACGAAGGCGAGGGTTCCGGCGAGCAGCACCAGCGGCGGCACCCAGGCCCCGTACCTCAGCGGGGGCAACGAGGGCAGCGGCAGGCGACGACGCCGGGCGGAGATGGCCGGCGAACGTCCGGCCGTTTCCCGCGCGGCGGCGTCGGCGGCCAGCGTGCGGACCTTCGGCAGCAGTGCGGCGGCGGCGAAGAAGGCCGCGCCGGGCAGTGTGAACATCAGAACCCGGAAGATCATCTCGCTGCCGTAGCTGCTCGCCACGAACATCGGCAGCGGCGCCGCCGCGACCAGCAGCAGCGGCAGTGCCCGGTGCCGCAGCACCCGCTGGCGCAGGAGGCCGGCCAGCGCGAGCAGCAGTACCGAACCCGACAGCAGCCGGGCCGCCCATGAGGTCATCACCGCGCCGGTGCCGGTGGGGGTGGCTCCGTATCCCGTCTCCACGTTGGCGCCGACGTCACCGACCGAACGGATCATGTCCGGCATGGCGGCGGACAGGAAGGGCAGCGCGGCCGTGAGGCACCAGGCCAGGAAGACGACGACCGTCGTGACCGCCGGAACCCAGTCCCGGTGGCGACGCGTGAAGGCCAGGGCGACGAGCGTGACGACGAGCATGGCGGGGGTCAGCTGGTGCGATACGACTATGGCGGTGACCAGCACGCTGAGCAGTACGGTCCACACCGCCTGCCCCTGCCGGCCGCGCCGCCCGCCGGAACGGCCGTAGCGGCGCAGTACGACCGCGATGACGCCCAGGTGCAGGACGAAGGCGACGGACTGCGGGGAGAAGTAGTCCTGGCCCACCCAGTTGGCGACGTAGAACAGCCACACGGCGGTCCAGATCAGCCGCCGGTCCTCGGTGAACGTCCGGTAGATCAGCAGCAGCGGGAGCAGCAGCATCAGGCTGGAGGCCAGCGGCCACCAGGCCATGTACATCGCGGCGTTGTCCACGCCCAGCAGTCGCACCAGCGCGGCCTGGGCGGCGAAGAAGCCGGGCCACTGGTCGTAGACGGCCATGTCGCCGAGCTGGTCCGCGGTCTGGAGCCCGCCGGACGTCAGGAGGTGGTCGATGACCGCGTCGTGCTTCCACGCCCACGCGTAGAGCGGGGTCGGGTAGAGGACGGCCTGGGTGGCCCGCTCCATCACCAGCAGGCCCAGGACGTACGCGAGCGACCAGGCATGGCGACGGCGCGGATCGCGGACCGTGAACCAGAACCCGGTGGTGAGCACGGCGAGGCCGGCCCAGAAGGTGGGGTGCACCGCGCTGACCAGGCCGAAGTCGTCCAGGGCGGACACGTCGGTGTGACGCGTCGCGTAGCCCCACAGGGCGAGCGCGACGAGCAGGGGCACGGCCGGCCAGGCGGCGGCCGCGCGGGCCGGCCAGGCGGCTGGGGTGAGGTCGGACAGATCCGTCACGGGCGGCTCGGGGACGGAGCCCGAGGACTCCGCGGTAGAGGGGTGATGGGCGCTTGTGGTGATCCCCCGGCCCGGCCGGGCGGACGCCTCCTCCGAGGTCCTGGGAGCCGACTCCTGTGAAGTGCGGGGAGTCGGCTCCTGCGCGGTGCGGGAGGGCGCGACCGTCTCCCGCGTGTAGCCGCGCTCGGGCTCGTGGTCGTCGTGCTCGGGCCCGTGTTCGTGGTCGTCGTGTTCGTGGTCGTCGTGCTCGGGGTCGTGCTCGTGCTCGGGGTCGTCGCGGTTGCGGTTGTGGTCGCGGTCGTCGCGGTCGGGTCCGTGGTCCTGTTCGTGCCCGCGCGCGGGGGTTGCCCCGGTGCCCGGCGCGTCCGAGGGTGCCGGTGCGTCCCGGTTCGACGCGTCCGGGGTCTCCTGCCCGGGCGCGGGCTCTGGTGCGGATCTCTCCCGTGGAGTTGCTGGCGGACGCACGACGGTTCCCCCCTGGCGATTCGGCTCTGTGCTTGATCAGTCCCTGGACTTGTCGTTCGGTCTGGTGCGGTGCGGGGGCTGTGCCATCTCCGTCATGCCCCGCATCGAGGCCGGGCGGCGCAGGGACAGGAGCAGGACGGCGAGGACGAGGAGCAGGAGGAGAGGCGGCACGACCGGTGCCAGCTCCTGACGCCAGACCCAGCTCCCCACCGCGGCGAGATACAGGACCCCCCAGCGCCCCTGCCACGGCAGCCGGTTCCCCGCCTTCGCGAGCAGCAGCCACAGCGGCACGAGGCACAGCAGCTGCAGGACGAGCGGCGTCCAGCGCAGCAGTGGGCCGGGCCCGTCGAGCCCTACCGCTTCTGCCAGGAATCCGGCCGTCTCGGTGTATAACGCCCCGCCTACCGCCTCCGGTTCCCGGCCGAGGGCGACGGGCGCCGCGTGGAGGGCGAGGACGGCGGCACCCAGCGCGGTGCCGGGCAGCCATGGGTCGGGCGAGGCGCACAAGGTCACGGATGCCACGAACACCACAAGCAGCAGGGCCCCCGCGATCAGCGCCGGCAGCGGCAGCCCCCGCATCAGTTCCTGCCCCGTGAGTTCGGCCCCTGTCCCGGACGCGCCGTCCAGCCACGGCAGTTCACGCATTGCCACCAGGAACACCACGGTGGCGACGCCGAGCAGCAGCCACAGGGCGGGCCGCAGACGCCGCTCGGGGATCGCCCCGAATCCGTCGTCGTCCCCGACGAACCTGCCGTCATCGCCGTCGGGGCCGGCATCGGCGTGGAGGACGTGGTCCCCCTCGTGGCCGTGCTCCCCGTCGTGGCCGTGGTCCCCGTCGCGGTCACCGGGCCCGGAGCGACCGGAGTCGGCGTCAGCTCCGGCGCCAGCGCCGGCGCCGGAGCCGGAGCCCAGGTCCGAGTTCACGTCGGTAACGTCGTCCGGGCCGGATACCGGCCCGGGCTCGGCGTCGGGGTGCCGCGACCGCCGGACGATCACCGCGAGGGTGTCCGCCTCCAGGGCTTCCCGCTCGTACCCCGGCCGCCCTATGAAAAGGGCGACCGTGTCGTCCCGTGACGCCTCGTCGGTCTGCTCCTGCTCGTACGCCGCCCGCCGCGCCCAGCTCGTGCCGTACCCCGCGGTGGCGTTCAACCGCGCCCAGCGGGTGCCGTAGGAGGTGCCGGGGCCGGGTTTCCGCCCACCCCGCAGCCGGGCGCCGCCGGAGGAACCCGAGTCCCCGGGACTGCCGGAATCATCGGCTCCGTCGATGCCGCGGAGGGCGGCGCGCAGGCCGGGCGCGCAGCCGACGGCGACCACCGTCATGCTCCCCAGCACCGCCCAGCCGGCGCCCGCGATCCCGGCCGGGGTGAACAGCATCGCCGCGCTGCCCAGCACGAGGAGGCACATGGTGCCCTGCACGGCGGCGAGCACGCCGGTACGTCCCTGCACGCGGAGCACGCCGATGTACAGCTCGACCACGATCCTCGGCAGCGCCCCGACGGCCAGCAGCCGCAGCACCGTGGAGCCGTGCTCGGCGTAGTCCTCGTCGAAGGGCGCGAGGATCTGCGGGGCGAAGACGACCAGGACGAGCACCACCGGCACCAGCAGCAGCGTCATGCGGCGCAGCGCCCCGCGGACACCGTCGGCGAGGCGGCGCGGGTCGTGCGAGGCGTGCGCGGTGAGGGAGGAGGCCATGTTGATGGCCATGAACTCCATCGTGCCGCCGACGGTGTAGGCCACGTAGAAGTAGCCGTTCTCCGCGGCGCTGAAGTTGACCGCGACCATCACCGGCAGCAGGTTGATCATCGCCAGGCTGAACACCGCGCCCAGCGAGTCCCCGGCGAGGAACCGGCCCATCTCGCGGACCTTGGGCGGCTCCACGTCACGGTCGGCGGCGGCCTGGCGCGGGATGAGTCTGCGGAAGATCAGCCAGCCGAGGGGCAGGGTGGAGAAGGCGATGGCCACGGCCCAGGACACGAAGATGCCGAGCACCGGCAGCGTGGTGGCGAAGACGGCGAGCAGGATCAGCTTCCCGACCGAGAACACCGCGTTCCCGGCGGGCACCCACTCCGCCTTGCGCAACCCGGTCAGCACGCCGTCCTGGAGGGTGAGCAGCGCCCAGGCCACGCACGCCGCGACGAACAGCGCCCCCGCCTCGGCGGTGCCCAGCGGTGCGTACGACGCACCCCACAGGTCGAGGGTGAGCAGGAAGACGACGGCGGCCACGGCGACGACCACCGAACTGGCCGCGTACGCCCGCCACACCAGCCACCCGGTCGCACGGCCGGCCCGCGGCACGAAACGGACCACGGCGCCGATCATCGTGGTCGCCGTGATGCTGGCGAGCAGCCGCATGGCGGCAATGGCGGCGGAGCCCTGCCCGACGGCCTCCTCGGAGTAGTAGCGGGCGGCCACGAGCCAGAAGCCGAGGCCGAGCACGGCGGAGACACCGGTGCTGAGCATCAGGAAGTAGGCGTTCTTGAAGAGCGAGTCGCCGCCGCGCCCGCTCTCCGGCAGCCTCTTGCCGCCGCCCGCGGGCGCCGCGGTGGTCTCGTGCACCTGAGTCTCAGCCACCGGACGGAGCCAGCCCTTCCGGTGCCTCGGCCGGCCGTACTCCGGACTCCTCCAGCGCCGCGACGGCCGCACGGGCCCGCAGCGGATCCACCGGCAGGGCGTGCCGCGCGAACCAGCGCGCCCCCTCGGGGGAAGGCGACGGGTCGGTGAAGGCCGTGCCCGCGTAGTCGTCCAGCGGCGGGTCGTAGAGGTATCCGACGACGATGCCGCGCCGGGCCAGCGCCCGGGCCGCCGCGTCCCGGTCCGCCACGAGCAGCGGCACGCGGAACAACGGCTGCGCCGTGTCCGGTGACCGGCTCCTCGCGCCTTCCCACGCGTCCGGCCGCGCCCAGCGCGTCGACAGCAGCAGCTCCGTGCCCGCACGGCAGTCGGCGAGTACGTCGTCCAGTCGGCCGAGCCCGCGTCCGATGCGCCCGAGCCGGAACCGGCCGCCCCGCAGCCGGTAGTCGTGCATGTCGACGCGGACCCAGGAATCATGGGCGTCCAGGTCGGGGGCCGAGGCGACCGCGCGGGCCAGCTCGTCAGGTCGCAGCGGCATCCGGATCCCCTCCCGCTCCGTCAGCCCCAGCAGCCGCATCGTGGCCCAGGCGGCCGACCGAAGCCGCAGTCCGCGTACGGCGGCCTCCGCGTACGGCCGTACGGCATAGGCGGCTTCCGCCGTCGCGCGGCGGGGAAGCAGCAGGTCGTCACAGGCCTTTTCCAGTGCCTCCCGCAGCCCCGGATCGGCGACCGCGAGGATGCCTCCGGCCTTCGCGCCGACGTGCTTCGACAGGCTGAAAACGGAGGCGTCGCCCCAGGCGCCGACCGGCCGTCCCCCCACCTCGCTGCCGATGGCGTGCGCCGCGTCCTCGAACAGCGGGATTCCCAACGCGTCGCAGCGGGCCCGCAGTCCGGGCGCCGGGTCCGGGTTTCCGTACAGGTTCGTCGTCAGCACGGCGGACAGCGAGCCCCACGTCTCCTCGGGCACGGCATCGATGTCGATGGACGCGTCCGACGGATTCAGCGGCGCCTGCACCGGCCGCAGTCCGGCGGCGAGCACGACGAAGAAGATGACGTCGTCGTTGACCGGCGACATCAGCACCCGGCCGCCCGGCGGGCACCAGTGACGCAGTGCCGCGTACAGCCCGAAACGGCACGACGGTACGTACACGCATTCCCGGCCGAGTCGGCTGCGCATGGTCTCTTCCAGCCGCTTCCTCGGCTGCGAACCAGACCGCACCGATCCCGGACCGGCCTCCCCTGTGGCCATCCGCCCCCCTGGTGTGCCATCGAAAGCCCCCTCCCCGAGGCTTTCCGGCACCCGCCCAGAGTCACCCCGTTCGCACCGCTCCGTCAAGATTGCGTACCGGCCTGTGGACAACTTCCCGCACTCAAGCGGAAGCGGAGCGCCACATCCCCGGCCGTACACGCGGGCGTACGCGGGCGGTGCGGGAGTCGCACCACCGGTCACTCCGCTCGCCTTCCGCACCGGCACCCGGGCCACTCGGCGCACGTCGGCCCACCGGGCACGCCCTCCCCCGCCACGCACCGCCGCCTCCCGACACACTGCCCAAGACCGGTGTGCCACCCGTAACGTGTGGCCCGGCCACGAACCGCGTGGCGCACACGGCGCGCACGGCGCACATGGCGAGCACGAAAGCGAGGCAGCACCCGATGCCCCCCTTCGATGTCCCCGAGGGCGACCCCTTCGGCCCGCACAACCTTCCGTACGGCGTGTTCTCGGTCCCCGGCACCCAGGAGCGGACGGTGGGCGTCCGGCTCGGCGACCACGTCCTCGACGCCGGCGCGGCGGCCCACGCGCTCGGCTCGCCGTACGCCTCCCTGCTCGCACGGCCCACCCTGAACCCGTTGCTGGCGGCCGGCCGCACCGCCTGGTCCGACGTACGGCGCGCCCTGACGGCCTGGGTGACCGTCCCCTCCCACCGCGAGACCCTCGAACCCCTCTTCCACCCCCTCTCGTCGGTGACCCTCCACCTGCCCTTCGAGGTCGCGGACTACGTCGACTTCTACGCCTCCGAGAACCACGCCCGGAACGTCGGCCAGATCTTCCGCCCCGACGCCGCCGACTCCCTCACCCCGAACTGGAAGCACCTCCCGATCGGTTACCACGGCCGCTCCGGCACGGTCGTCGTGTCGGGCACGGACGTCGTACGACCGTCCGGGCAGCGCAAGGCCCCGGCCGACGCCGCTCCCGTCTTCGGTCCGTCCGTCCGCCTGGACATCGAGGCGGAGGTCGGCTTCGTGGTGGGCGTGCCGTCCGAACTGGGCAGCCCGGTGGCGCTCGGCGACTTCCGCGAGCACGTCTTCGGACTCTGCCTGCTCAACGACTGGTCCGCGCGGGACGTCCAGGCCTGGGAGTACGTCCCCCTCGGTCCGTTCCTCGGCAAGTCGTTCGCCACGTCCGTGTCGGCCTGGGTCACGCCGCTGGACGCCCTGGAGGAGGCGCGGGTGGCCCCGCCGGAGCGCACGCACGAACTGCTGCCCTACCTGGACGACACCACCGGGGAGCGGGACGAGCCCGGAGGCTACGACCTGCGGATCTCCGTCGCCGTCAACGGCCACGTCGTGTCCGAGCCGCCGTTCTCCACCATGTACTGGACGGCCGCCCAGCAGTTGGCCCACATGACCGTCAACGGCGCCTCCCTGCGCACGGGCGACCTCTACGGATCCGGCACGGTGAGCGGGCCGACGGAGCGGGAGCGCGGGTCCCTGCTCGAACTGACCTGGAACGGACGCGACCCCCTGGAACTCCCCGACGGCAAGCGGACGTTCCTGGAGGACGGGGACGTGGTGACCCTGTCCGCCTGGGCCCCGGGTCCGGGCGGCACCCGGGTGGGGCTGGGCGAGGTGACCGGGCGGGTGACCGGGCCACGGGCCGGGCGGTAGCAGGGCGGTAGCTCACGGGGCACCCGCGGACCACGGACCGGAGGACCGGACACCAACTCGCAGGGCCGCGCCAGGCCAAGGAAACGGACGACAGCTCACAGGGCTCCCGCCGGGCCACGGACCGGGTGGAAGCCCACGGGACTGCCGCCCGGCCGGACCAGTTGACCGCTGGGGCCTGACTCACACCGCCCGTCACCGTCATACTGGCGTCGGGCGGTGTGCGCGGCGTCTCCGCACCCGCGCGACGAGCACCGCCGCACCGAGGCATCCCAAGACACACCGAGGCCTCGGCGCCGCCCACCAGAACCGCACCACAGCCAGAGCCGCCCTTCCGACCAGGATCCGGAGCCCGTGGCATGACCGTCTGCCTGCTCCTGCTGTTCGTCGTCGCCGTGACCGCCGCGGTGCCGGTGCCGCGCGCGCTGACCCGGTCCTCGTGGCCCGAACGGGACCCGGTGGTCGCACTGTGGGTGTGGCAGTGCCTGGTCGCCACCGTCCTGCTGTGCTGCCTGACGGCCCTCGTCCTCGGCGCCGCCGCCGTCTTCGGCACCGTCCGCGCCCAGCTCTTCGCGCCGGCGCCGCCCGCGGTGACCGCTGCCTACAACCTCTCCGCCGGCTCGCCCTGGGCGGCCGCCCTCACCCTGCTGCTGGCAGGCGGCGCCGCCTGGACGACCGCCATGCTCGCCCGCGAGCTCGTCGAGGCCCGCCGACGGCGCGCCCAGTCACGTGCCCACCTGCGCGAACGAGCCCCCGACCTGCCCGCCGGACTCCCCGCCGCCCGCGGCCCCCTGCTGGTGCTGGAGGACGAGTACCCGGACGCCTGGTGGATGCCCGGCAACCCGCCCCAGCTGATCGTCACCACCGGCGCTCTGCAGCGCCTCACCGACCACCAGCTCGACGCCGTCCTCACCCACGAGCGCGGCCACGCCCGGGCCCGCCACGACTGGCTGCTCCACCTGTCCACCGCCCTCGCCACCGGCTTCCCGCGGGTCCCCCTCTTCGCTCACTTCTGCGACCAGACCCACCGCCTGGTCGAACTCTCCGCCGACGACACCGCCTCCCGCCGCTGCGGTCACCTGACCACGGCGCTGGCCCTGATCGAGCTGAACCAGCACCGCGGTGTCCTGTCCTGCTCCTCCAGCCACCGCCTCCTCGGCGAACGCGTCGACCGCCTCCTCGAACCCCCGCCCCGCCTGCTCCCCCGGCATCGGGCCCTGACCACCGCGACAGCCGCCCTGGTCCCCCTGCTTCCTCTGCTGATCACCTTTGCCCCGGGCCTGACGGCGCTGGCGTAGGCAGCCGCGCCCCCGCATGACGCCCACCCGGGCGCGGCTCACCACCGCCTTCGGCAAGCCCTCTACATCCAGTCGTCGGGCTCGGGCTCGGGCTCCGGCTCGGGCCAGGCGTCCGTGTCGTCCGCGCCGGGGCCTGGGTCGACCGACGGACGCCCCGGGGCAGGCGCCGCGGCCGGTCCGTCCAGTCCCGCCAGCACCGCCAGCACGCCCTCCCCGTACGTGGCCAGCTTCTTCTCACCGACCCCGCTGATGCCTCCGAGCTGCCCGATCGAGGTGGGCCAGGCGGTGGCGATCTCCCGGAGCGTGGCGTCGTGGAAGATGACGTACGCCGGAACGCCGTGCTCGCGGGCCTGCTCCGCACGCCAGGCACGCAACGCCTCGAAGGCGGGGAGCAGTTCGTCGGGCAGTTCGACCGCGGCGGCCTTGGACTTGCGGTCCCCGCGTCCGCCGCCCGCCGACCGGGCCGCGGCCGGCTTCTTGGGCTCCTTCCGCAGCGGCACCTCCCGCTCCCGCCTCAGTACCGCCCCGCTGTTCTCGGTCAGCACCAACGTGCCGTACTCGCCCTCGACCGCGAGCAGCCCCTGGGCCAGCATCTGCCGGGCGACGCCACGCCACTCGCCCTCGGTGAGCTCCTCGCCGATACCGAACACGGAGAGCTGGTCGTGGTCGAACTGGATCACCTTGGCGGTGCGCTTGCCCAGCAGGATGTCGATGATCTGTCCCGCGCCGAACTTCTGCCCGCGCTCCCGCTTCAGCCGCACCACCGTCGACAGCACCTTCTGTGCCGGGACCGTGCCGTCCCAGGTCTCCGGCGGGGTGAGACAGGTGTCGCAGTTGCCGCAGCCGGCCGGGTCCGGGTCCTGCCCGAAGTAGGCGAGGAGCTGGCCGCGGCGGCACTGCGCGGTCTCGCACAGGGCGAGCATCGCGTCCAGGTGGGACTGGGCCCGGCGGCGGAACACCTCGTCACCCTCGCCGGACTGGATCAGCTTGCGCTGCTGTATGACGTCGTTGAGGCCGTACGCCATCCAGGCCGTCGACGGCAGCCCGTCACGCCCGGCGCGTCCGGTCTCCTGGTAGTAGCCCTCCACCGACTTGGGCAGGTCCAGGTGGGCGACGAACCGCACGTCCGGCTTGTCGATGCCCATGCCGAAGGCGATGGTCGCCACGACCACCAGGCCGTCCTCCCGCAGGAACCTCGACTGGTGGGCCGCGCGGGTGCCCGCGTCCAGGCCCGCGTGGTACGGCACCGCCTCGACGCCGTTGCGCGACAGGAACTCGGCGGTCTTCTCGACGGAGTTGCGCGACAGGCAGTACACGATGCCCGCGTCCCCGGGGTGCTCCTCGCGCAGGAAGCTCAGCAACTGCTTCTTCGGGTCGGACTTCGGCACGACCCGGTACTGGATGTTGGGCCGGTCGAAGCTGGCCACGAAGTGCCGCGCCGTCGGCATGTTCAGCCGCTCGGTGATCTCGCGGTGCGTCGCGTGCGTGGCCGTCGCCGTGAGCGCCAGGCGGGGCACGTCCGGCCAGCGCTCACCGAGCAGCGACAGGGCGAGATAGTCGGGCCGGAAGTCGTGACCCCACTGCGAGACGCAGTGCGCCTCGTCGATCGCGAAGAGGGAGATCTTGCCCCGGGAGAGCAGGTCGAGGGTGCCCTCCAGACGCAGCCGCTCCGGCGCCAGGTACAGCAGGTCCAGCTCGCCGGCGAGGAACTCGGCCTCCACCACGCGCCGCTCGTCGAAGTCCTGCGTGGAGTTCATGAACCCGGCCCGCACTCCGAGGGCCCGCAGCGCGTCCACCTGGTCCTGCATCAGCGCGATCAGCGGCGAGACCACGATGCCCGTGCCGGGCCGGACCAGGGACGGAATCTGGTAGCACAGCGACTTGCCGCCACCGGTCGGCATGAGCACGACGGCGTCGCCGCCCGCGATCACGTGGTCGACGACCGCCTCCTGCTCGCCGCGGAAGGCCTCGTACCCGAAGACCCGGTGCAGCGTGGCCAGCGCCTCGCTGTCCACGTCCCGCACCTGTGTCGCCTCTGTCATCTCGCCGATCACGCCCGTCCCGCCCATCGCCTCGTCCCCCGTACGTCCTGCCTCGCCCGTCTGGTCTGTCTGGTCCGTCCTGTCCCGACCACTCCCTCAACGATAGGGGTCCGCACCGACAGCCCTGGAGTTATCCACAGACCGCCCGCCATGGCCGGCGTCAAGGACACGACAGTCGTTCACACGTTCGCGGGAGACCCGCCCGTTTCCGCCGGATAGTCTGATTGCACCCGCGAGACTCCGTCCCATGGGAGCACTGATGAGCGTCGCACCGAAGGCGTCCACACCCGCCTGGCCGATCCCGCCCGAGGGTGGCTGGACCGCGGACGACTTGGACCAGCTTCCGAATCTGCCTCCGCATACGGAATTGATCGACGGGAGCCTGGTCTTCGTGAGTCCGCAGACCGCCTTTCATGAACGAGCTGTCGACTTCTTCAAATGGCAGTTGCAGTCGTTGGCGCCTGCCGAGTTCGAGGTCTTTCGTGAGTTCACGATCGACATCGACGCGCAGAACAGGCCAGAGCCGGACGTCATCCTGTTTCGGGCCGACGCCTGGACGGATTCGACCCAGACCCGGTTTCCGTCATCGGCCGTCACGCTGGCAGTCGAGGTGGTCTCCACCGACTCGGTCTCACGAGACCGCGAGACCAAGCCGGTGAAGTACGCCAGGGCGAAGATCCCCCACTACTGGCGTGTCGAGAGCGAGAACGGGCTTGCGGTGGTCCACGCCTTCGAGCTGGAGCCCACCACCGGCGCCTACACCAGCGTGGGCATCTTCCGCGAGCGCATGAAGGTGATCGCGCCCTTCCCGATGGATCTGGACCTGACAGGCATCAAGGCCCGTCCCAGCGGCGAGTGACCCCCGCGCACGTGACGGCGGCCCGGCACCCCGAAAGGGTGCCGGGCCGCTGCCGTACCGGCATGCGCGAGCGCCGCGTCAGCGCACGAACACCCCCGCCTGTCCCGCCAGGTCCAGGAAGTACTGCGGCGCCACACCGAGCACCACCGTGACCGCCACTCCGACGGCGATGGCCGTCATCGTCAGCGGCGACGGCACCGCGACGGTCGGGCCCTCCGGGCGCGGCTCGCTGAAGAACATCAGGACGATCACGCGGATGTAGAAGAACGCCGCGATCGCCGACGAGATCACGCCGATCACGACCAGCGGGGCCGCGCCGCCCTCCGCCGCCGCCTTGAACACGGCGAACTTGCCCGAGAACCCGGAGGTCAGCGGGATGCCCGCGAAGGCCAGCAGGAACACCGCGAACACGGCCGCCACCAGCGGCGACCTGCGCCCGAGCCCGGCCCACTTCGACAGGTGCGTCGCCTCGCCGCCCGCGTCGCGCACCAGCGTGACGACCGCGAAGGCGCCGATCGTGACGAAGGAGTACGCGGCCAGGTAGAAGAGGACGGACGAGATGCCGTCCGGCGTGGTCGCGATGACACCGGCGAGGATGAAGCCCGCGTGCGCGATCGACGAGTACGCCAGCAGCCGCTTGATGTCGGTCTGCGTGATCGCGACGATCGCACCGGCCAGCATGGTGACGATCGCCACGGCCCACATCACCGGCCGCCAGTCCCAGCGCAGGCCGGGCAGGACGACGTAGAGGATGCGGAGCAGCGCGCCGAAGGCGGCCACCTTGGTCGCCGCCGCCATGAAGCCGGTCACCGGCGTCGGCGCGCCCTGGTACACGTCCGGCGTCCACATGTGGAACGGCACCGCGCCCACCTTGAACAGCAGGCCCATGACGATCAGCGCGGACCCGACGAGCAGCAGCGCGTCGTTGCCCATGGTGTCGGCGAGTGCCGGGGTGACGTTCTGCACGGTGCCGTCGACGACCTGCGCGATCGTGCCGTACGACATGGAGCCCGCGTAGCCGTAGAGCAGGGCGATGCCGAACAGGGTGAACGCGGAGGCGAACGCGCCGAGCAGGAAGTACTTGACCGCCGCCTCCTGCGACATCAGCCGCTTGCGGCGGGCCAGCGCGCACAGCAGGTACAGCGGGAGGGAGAAGACCTCGAGGGCCACGAACAGCGTCAGGAGGTCGTTGGCCGCCGGGAAGACCAGCATGCCGGCGACGGCGAAGAGCAGCAGCGGGAACACCTCGGTGGTGGTGAACCCGGCCTTCACCGCCTTCTGCTCGCTCTCGCTGCCCGGCACGGACGCGGCCTGCGCGGCGAAGGAGTCGACGCGGTTGCCGTGCGCCTCCGGGTCGAGGCGCCGCTCGGCGAACGTGAACAGGCCGACCAGACTCGCCAGCAGGATCGTGCCCTGCAGGAACAGGGCCGGTCCGTCGACGGCGATGGCGCCCATCGCCGCGATGCCCGCCTTGGTGGTGCCGTAGCCGCCCGCCGCGAGCGCGACGACCGCGGCGAACGCGGCGACGAGCGCGACGGCGGACACGAACATCTGCACGTAGTAGCGGGACCTGCGCGGCACGAAGGCCTCGATCAGGATCCCGATGATCGCCGCGCCGATGACAATGAGGGTGGGCGACAGCTGCCCGTACTCGATCTTCGGCGCGTCGATCTTCGCGATCGGATCGGCCGCCGTAGCCGCCGTTGTCCACAGGCTGTGGACGGCTGTTGCGCTCACTTGGCCGCCTCCACCTCGGGCTGGGGGTCCTTCTTCTGTACGTCGGACATGGTCTGCTCCACGGCGGGGTTGACGATGTCCGTGAGGGGCTTCGGATAGACGCCCAGGAAGATCAGCAGCGCCACCAGCGGCGCCACGACCACCAGCTCGCGCACCCGCAGGTCGGGCATCGCGGACACCTCCGGCTTCACCGGGCCCGTCATCGTCCGCTGGTAGAGGACGAGGGTGTAGAGCGCGGCGAGCACGATGCCGAAGGTGGCGATGATGCCGATCACCGGATAGCGCGTGAACGTCCCGACCAGGACCAGGAACTCGCTGACGAAGGGCGCGAGGCCCGGTAGCGACAGGGTCGCCAGGCCGCCGATCAGGAAGGTGCCGGCGAGGACCGGGGCGACCTTCTGCACTCCGCCGTAGTCGGCGATGAGCCGCGAGCCGCGCCGTGAGATCAGGAAACCGGCGATCAGCATCAGGACGGCGGTCGAGATCCCGTGGTTGACCATGTACAGGGTCGCGCCGGACTGGCCCTGGCTGGTCATCGCGAAGATGCCCATGATGATGAAACCGAAGTGGGAGATCGACGCGTAGGCGATCAGCCGCTTGATGTCGCGCTGGCCGACCGCGAGCAGCGCGCCGTAGATGATGCTGATGACCGCCAGGGCGAGAATGACCGGCGTCGCCCACTTGCTCGCCTCCGGGAACAGGCCGAGGCAGAAGCGGAGCATCGCGAAGGTGCCGACCTTGTCGACGACCGCCGTGATGAGCACGGCGGTCGGGGCGGTCGACTCCTGCATGGCGTTGGGCAGCCAGGTGTGCAGCGGCCACAGCGGCGCCTTCACCGCGAAGGCGAAGAAGAAGCCGAGGAACAGCCACCGCTCCGTGCTGGTCGCCATGTCCAGTTCGCCGCTCGCCCGGGCCTCGGCGATCTCGGTGAGCGAGAAGTTCCCGGCGACCACGTACAGCCCGATCACCGCGGCCAGCATGATCAGACCGCCGGCCAGGTTGTAGAGGAGGAACTTCACCGCGGCGTACGACCGCTGCGTCGCCGCCGTCTTCTCACCGTGCTCGTGGGCCCGGTCCCCGAAGCCGCCGATGAGGAAGTACATCGGGATCAGCATGGCTTCGAAGAAGATGTAGAAGAGGAAGACGTCGGTGGCCTCGAAGGAGATGATGACCATCGCCTCGACGGCCAGGATCAGGGCGAAGAAGCCCTGCGTCGGCCGCCACCGGCTGCTGCCGGTCTCCAGGGGATCGGCGTCGTGCCACCCCGCGAGGATGATGAACGGGATCAGCAGGGCGGTCAGCGCGATCAGCGCCACCGCGATGCCGTCCACGCCCAGCTCGTACCGGACGCCGAACTCCGCGATCCAGGAGTGGGACTCGGTGAGCTGGTAGCGGTCGCCGTCGGGGTCGAAACGGATGAGGACCGCGATCGCCAGCGCGAGCGTGGCCAGCGAGACCAGCAGCGCCAGCCACTTGGCAGCGGTGCGTTTCGCGGCCGGCACCGCGGCCGTGGCGATCGCCCCGACGGCCGGAAGGGCCGCCGTGACTGTGAGCAGGGGAAAGGACATCGGTATCAAACCGCCCTCATCAGCAGGGTCGCGGCGACGAGGACCGCCGCACCGCCGAACATCGAGACCGCGTAACTGCGCGCGAACCCGTTCTGCAGCTTGCGCATCCGCCCGGACAGACCGCCGACCGATGCCGCCGTCCCGTTGACGACCCCGTCGACCAGGCTGTGGTCGACGTAGACCAGGGAGCGCGTGAGGTGCTCGCCGCCGCGGACCAGGACGACGTGGTTGAAGTCGTCCTGGAGCAGGTCGCGCCGGGCGGCCCGGGTGAGCAGCGACCCGCGCGGGGCGACGGCCGGGACCGGGCGGCGGCCGTACTGCGCCCAGGCGAGCGCCACGCCGATCACCATCACGGCGACCGTGGAGATCGTGACCGTCAGGGCGCTGATCGGCGCGTGGCCGTGGTCGTGTCCGGTGATGGGCTCCAGCCAGTGCACGAAGCGGTCACCGACGCTGAAGAACGCGCCGCCGAACACCGAGCCGACGGCCAGCACGATCATCGGGATCGTCATGATCTTCGGCGACTCGTGCGGGTGGGGCGGCGTGTACGCGCCGCGAGTTTCGGCCGCGGGCTCCACGTCGGGCTTCGCGGGTGACGGCGTCGGGGCGTTGCGCCAGCGCTCCTCGCCGAAGAACGTCATCAGCATCACGCGCGTCATGTAGTACGCCGTGATGGCCGCGCCCAGCAGGGCGCAGGCGCCGAGGATCCAGCCCTCGGTGCCGCCCTTGGCGAACGCCGACTCGATGATCTTGTCCTTGGAGAAGAAGCCGGACAGCCCCGGGAAGCCGATGATGGCGAGATAGCCGAGGCCGAAGGTGACGAAGGTGACCGGCATGTACTTCCGCAGTCCGCCGTAGCGGCGCATGTCGACCTCGTCGTTCATGCCGTGCATGACGGAACCGGCGCCGAGGAACAGCCCGGCCTTGAAGAAGCCGTGCGTCACCAGGTGCATGATCGCGAAGACGTAGCCGATGGGGCCGAGGCCGGCGGCCAGCACCATGTAGCCGATCTGCGACATGGTCGAGCCGGCCAGTGCCTTCTTGATGTCGTCCTTGGCGCAACCGACGATCGCACCGAACAGCAGCGTGACCGCGCCGACGATGGTGACCACCAGCTGCGCGTCGGGCGCGCCGTTGAAGATGGCGCCGGAGCGGACGATCAGGTACACGCCCGCCGTCACCATGGTCGCGGCGTGGATGAGGGCCGAGACCGGGGTCGGGCCCTCCATCGCGTCCCCGAGCCAGGACTGCAGCGGCACCTGGGCGGACTTGCCGCAGGCGGCGAGCAGCAGCATCAGGGCGATCGCGGTCAGCTTGCCCTCGTCGGCTCCGCCTGCGAGTCCGGCCTCCCCGTGGCCGCCGAGCACCGGCCCGAAGGCGAAGGTGCCGAACCACAGGAACATCAGCATGATCGCGATGGACAGGCCCATGTCGCCGACGCGGTTGACCAGGAAGGCCTTCTTCGCGGCGGTGGCGGCGCTGGGCTTGTGCTGCCAGAAGCCGATCAGCAGGTAGGAGGCGAGACCGACGCCCTCCCAGCCGACGTACAGCAGCAGGTAGTTGTCGGCGAGGACGAGCAACAGCATCGCCGCGAGGAACAGGTTCAGGTAGCCGAAGAAGCGGCGGCGGCGTTCGTCGTGCTCCATGTACGCGACCGAGTACAGGTGGATGAGCGAGCCGACGCCGGTGATCAGCAGGACGAACGTCATCGACAACTGGTCGAGCCGGAAGGCGACGTCGGCCTGGAAGCCCTCCACCGGGATCCAGCTGAACAGGTGCTGCGTCAGGGTGCGGTCCTCGGCGCCGCTGCCGAGCATGTCGGTGAAGAGGACGACACCGATCACGAAGGACGCTGCCGCCAGCAGCGTGCCGATCCAGTGGCCGACGGCGTCCAGCCGGCGTCCGCCGCACAGCAGGACCACCGCTCCGAGCAGGGGCGCCGCCACCAGCAGCGCAATCAGATTCTCTGCGTTAGTCACGGTTCTAGCGACCCCTCACAGCTTCATCAGGCTGGCGTCGTCGACCGAGGCCGAGTGGCGGGAACGGAACAGGGACACGATGATCGCGAGCCCGACCACGACCTCCGCGGCGGCGACGACCATCGTGAAGAAGGCGATGATCTGGCCGTCGAGGTTGCCGTGCATCCGGGAGAAGGCGACGAACGCGAGGTTGCAGGCGTTGAGCATGAGCTCGATGCACATGAAGACCACGATCGCGTTGCGCCTGATCAGCACACCGGTGGCGCCGATCGTGAACAGCAGGGCCGCGAGGTAGAGGTAGTTGACGGGGTTCACTTCGGCGCCTCCTCGGACCGCTTGGAGTTGCCGGACTCGACCGCCCTGCGCTCGAGGCGCTCCTCGGACCGCTGCTCCAGCGCCTTCAGATCACCCAGCGCCTCCATCGACACGTCGCGGATCTGGCCCCGTTCGCGCAGCGTCTTGCTGACGGTGAGCTCGGACGGGGTGCCGTCGGGCAGCAGGCCCGCGATGTCGACCGCGTTGTGCCGGGCGTACACGCCGGGTGCCGGCAGCGGTGGCAGGTGCTTGCCCTCGCGGACGCGCCGCTCGGCCAGTTCGCGCTGGGTCGCCGCCCGTTCGGTGCGCTCGCGGTGGGTGAGCACCATGGCGCCGACCGCGGCCGTGATGAGCAGGGCGCCGGTGATCTCGAAGGCGAAGACGTACTTGGTGAAGATGAGGGACGCGATGCCCTCCACGTTGCCGTTCGCGTTCGCCTGGGCCAGGCCGCTGAACTCCGTGACGGACGCGTTGCCGATGCCGGCGACGAGCAGGATGCCGAAGCCGAGCCCGGACAGCAGGGCCAGCCAGCGCTGGCCCTTGATGGTCTCCTTCAGGGAGTCCGCCGCGGTGACACCGACGAGCATCACCACGAACAGGAACAGCATCATGATCGCGCCGGTGTAGACGATGATCTGCACCACGCCGAGGAAGTAGGCGCCGTTGGCGAGGTAGAACACCGCCAGGATGATCATGGTCCCGGCGAGGCAGAGCGCACTGTGCACGGCCCTCTTCATGAAGACGGTGCACAGGGCGCCGATCACCGCGACCGTGCCGAGGATCCAGAACTGGACGGCCTCTCCGGTGGAGGTGCCGGCAGCGAGAGTCGCTGCGGCGGCGAGCTGCCCGGTCATCGGCGGATCACCTCCTCCGACGCCGGTTCGGTCCCGCCGAAGGTCGAGTCGGCTTCCTGGACGACCTCTCCCTCGGAGTGGGCGACCTGCTGGACCGTCCCGGGGGCGGCCTCGGTGACCAGGCCCCGGTAGTAGTCCTGCTCGTCCATGCCCGGGTAGATGGCGTGGGGCGAGTCGACCATGCCCTCCTCCAGGCCGGCCAGCAGCTGCTCCTTGGTGAAGATGAGGTTGGCGCGGCTGGAGTCGGCCAGCTCGAACTCGTTGGTCATCGTCAGCGCGCGCGTGGGGCACGCCTCGATGCACAGGCCGCACAGGATGCAGCGGGCGTAGTTGATCTGGTAGACGCGGCCGTACCGCTCACCGGGCGAGTAGCGCTCCTCGTCGGTGTTGTCCGCGCCCTCCACGTAGATGGCGTCGGCGGGACACGCCCAGGCGCACAGCTCGCAGCCGACGCACTTCTCCAGGCCGTCCGGATGGCGGTTGAGCTGATGCCGCCCGTGGAAACGCGGAGCGGTGGTCTTCCGCTGCTCCGGGTACTGCTCGGTCAGCCGCTTCTTGAACATGGCCTTGAAGGTCACGCCGAAGCCGGCCACGGGGTTCAGGAAACCGGGGTCGGTCTCCTTGGGTTCCTCAGCCATCGGACGCCTCCTTTCCATCCGTAGATCCGCCCAGAGATCCGTCACTCTGAGTATCGGTCCCACCACTGACAATCAGCTCCCGCTCGCGGCGCGGACTGCGTCGCGGCACCGGCGGCAGCTCCTGGCCGGGCATCGGCGGTACGGGGAACCCGCCGGCCATCGGGTCGAAGGCGGCCGGCTCCGCCACGGGCTGCTCGGCCTGCTTGCCCTTCTCGCGGTACATGTCGACGACGAAGGACAGCACCAGCAGGGCCAGGACGCCGCCGGCGACGTAAAGGGCGATGTCGCTGAAGTCGTAGCCCTCGTTCCTGAGGGCCCGCACGGTCGCGACCAGCATCAGCCAGACCAGGGAGACCGGGATGAGGACCTTCCAGCCGAGCTTCATCAGCTGGTCGTAGCGGACCCGGGGGAGCGTGCCGCGCAGCCAGATGAAGAAGAACAGCAGCAACTGGACCTTGACCACGAACCAGAGCAGCGGCCACCAGCCGTGGTTGGCGCCCTCCCAGAAGGTGCTGACCGGCCACGGGGCCCGCCAGCCGCCGAGGAACAGCGTGGTGGCGACCGCCGAGACCGTCACCATGTTCACGTACTCGGCGAGCATGAACATCGCGAACTTGATCGAGGAGTACTCGGTGTTGAAGCCGCCCACCAGGTCGCCCTCGGACTCCGGCATGTCGAAGGGGGCGCGGTTGGTCTCGCCGATCATGGTGACGACGTAGAGGATGAAGGAGACCGGCAGCAGCACGATGTACCAGCGGTCGCCCTGCTGGGCGACGATCTCCGAGGTCGACATGGACCCCGAGTAGAGGAACACCGAGGCGAACGCGGCGCCCATCGCGATCTCGTAGGAGATCATCTGCGCGCAGGACCGCAGTCCGCCGAGCAGCGGGTACGTGGAGCCGGAACTCCAGCCCGCGAGCACGATGCCGTAGATGCCGACCGAGGCGACCGCCAGGATGAACAGCAGCGCGATCGGCAGGTCGGTGAGCTGCATCGCGGTGCGGTGGCCGAAGATCGAGACCTCGTTGCCGGCCGGTCCGAAGGGGATCACCGCGATCGCCATGAAGGCGGGGATGGCCGCGACGACCGGCGCGAGGACGTACACCGCCTTGTCGGCGCGCTTGACGACGACGTCTTCCTTGAGCATCAGCTTGATGCCGTCGGCGAGCGACTGGAGCATGCCCCAGGGGCCGTGCCGGTTCGGGCCGATGCGCAGCTGCATCCAGGCGACGACCTTGCGCTCCCACACGATGGCGAACAGCACGGTCACCATCAGGAAGGCGAAGCAGAACACCGCCTTGATGACGACCAGCCACCAGGGGTCGGTGCCGAACATCGAGAGGTCTTCAGCGGCGAGGTACGGGCTCATGCCTCCACCTCCTTGGGGGCCTCACCGGCGGACGTCGCCGGACCGATGCGGACGAGGGTTCCGGGCAGCACCCCGGCGTCGGAGGCGACGCCGGCGCCGGCCGAGTTCAGCGGGAGCCAGACCACCCGGTCGGGCATCTCGGTGACCTGCAGCGGGAGTTCGACGGCTCCGGCGGGGCCGGTCACGGCCAGGAGGTCGCCGTCCTTGACGCCCGCCTCGGCTGCCGTGGCGGCCGACACGCGCGCGCGTGCGGCGTGCCGGGTGCCGGCGAGCGCCTCGTCGCCCTGCTGGAGGAGGCCCTGGTCGAGCAGCAGCCGGTGCCCGGCCAGTACGGCCTCCCCGGCGGCCGGCCGCGGCAGCGCGCTCGCGGTCCCCAGCGGGTCGCCCGCCCGCGGCCCGTCCCAGGTGCCGAGCCGGTCGATCTCCGCGCGCGTGGTGCGCAGGTCCGGCAGACCCAGGTGTACGTCCATGGCGTCGGCGAGCATCTGGAGCACGCGGGCGTCGGCGGGCGCGAGGCGGCGGGTCATCTGGTCGGGCTTGAGCGCGGCCTCGAAGAACCGCACCCGGCCCTCCCAGTTCAGGAAGGTCCCGGCCTTCTCGGCGACCGCGGCGACGGGCAGGACGACATCGGCGAGCTCGGTGACCTCGCTGGGCCGCAGCTCCAGCGACACCACGAAGCCGGCCTCGGCGAGTGCCGCACGCGCGCGTGCCGGATCGGGCAGGTCGGCGACCTCCACGCCCGCCACCAGCAGGGCCTGCAGCTCTCCCCGGGCCGCGGCCTCGACGATCTCGCCGGTGTCACGGCCGTAGCGGTGCGGGAGGTCGGCCAGGCCCCAGACCGCGGCGACCTCCTCGCGCGCGCGGGCATCGGTCGCCGGTCGGCCGCCCGGCAGCAGCGACGGCAGCGCACCGGCCTCGATCGCGCCTCGCTCCCCGGCCCGGCGCGGGATCCACACCAGCCGGGCACCGGTCGCGGTGGCGGTCCGTACGGCGGAGGTGAGGCCGCCGGCCACGGCCGCCAGCCGCTCCCCGACGACGATCACGGCGCCCTCGGCGCGCAGGGCCTCGGCGGCCCGTGCCCCGTCGTCCTCCAGGCCGACGCCGCTCGCGAGGGCGTCCAGCCACTCGGTCTCGGTGCCTGGAGCGGCCGGGAGCAGGGTGCCGCCGGCCTTCTCCAGACCCCGTGTGGTGTGCGTGGCGAGCGAGAAGACCTTCTGCCCGTGCTTGCGCCAGGCCTTGCGCAGCCGCAGGAAGACGCCGGGGGCCTCCTCCTCGGCCTCGAACCCGACCAGCAGGACGGCGGGCGCCTTCTCCAGCGCGGTGTACGTGACGCCCGTACCGTCGAGGTCGCGGCCGCGTCCGGCGATCCGGGAGGCCAGGAAGTCGGCCTCCTCGGCGCTGTGCACGCGCGCGCGGAAGTCGATGTCGTTGGTGTCGAGCGCCACGCGGGCGAACTTGCTGTACGCGTAGGCGTCCTCGACGGTGAGCCGGCCGCCGGTCAGCACACCGGTCCGGCCCCGCGAGGCGAGCAGCCCCTGCGCGGCGATCTGCAGGGCCTCCGGCCAGGAGGCCGGCTCCAGGTCGCCCTCGGCGTTGCGCACCAGCGGCGTCGTCAGCCGGTCCCGCTGCTGCGCGTACCGGAAGGCGAAACGCCCCTTGTCGCAGATCCACTCCTCGTTGACCTCGGGATCGTCGGCCGCGAGACGTCGCATGACCTTGCCGCGCCGGTGGTCGGTGCGGGTCGCGCAGCCGCCGGAGCAGTGCTCGCAGACGGACGGCGAGGAGATCAGGTCGAAGGGGCGGGAGCGGAACCGGTACGCCGCCGAGGTGAGCGCGCCGACCGGGCAGATCTGGATGGTGTTGCCGGAGAAGTACGACTCGAAGGGGTCGCTCTCTCCGGTGCCGACCTGCTGGAGCGCGCCCCGCTCGATCAGCTCGATCATCGGATCGCCCGCGACCTGGTTGGAGAACCGGGTGCAGCGCGCGCACAGCACGCACCGCTCGCGGTCGAGCAGCACCTGTGTGGAGATCGGCACGGGCTTCTCGTAGGTCCGCTTCTTGCCCTCGAAGCGCGATTCGGCCTGGCCGTGCGACATCGCCTGGTTCTGCAGCGGGCACTCGCCGCCCTTGTCGCAGACCGGGCAGTCCAGCGGGTGGTTGATGAGCAGCAGCTCCATCACACCGTGCTGTGCCTTCTCGGCGACGGGCGAGGTGAGGTGGGTCTTCACCACCATCCCGTCGGTGCAGGTGATGGTGCAGGAGGCCATGGGCTTGCGCTGGCCCTCGACCTCGACGATGCACTGGCGGCAGGCGCCGGCCGGGTCGAGGAGGGGGTGGTCGCAGAACCGGGGGATCTCGATGCCGAGCTGCTCGGCGGCCCGGATGACCAGGGTGCCCTTGGGCACGCTGATCTCGACGCTGTCGATCGTCAGCGATACGAGGTCCTCGGGCGGGACCGCCGCCTCTCCCCCGCCGGAGGGAGCGCTGGTGGTCACAGTCATGCGTTCACCTCCGTACGGTGGTCGGCCCAGGCCGTCGACTTGGCCGGGTCGAAGGGACAGCCGCGGCCCGTGATGTGCTGCTCGTACTCCTCGCGGAAGTACTTGAGCGAGGAGAAGATCGGCGAGGCGGCGCCGTCGCCGAGGGCGCAGAAGGACTTGCCGTTGATGTTGTCGGCGATGTCGTTCAGCTTGTCGAGGTCGCTCATCGAGCCCTTGCCGGCCTCGATGTCGCGCAGCAGCTGGACGAGCCAGTACGTTCCCTCGCGGCACGGTGTGCACTTGCCGCAGGACTCGTGGGCGTAGAACTCGGTCCAGCGGGTGACGGCGCGCACGACGCAGGTCGTCTCGTCGAAGCACTGGAGCGCCTTGGTGCCGAGCATGGAACCGGCGGCGCCCACTCCTTCGTAGTCGAGCGGGACGTCGAGGTGCTCGTCGGTGAACATCGGCGTCGAGGAGCCGCCCGGCGTCCAGAACTTCAGCCGGTGGCCGGGGCGCATGCCGCCGCTCATGTCGAGGAGCTGGCGCAGCGTGATGCCGAGCGGGGCCTCGTACTGGCCGGGGCTCGCGACGTGACCGCTGAGGGAGTAGAGCGTGAAGCCCGGAGACTTCTCGCTGCCCATCGACCTGAACCAGTCCTTGCCCTTGTTCAGGATCGCGGGAACCGACGCGATCGATTCGACGTTATTCACCACAGTCGGGCAGGCATAGAGGCCGGCCACAGCAGGAAAGGGGGGACGGAGCCGCGGTTGACCCCGGCGGCCTTCGAGCGAGTCGAGCAGTGCGGTCTCCTCACCGCAGATGTACGCGCCCGCGCCCGCGTGCACGGTGAGAGTGAGGTCGAGTCCGCTGCCCAGGATGTTCTCGCCAAGGAAGCCGGCCGCGTAGGCCTCGCGCACGGCCTCGTGCAACCGCCGCAGCACCGGTACGACTTCACCACGCAGATAGATGAAGGCATGCGAAGACCTGATGGCGTAACACGCGATGACGATGCCCTCGATGAGGCTGTGCGGGTTCGCGAAGAGGAGCGGGATGTCCTTGCAGGTCCCCGGCTCCGACTCGTCGGCGTTGACAACTAGATAGTGAGGCTTGCCATCTCCCTGGGGAATGAACTGCCACTTCATCCCCGTCGGGAACCCCGCGCCGCCACGTCCGCGCAGACCGGAGTCCTTGACGTACGCGATCAGGTCGTCCGGCGACATCGCCAGCGCCTTGCGGAGCCCCTCGTACCCCTCGTGCCTCCGGTAGACGTCGAGAGTCCAGGACTCGTCCTCGTCCCAGAAGGCCGACAGCACGGGTGCGAGCAGCTTCTCCGGGCTGGTGCCCTTGATCTCGGCTGCCACGGTCATCACTCCCCCTCCTCGGCGGTAGGCCCTGCCGGGTTGGAAGGGTCGGATGCCGATGTGTCCTGCGGCGCGTCGTGCGAGCTCAGGTGTTCCGTCGGGGACGGGTCGTGCACGGCCCGGTCCTGCGGCGCGTCGTGCGGTCCGCCGTCCCGCGGGTGCACCACGCGCGCGGCGGGCGCCTCGCCCTTGGCCAGCTTGAGTCCGGCCAGGGAGGCGGGACCCGCGCTGCCGCCGGCCGCGACGGCGCCGTCCCGCTCGTCGGGGAAGCCCGCCAGGATCCGGGCGGTCTCCTTGAAGGTGCAGATCGGCGCACCGCGCGTGGGCGTCACCGGCCGTCCCGCGCGCAGGTCGTCGACGAGGCGTCGGACGCTCGCCGGGGTCTGGTTGTCGAAGAACTCCCAGTTGACCATCACGACCGGCGCGAAGTCGCAGGCCGCGTTGCACTCGATGTGCTCCAGGGTGACCTTGCCGTCCTCGGTGGTCTCGCCGTTGCCGACGCCGAGATGGTCCTGGAGGGACTCGAAGATCGCGTCGCCGCCCATGACCGCGCACAGCGTGTTGGTGCAGACGCCGACCTGGTAGTCGCCGCTCGGCCCGCGCCGGTACATGGTGTAGAAGGTGGCGACCGCGGTGACCTCGGCCGTGGTCAGGCCCAGCATGTCCGCGCAGAACCGCATCCCGGTGCGCGTGACGTGTCCCTCCTCGGACTGCACGAGGTGCAGCAGGGGCAGGAGGGCGGACCGGGAGTCCGGGTAGCGGGCGATGACCTCGCGCGCGTCGGTCTCCAGCCGGGCCCGGACGTCGTCCGGGTAGGCGGGCGCGGGCAGTTCCGGCATGCCCAGGCTGACGCCCCGCTCCGAAGAAGAGGTGGTCACCGGTCGACGCCTCCCATCACGGGGTCGAGGGACGCCACGGCGACGATGACGTCGGCGACCTGGCCGCCCTCGCACATCGCCGCCATGGCCTGCAGGTTGGTGAAGGACGGGTCGCGGAAGTGGACCCGGAAGGGGCGGGTGCCGCCGTCGGAGACGACGTGCACCCCGAGCTCGCCCTTGGGCGATTCCACCGCCGCGTAGGTCTGGCCCGGAGGCACGCGGAAGCCCTCGGTGACCAGCTTGAAGTGGTGGATCAGGGCCTCCATGGAGGTGCCCATGATCTTCTTGATGTGGTCGAGGGAGTTGCCCAGTCCGTCCGGTCCCAGGGCGAGCTGGGCGGGCCAGGCGATCTTCTTGTCGGCGACCATGACCGGGCCGGGCTGGAGCCGGTCCAGGCACTGCTCGACGATCCGGAGCGACTGGCGCATCTCCTCCAGCCGGATCAGGAAACGGCCGTAGGCGTCGCAGGTGTCGGCGGTCGGGACGTCGAAGTCGTACGTCTCGTAGCCGCAGTACGGCTGGGTCTTGCGCAGGTCGTGCGGCAGGCCGGTGGACCTGAGGACGGGGCCGGTGGCGCCGAGGGCCATGCAGCCGGCCAGGTCGAGGTAGCCGACGTCCTGCATGCGGGCCTTGAAGATGGGGTTCCCGGTGGCGAGCTTGTCGTACTCCGGGAGGTTTTTCTTCATCTTCTTCACGAACTCACGGATGTGGTCCACCGCCCCGGGCGGCAGATCCTGGGCGAGGCCGCCCGGGCGGATGAACGCGTGGTTCATACGCAGGCCGGTGATCAGCTCGTAGATGTCGAGAATCAGCTCACGATCGCGGAAGCCGTAGATCATGATCGTGGTGGCGCCGAGTTCCATGCCGCCGGTGGCGATGCACACCAGGTGCGAGGAGAGCCGGTTCAGCTCCATCAGCAGGACCCGGATGATCGAGGCCCGGTCCGGGATCTCGTCCTCGACGCCGAGGAGCTTCTCGACGCCCAGGCAGTACGCCGTCTCGTTGAAGAACGACGTCAGGTAGTCCATGCGCGTCACGAACGTGGTGCCCTGCGTCCAGGTCCGGTACTCGAGGTTCTTCTCGATGCCGGTGTGCAGGTAGCCGATGCCGCAGCGGGCCTCGGTGACCGTCTCGCCGTCGATCTCCAGGATCAGGCGGAGGACGCCGTGGGTGGAGGGGTGCTGCGGGCCCATGTTGACGACGATGCGCTCGTCGTCGGTGCGGGCGGCGGACTGGACGACCTCGTCCCAGTCGCCGCCGGTGACCGTGTAGACGGTGCCTTCGGTGGTCTCGCGCGCGGAGGCCGCGGACGCTGACTGTGTGCTGCTCACGAGTACGACCTCCGCTGGTCCGGAGCCGGGATCTGGGCGCCCTTGTACTCGACGGGGATGCCGCCGAGGGGGTAGTCCTTGCGCTGCGGAAAGCCCTGCCAGTCGTCCGGCATCATGATCCTCGTCAGCGCCGGATGACCGTCGAAGACGAGGCCGAAGAAGTCGTACGTCTCGCGCTCGTGCCAGTCGTTCGTCGGGTAGACGGGGACCAGTGACGGGATGTGCGGATCGCTGTCGGGCGCGCTGACTTCGAGGCGGATCAGCCGGTTGTGGGTGATCGAGCGCAGGTGGTAGACGGCGTGCAGCTCGCGGCCCTTGTCGTGCGGGTAGTGGACGCCGCTGACGCCCGTGCAGAACTCGAACCGCAGGGCCGGGTCGTCGCGCAGCGTGCGGGCGACGCGGACCAGATGCTCGCGCTCGATGTGGAAGGTCAGCTCGTCGCGGTCGACGACCGTCTTCTCGATGGCGTTGTCGGGCAGGAGTCCCTGCTCCTCGAGCGCGCCCTCGAGTTCGTCGGCGACCTCGTCGAACCACCCGCCGTAGGGCCTGCTCGCCGGCCCGGGGAGCCGGACGGAGCGGACCAGCCCGCCGTAGCCGGAGGTGTCGCCGCCGTTGTTGGCGCCGAACATGCCGCGCTGGACGCGGATCTCCTCGCCACCCTGGCCGCGCTGGCCGGGGAGGTTCTCCGCGGAGAGGTCCTTCTCCGGGTTCACCCCGTTCGCGCCGCCCGCCGCGTCGTTGGCGCCACCCGCGGCGTTGTTCGCGTCACCCGCGGCATTGTTCGCGTCACCCGCCGTGTTCTTCGCGTCGCTCACCGCAGCAGCCCCTTCATCTCGATGGTGGGCAGGGCCTTGAGCGCCGCTTCCTCCGCCTCACGGGCCGCTTCCTCGGCGTTCACCCCGAGCTTGGAGCTCTGGATCTTCTGGTGGAGCTTGAGGATGGCGTCCATCAGCATCTCGGGCCGCGGCGGGCAGCCGGGGAGATAGATGTCGACCGGGACGATGTGGTCGACGCCCTGGACGATCGCATAGTTGTTGAACATGCCGCCCGACGAGGCGCAGACCCCCATGGAGATCACCCACTTCGGGTTCGGCATCTGGTCGTAGACCTGCCGCAGCACCGGCGCCATCTTCTGGCTGACCCGGCCCGCGACGATCATCAGGTCGGCCTGCCGCGGTGACCCGCGGAAGACCTCCATGCCGAAGCGCGCCAGGTCGTAGCGGCCGGCGCCGGTGGTCATCATCTCGATGGCACAGCAGGCGAGGCCGAAGGTGGCGGGGAAGACGGACGACTTGCGTACCCAGCCCGCGGCCTGCTCGACGGTGGTCAGCAGGAAGCCGCTCGGCAGTTTTTCTTCGAGTCCCATGTCAAAGGCCCCTCAGTCCCATTCCAGGCCGCCGCGCCGCCATACGTACGCGTACGCGACGAAGACGGTGAGCACGAAGAGCAGCATCTCCACGAGCCCGAAAATCCCCAGGGCGTCGAAGGTGACGGCCCAGGGGTAGAGGAAGACGATCTCGATATCGAAGATGATGAAGAGCATCGCCGTCAGGTAGTACTTGATGGGGAAGCGCCCGCCGCCGGCCGGCGTGGGGGTCGGCTCGATGCCGCACTCGTAGGCCTCGAGCTTCGCCCGGTTGTACCGCTTCGGACCGATCAGCGTGGCCATGACCACGGAGAAGATCGCAAAGCCTGCCCCGAGGGCTCCCAGTACGAGGATGGGCGCATACGCGTTCACCGCTCCTCGCTCCTCTCAGTCGGCATTGACTGCATGGGCTCCCCCCTGGTCGAGCGAAGCCGAGACCGGGGAGGTTGCATCGGACTCACCACCGCCCCAGCAACCCCACGAGCCCCGCTCGTCCCGGCGAAGATCGCGAACATGTGAAGCAGGTCACAAGCCCAACTGCCTCGCATCCTATGCCCGCCACTCTGTGATCTGCGACACGGGGTATCGCACAAGCTTTGTGATCTCCACCACCTGACGAAGGATCATGAAGTCGGATGAGCGGTGATCTTCACACAGGAAGCGTTCACCTGATCACCAGAGGTGACATTTTCGCTCATCATCGCTGGCCAGAGGTGGCGATCAGGGTGCGTCTCAATATCAAGATGCTTCCCTTGCATGCAAATTGGCGCTGGACTGGATCACTTGATAGAGGACGCGTTCACACATCGGAGGGAGGCACCGGGTGCGATGTGGACGCGTGCACGCGTTCACGAGCACGAGCGACCCGGCCTCGCGTCACGGACGCGACCGACAGGGCAACCGTTCCGTGACGTGCGCCACATCCATGAGAGACGTCTGAGAACCGGGCTTGGCCAACTGTCCCAACAAGTGGTAAGCGCGGGGCAATTCGGGCGTAACGATCAAAGGCCGTGATCACAGGCCGGTTACGGGCCGCCCGCAATGTCCGCTAGGGCGTCAATAAGGAGCGACACGCCCGGGATTCGACTCCTGATTGAACAACTGTGTCGCAGCACACGTTTCTTGAAGGTATGGAGGAGCTCCTGATACCGGTTGTCCCTATGTCCCACACCGCTCACATACGCAGCCACCGGAAGCCCCGCCGCAGCGCGTCGACCATCGCGATGCGGGCCGGAGTTGCCGGTGGCGTCCTCAGCACCCTGGCAGTGGCCGGGGCGTCGGGTTCGGCCAACGCGGCCGAACCGGTGACGCAGACCCTTGAACTGCCCACCCTGACGGCCGACCTGGCCGCTCAGATCGCCCAGTCCGCGGACGTCACGCAGCAGGCGGCCGCGAGCTACGAGCTGCAGGCCGAGCGTGACGCGGCCGCCGCGCAGGCCGCCAAGAAGGCCGAGGCGGACCTCGCCGAGGCCAAGAAGAAGGCCGCTGCAGCGAAGCAGCAGGCCGCGGAGGCCGCGCGCAAGGCGGCCGCCGAGCGCGCCTCGCGCAGCGCCGAGCGCGCCGCTCTGAGCGCCTCGGTGGACACCGGGTCCTCCGACGGCTCGGGCAGCAGCGTCGGCAGCAGCAGCTCGTCCTCGTCCTCGTCCTCGGCCACCGGTTCGGCCGCCGCGGTCGTCTCCTTCGTGCAGTCCCAGGTCGGCGACGCCTACGTCTCCGGCGGTACCGGCCCCAACTCGTGGGACTGCTCCGGTCTGGTGCAGGCCGCCTTCAAGCAGGTCAACATCGACCTGCCGCGCGTCTCCCAGGCCCAGTCGACCGCCGGCACCCAGGTCGGACTGGACAACCTCCAGCCGGGCGACATCCTGTACTGGGGCGGTGCGGGCAGCGCGTACCACGTGGGCGTGTACGTCGGTGACGGCATGTTCGTCGGCGCGCAGAACTCGTCCACCGGTGTCGTCAAGGCGTCGCTGTCGTACGACCCGCCGAGCGGTGCGGTGCGCGTCCTGTAGTCCACGCACGCGCACCCGCGCACCCGCGCACCCGCGCACCCGCGCAAGGCGGACACATCCGCACGAAGGGCCGCAGCCACTCAAGGGGCAGCGGCCCTTCGGCCTCTCCTGGCATGCTCGGCGCGGGCCGGTTTCCCGTCGGCCCGTCCACGAGCCGAAGGAGAACGTCATGCCGAGTGTGTTCGTACAGGGCCGGCCCGCCGCCGCCTCCTACCCGCCGCTCGCGCCCGAGGCCCGGCGCGGGTCGGTGCGGCGTGTCACCGAGGTCGGCGAAGGGGTGCTGCACAGGCCGTGCCGGGACGTCACCGAGTTCGGACCCGACCTCGCCGCGCTCGTCGACGACATGTTCCGCACGATGTACGTGGCCGAGGGGGCCGGACTGGCGGCGAATCAGGTGGGCGTGGAGCTGCGTGTGTTCGTCTACGACTGCCTCGACGACGACGGTGTCCGACATGTCGGGCACATCGTCAACCCCGTGCTGGAGCCCCTCGACCCGGCCGCACGCCGGCTGCTCGACGAGGGTGAGGGGTGTCTGTCGGTGCCGGGCGCCGTCATGGCCGTACCCCGGCCCGACCGGGCCGTCGTACGGGGCCTCGACCGGGACGGCGCCCCGCTCGTCGTCGAGGGCACCGGCTACTTCGCGCGCTGCCTCGCCCACGAGACCGACCACGTGAACGGACGCGTCTATCTGGACCGTCTCTCCGGCCGGGACCGGAAGGCGGCGCTGCGGCAGTCGGCGGACCGGCGGGACGAGGTCCTCGCGCGCCGGGCCGCCAACGCCGCGGCCCTCGGCTGACCCGCCCGATCAGGCCTTCGGTGCGACCTTGCTCAGTCCGTTGATGATGCGGTCCATCGCGTCGCCGCCCGTCGGGTCCGTCAGGTTGGCGAGCATCTTGAGGGTGAACTTCATCAGGATGGGGTGGGTGAGGCCGCGCTGGGTCGCGATCTGCATGACCTTCGGGTTGCCGATGAGCTTCACGAAGGCGCGGCCCAGGTTGTAGTAGCCGCCGTAGGTGTCCTTGAGGACGCGCGGGTAGCGCTGCAGGGCGATCTCGCGCTGGGCCGGCGTGGCCCGCGCGTGTGCCTGGACGATGACGTCGGCGGCGATCTGGCCGGACTCCATGGCGTAGGCGATGCCCTCGCCGTTGAAGGGGTTCACCAGGCCGCCGGCGTCGCCGACGAGGAGGAGGCCCTTGGTGTAGTGGGGCTGGCGGTTGAAGGCCATGGGGAGGGCGGCGCCGCGGATCGGGCCGGTCATGTTGTCCGGGGTGTAGCCCCAGTCCTCCGGCATGGAGGCACACCAGGCCTTGAGGATCTCGCGCCAGTCGAGTTCCTTGAAGGAGGCGGAGGTGTTCAGGACGCCCAGGCCGACGTTCGAAGTGCCGTCGCCCATGCCGAAGATCCAGCCGTAGCCCGGCAGGAGGCGGTCCTGGGCGCCGCGGCGGTCCCAGAGTTCCAGCCAGGACTCCAGGTAGTCGTCGTCGTGGCGCGGCGAGGTGAAGTACGTACGGACCGCGACGCCCATCGGACGGTCCTCGCGGCGGTGCAGGCCCATCGCCAGGGACAGCCGCGTGGAGTTGCCGTCGGCGGCCACGACCAGCGGGGCGTGGAAGGTGACCTCGCGCTTCTCCTCCCCCAGCTTGGCGTGCACGCCGGTGATGCGGCCGGTGCGGTCGTCCACGACCGGGGCGCCGACGTTGCAGCGCTCGTACAGGCGCGCGCCGGCCTTCTGGGCCTGCCGGGCGAGCTGTTCGTCGAAGTCGTCGCGCTTGCGGACGAGTCCGTAGTCGGGGAAGGAGGCGAGATCCGGCCAGTCCAGCTGGAGGCGGGAGCCGCCGCCGATGATGCGCAGGCCCTTGTTGCGCAGCCAGCCGGCCTCCTCGGAGATGTCGATGCCCATGGCGACGAGCTGCTTCACCGCGCGCGGGGTGAGTCCGTCACCGCAGACCTTCTCCCGGGGGAAGGCGGTCTTCTCCAGCAGGAGGACGTCGAGCCCTGCCTTGGCCAGGTGGTAGGCGGTGGTGGAGCCGGCTGGCCCCGCGCCCACGACGATCACATCGGCGGTGTTGTCGGAGAGGGGCTCGGTCACGGCGGGATCTCCCCAGAGTTCGGAATCTGCGTGCCGACGGGCACTGGACATGGGCAGTCTATTCAGCGTCACCGACCACCCGGCTGAAGGGCTGCCCAGTGAAGCGACCTCTCCCCGCTGTACGGTTGCGCGTCCCCACCGACGAGGACGCCGTCGCCTGGCACCGGATCTTCGACGACCCGGACGTCATGGAGTTCCACGGCGGGAGGTCCGCGGAACTGTCCGTCTACGAGGAACTCACCGCCCGCCAGCGGCGGCACGACGCCGAGCGCGGCTTCTGCCTGTGGTCCGTCGTGGACGAGGACGGCCGGGTCATAGGCTTCACCGGCGCCCAGCCGTGGCCGCAGGACTGGGGCCCCCAGGGCGAGATCGAGATCGGCTGGCGCCTCGGGCGGGCGCACTGGGGCAAGGGCTACGTCACGGCGGCGGCCCGGCAGACGCTGGAGCGGGTTCGGGCGGCGGGTGTGGCGGAGGTGGTCGCGATGGTCGACGCCCGCAACGCGCGGTCCATCGCGGTCACGGAGCGGCTGGGCATGCGACTCGCCGAGGTCTTCACCACCCCGCTCTCGCAGCAGCGGGGGCACTGCTACCGGCTCCCTCTGCACAACGGGTCATGACGGGCGGTAATGGGTTGGCACGGTGATGCTTCCGGGCGGTGCGCGACGGAGCTGCTCCGCCGGGTACCGCTGGGGAGGGGCGATGTCCGTGCGCCCGGTGACCGAGAAATCCGACGTTCGCGTACTGCGCCCGGTCGGCCTGGTGCCCAGCCCGCCGCGAACCTCCTCAGCGCTCCTCGGACCCGCTCTCCTTGTAGCCCCGGTGCAGCGCCACCACGCCGCCCGTCAGGTTCCGGTACGCCACCTTGGTCCAGCCGGCCTTGCCCAGCCGCTGGGCGAGCGCCGGCTGGTCGGGCCAGGCGCGGATGGACTCGGCGAGGTAGACGTACGCGTCGGGGTTGGACGACACCGCGCGGGCCACCGGCGGCAGGGCGCGCATCAGGTACTCGGTGTAGACGGTGCGGAACGGCGTCCAGGTGGGGTGCGAGAACTCGCAGATGACGACCCGCCCGCCGGGCCGCGTCACCCGGTGCATCTCGCGCAGCGCGGCGTCCGTGTCCTGCACGTTGCGCAGCCCGAAGGAGATGGTGACGGCGTCGAAGGTGTCGTCCCGGAACGGCAGCCGGGTCGCGTCGCCCGCGGTGAACGGCAGCCAGGAGTGCCGCTCCTTGCCGACCTGGAGCATGCCGAGGGAGAAGTCGCAGGGGACGACGTAGGCACCGGTGCGGGCGAAGGGCAGGGAGGAGGTCGCGGTGCCGGCCGCGAGGTCCAGGATCTTCTGCGCGGGGCGGGCGTCGACGGCCCTGGCGACCTCCTTGCGCCAGGCCCGGTCCTGGCCGAGCGACAGAACGGCGTTCGTCAGGTCGTACCGTTCCGCGACGTGGTCGAACATCGAGGCGACTTCGTGCGGCTGCTTGTTCAGGGAAGCGCGGGTCACGGGCCCATTGTTGCAGCACGCGTCCCTTCCGGCGCGGACGGGCTCACGGCAGCAGGCGCGGCCTCCTGCGCGCGGCGACATCCTCCACCCACCCGAACAGGAGCACGAACGCCGCGATCAGGGCCCACCCCACCCCCAGCAGGAACCACTGGCTGTCCAGCGGCAGGTACGCCTCGAACGTTGGCACCTCCCAGAACCGGTCGATCAGCGGCACCGCCAGGACGAGGGCGAGCTCGTGCCAGAGGTAGACCGTCACCGCGCGGGCGTTGAAGACGGTCACCAGCCTGTCCGGCCACGGGAACCGGGCGAGCCCCGTGAAGCCGATACCGAGCCGCTCCTTGGCGTACATCAGCAGCGTCACGAACCCGGCCGACCAGAAGGCCTGGGCGAGCGGGATGTCGTCGAGGTCGTACGTGCCGTACTCGGCCTGGTGCGCGAACGCGTACCAGGCGCCGTAGGCGAGTGCGCCGAGCGACAGGGTGACGACCGCGGCCGGCTTCGGTCGCCGCAGCACGCCGTCGCGGTGCGCGAAGCCCAGGAGCCAGCAGAAGAGGTACGTCGCCAGGTCGAGCAGTCCGGCCCCGAAGCGGTTCTCCGGCGGCTGCCAGGCGAACCGGAGGGCCAGGACGGGGCCGAGGGACAGCAGCAGCACCGGCACGGGAGCGAGCCGGAACACGCGCAGCAACAGCGGGGAGAGCAGGACGAACCACAGGTACGTACGCAGGTACCAGAGGACCTCCCAGGCCTGTTCGCCCCAGGCGCTGCCGGGCGGATCGCCGAGCGGCACGATCCAGAAGACGAGCTGCCACCCCGGCATCCACCCGTGCACCAGCATCGCGCCCACCACGACGACGCCCCAGCACCAGAACGGTGGGAGCAGGCGGCGCAGCCGGTTCCGGATCACCGTCGGGGCCGGGCGCCCGAGTGACTTGGCCATCAGGGTGCCGGCCAGGCCGAACATGACCCCCATGGAGGGGAAGACCAGCCCGGCCCAGGGCCAGCAGAAGACGTGGTACGCGACGACCCGGACCAGGGCGAGCGCGCGCAGGGTGTCGAAGTACCGGTCGCGCGCCGGCGATACGCCCGCGCCCACCGTGGGAAGCGTGCTCCCGCGGTGTGCCTCGGGAGCACGGCGCACCGCTCCCTTCCGGTGCGCGCCCATCAGCCGGTCCCCGTTGTCTCCGTGGACCCGAGGGGCCCCGTGGTCTCCGTGGGCCCGGTGGGCCCGGTGGGTTCGGTGGGTTCGGTGGGCCCGGTGGGCCCGGTGGGCCCGGTGGGCCCGGTGGGCCCGGTGGGCCCGGTGGGCCCGGTGGGCCCGGTGGTCTCCGTGGTCTCCGCGGTCTCCGTAGACCCGGTGGTCCCCGTGGTCTCCGTAGACCCCTTGGACCCCGTGGCCCCCGCCAGCGTCCCCACCTCGCCCGTCCGCTTCAGTTTCTGCCAGCGCAGCCGGCCGCCGGTGAGGGCGGTGACGCAGGAGTGGATGAGGACGAGGTACATCATCTGCCGGTAGGCGAGCTGCTGGAGCGGCATCATCAGCAGGTACCGGTACTTCTCCCGGTCGAGCCGGAAGGCGTAGGCCGCGCAGACGAGCTGGACGCCGAGCACCGCCAGCCACGCGAGCAGTGCCGACCGGAAGTCGACGAAGACCATCGAGTAGACGGTGAACACGTCGATGAGCGGGGCGAAGACCGGCGTGACCACCTGGAAGAGCACGACCAGTGGCATGCCGACCCGCCCGAAGCGGCCCGAGGGCCCCTTGTCCGTCAGGGAGCGGCGGTGCTTCCACAGCGCCTGCATGGTGCCGTAGGACCAGCGGTAGCGCTGCGACCAGAGCTGTCCCAGCGAGCCCGGCGCCTCCGTCCAGGCCCGGGCGTGCTCCTCGTACACCACCCGCCGTCCGGCCCGGTGCAGGGCGATGGTGATGTCGGTGTCCTCGGCGAGCGTGTCGTCGCTCATGCCGCCGGCCTCCAGGACCGCCTCGCGGCGGAACGCGCCGATCGCGCCGGGGATGGTCGGCATGCAGCGCAGCAGGTCGTACATGCGCCGGTCGAGGTTGAAGCCCATCACGTACTCGATGTGCTGCCAGGCGCCGATGAGGGTGCGCCGGTTGCCGACCTTGGCGTTGCCCGCGACGGCGCCGACGCCGGGGTCGGCGAAGGGCTGCACCAGGTGCCGTACGGTGTCCGGTTCGAAGACGGTGTCGCCGTCCATCATCACGACGATGTCGTACCGGGCGTGCCGCACACCGTTGTTGAGGGCGGCGGGCTTGCCCGCGTTGGCCTGCCGGACGACGCGGACGCCCGGCAGGCCGAGGGACTCGGCGATCTCGGCCGTGCCGTCCGTCGAGCCGTCGTCCACGACGATGATCTCGATCGGGTGGGTGCTGCGGGCCAGCGACCGGAGCGTGTTGGCGATGCACTCCTTCTCGTTGTACGCCGGGACGATCACGCTCACCGGGCCGGTGACGGGCGGCCCCCAGCTGAAGCGGCGTCTGTTGCGCTGTCGGTGGTGGCGGCGGGCGAGGATCAGCATCATCCCGAAGCGGCCCATGACGGCGACGCCCACGACCATGAGTCCCACCGACAGTGCCGGCACCGTCCACTCGGCGACGGCGACGGCCGCGATGAGCGCCTTGCCCTCGTAGAGGGTCGTGCCGGTGGCCTTGTGGTGGGCGGCCTGGAGCCCGCCGGTTCCGGTGCCGGACGCCTGGGCCGGGGCCCCGGGCCCGTCGGAGGGCTGCTGCTCGGCCATGACGCCGCTGATGGTGGTGAAGGTGTAGCCCTTCGCCTTCATCTTCTCGATGTACTTCGGCAGCGCCTCGATCGTCTGCGACCGCTCGCCACCGGCGTCGTGGAAGAGGACGGAGGCACCCTCGTCGTCCTCCGGCGTGGCCCACTCGACGATGTTCGAGACGCCGGGCCGCTTCCAGTCGTCGCTGTCGGTGTCGATGAAGACGCTCGTGTAGCCGTCCTCGCCGAGCTTCTCGTAGACGGGCCAGCTGTAGTTGTCGATGGCGTCCGTCTCGGAGGAGTACGGCGCCCGGAACAGCGTCGTGGTGATGCCGGCCGCGCCCGCGAGGGCGAGCTGGGTCTGTTCGATCTCGCGCGTGACGCGGGCGTCGCTCTGGTAGGAGAGGTCGACGTGGGTGAAGGTGTGGACGCCCACCTCGTTGCCCTGCTCGACCAGGTCCCGAACGATGTCCGGGTAGCGGGAGACCATCGAGCCGACCAGGAAGAACGTGCCGGGCACGTCGTACTCCTCCAGGATCTCCAGCACCTGCGGCGTCCAGGTGGGGTTCGGTCCGTCGTCGAAGGTCAGGGCGATCGTCTTGTCCGGGACGGAGACGGTGGTGGCCTGTCCGCCGCGGAAGGTGAGGATCGGCCCGCCGTCGAGGACCTCGTCGGGTACGTCGCTCGCGCTCGCGCCGGTGCGGACCCGCTGGTCGCCGCCGACCTCCGCGCGCAGGTAGCCGTCGAGGAGCATCACGCAGGTCAGCGCGAGCAGGAGCAGCAGGGCGAGCAGGACCCGCGGGCGCTGGAGGGCGGCGGCGCGGCCGGCGGCCCGCTCGATGCGGGTGGGGGCTCGGCGGCGTCCGCGGGAGGGCGGGGAGGGGGATGTGGTCGTGGTCATGGAGGTGGGGGAGTCCGGTCAGTCGGTGGTGGCGGCGCTGGGAGCGGTGGCGCCGGAGGAAGCGGTGGGGGCGGGCGTGGAGGGGGCGGCGGAGGCTGCGTCGGAAGGGGCGGCGGCGGGGGCGGTGGAGGCGGGCGCGGAGGGGGCGCCGGACGCTGCGTCGGTGGCGCCGGAGGGCGGGGCGCCCTCGGGCGCGGAGGAGGCGCCGGAGGGCGGGGCGCCCGTGGGCATGACGCCGCCCTGTGGTCCCGCGCCACCGCCCGGCCCGGGGCCGCCACCGCCCGGTCCGGGGCCGCCGTCCTGTCCGCCTCCGAACGGCAGCAGCGAGGACGGGTTCAGCGAGGTGCCGACGCCCATGAAGGCCAGGCCCAGGACGGCCGCGTAACCGACGCAGACCGCACCGACCAGGAGGCCCAGGCGGCGCGACAGCCGCGCCCGGCGTCCGGAGTTGTCGACGAACACGGGCCCTTCCGCGGACCCGTTGCCGCGTTTGCGACGGCGTCCGCGCGCGGGCGTCTCGCCGGCGGCGGCGCGGGATTCGAAGGCAGGCTCGGAATGCATTCCCCGGACGTTAGGGACCCTTGCCTGTCGCGAACTCGGACCGCGATGTGAGATTCCGATGAAAGGCACCGCAGCCTGTCCGCGTCCTGTGAGACGAGGGGGACGCGGCCCCTTTCCTCAGGAAAGCCCCAGCAACACGTGAGAGGTTCACTCGTCCGACGACGAGAACGGGAGCGTGCTGCACATGAGGGCTTACCGGAAGGCGGCGGCCGGGTGCGCCCTGCTGCTCGCCCTCGCCCTGGCCACCGCGGGCTGCGCCGGGCAGGACGACGGCACGGGCGACGGCACGGGCGACGCGGGCGGCACGGGGGACAAGGCCACCACGGCACCGTCCGAGTCGTCCGCGCCGGTCACCGCCTACGCCCCCTACGTCAGCGCCACCACGGCCTCCGCGACCGACTCCGGCGGCTCCCCGGCGACGTACAACCTGGCGTTCGTCATCTCCTCCGGCGACGACTGCGTCCCGCGCTGGAACGGCGTCCAGGACATCGACGACGCCTCCGTCGCCTCACGCATCGCGGAACTGAAGGAGTCCGGCGCCACCGTCCGCGTCTCCTTCGGCGGCGCCTCCGGCACGGAACTGGCGGCGGCCTGCGACAGCGCCCCGGACCTGGCCGACGCGTACGGCGCGGCCCTGGACGCGGCCGGTTCCACGCGAGCCGACTTCGACATCGAGGGTGACGAGCTGACGGACGCCGGCTCCGTCGCCCTGCGCTCGGAGGCGATCGCGCTGCTCCAGGAGGAGCGGAGCGACCTGGAGGTTTCCTTCACGCTGCCGGTGATGCCCTCCGGCCTGGACGCCGACTCCCTGGCACTGCTGGCGTCCGCCAACGACCACGGCGTACGGGTCTCCACGGTCAACCTCATGACCATGAACTACGGCGAGTCGTACGACGGTGACATGGGCGACTACGCCCTCGCCTCGGCGAAGGCCGCGCACACCCAGCTGACGGAGACCTTCGGTACCTCGGACGCGGACGCCTGGCGGGGCATGGCGCTGACGTCGATGCTCGGCGTCAACGACGTCGCCGGTGAGACGTTCACGCTCGCGGACGCCGCCGAGGTCCGGGCCTTCGCACAGGAGAAGGGGATCGCCTGGGTGTCGATGTGGGCGGCGTTCCGCGACCGGCAGTGCGAGGACGGCGACGAGGACGCGGACGACGCGGCGACCGACTGCAGCGGCGTGACGCAGGAGGCGGGGGCGTTCGGGGAGGCGTTGGGGGGCTGACGGGTGGCGTTCGAGGGCTGACGGGTGGCGTTCGGGAGCTGACGAGTGGCGTTCGGGGGCTGACGGGCGCTGGTCAGCGGCGCCGGTGCACCAGGCGTCCCGCGCACACGGTGGCGACGCACGCACCGCTGTCGTCGAGTACGGCGAGGTCCGCCCGGCCGAGGCCGACGAGGGCGGTGGGACGGGACCGGGCGAGGACCACGACGTCGTTGCGCTCGGCCGCCGCCCGCAGTCCGGGCGCGTCGACGTGCTCCGCCAGGACCGCCACCGCGCCCAGCTTCAGCACGGCGTGGATCCGCTCGCGCGGCGTGGGCGCGTCCGGCAGCGGGCCCTCGTGGACCCGCCCGGGACCGAGGACACCGGGCCAGCGCCGCACCCGCGCGGCCGGGAACCGTTCCGCCAGTTCGGCGAGCGGTCCCACGGCGGCGATCCGGCCGCCCTCGACGGCGACGGCACCGTCCTCGATGTCCTCGGCCGGTGCGGAGCCCCAGGTGTACCGCACCCGGTCGGCGGCGTGAATCGTCAGCACGGTGAAGTCGGTCGCCCGTAGTCGGTCGTCGGTTCTCGGTCGGTTCTCGCTGGCCGGTCTGGCCGGTCTCGTCGGTCTGGCCGGTCTCGTCGGTCTGGTCGGTCCTCAGTTGGAGGCGAGCAGCTTCAGTTCCGGGTGGGCGGTGCCGCCCTCGATGGCCGTCGACGAGATGTGGGAGACGACGCGCTCGTCGACGGGGTCGTTCGCCGGGTCGTCGTGCACGACGAGGTGCTCGTACGTCGTGGCGCGCTGCGCCGGTACGCGTCCCGCCTTGCGGATCAGGTCGATGATCTCCAGCCGGTTGGAGCGGTGCTTGGCACCGGCCGACGACACCACGTTCTCCTCCAGCATGATCGAGCCGAGGTCGTCGGCGCCGTAGTGCAGGGAGAGCTGGCCGACCTCCTTGCCCGTCGTGAGCCAGGAGCCCTGGATGTGGGCGACGTTGTCCATGAACAGCCGGGCGATGGCGATCATCCGCAGGTACTCGAAGAGCGTGGCCTGCGTGCGGCCCTTCAGGTGGTTGTTCTCGGGCTGGTAGGTGTACGGGATGAAGGCGCGGAAGCCGCCGGTGCGGTCCTGCACGTCCCGGATCATGCGCAGGTGCTCGATGCGCTCGGCGTTGGTCTCACCGGTGCCCATGAGCATGGTGGAGGTCGACTCGACACCCAGCCGGTGCGCGATCTCCATGATCTCCAGCCAGCGCTCGCCGGACTCCTTCAGCGGGGCGATGGCCTTGCGCGGGCGCTCCGGGAGCAGTTCGGCGCCGGCGCCGGCGAAGGAGTCGAGCCCGGCCTCGTGGATCCGGGTGATGGCCTCCTCGACCGACACCTTCGAGATCCGCGCCATGTGCTCGACCTCGCTCGCCCCCAGGCTGTGGATGACGAGCTGCGGGAACTCCTTCTTGATGGCGGCGAAGTGCTTCTCGTAGTACTCGACGCCGTAGTCCGGGTGGTGGCCGCCCTGGAACATGATCTGCGTGCCGCCCAGTTCGACGGTCTCCGCGCAGCGGCGCAGGATGTCGTCGAGGTCGCGGCTCCAGCCCTTCTTGGTGTCCTTGGGGGCCGCGTAGAAGGCGCAGAACTTGCACGCCGTGACGCACACGTTCGTGTAGTTGATGTTGCGCTCGATGATGTACGTGGCGATGTGCTCGGTGCCGGCGTACCTGCGCCTGCGTACGGCGTCGGCGGCGGCGCCGAGCGCGTGCAGCGGGGCGTCGCGGTAGAGGGCGAGCGCCTCTTCGGGGGTGATCCGCCCACCGGCGGCGGCGCGGTCGAGGATGGGCTGAAGGTCGGCCTTCTCGGTCACCGGCGTCCCTTTCGCAGAGTTCGTAAGGGTTGTGGACGGACCAGGCCAGCCTACGCCAGCCCTTTTCGGCGCTGATCCTCAGGCCGCGTAGGCGCCCGCGAGGACGCCGAGGAACGCGCCCGCGATCAGGAACGGCCCGAACGGGATGGCCGTCCTGCGCCCCGCCCGCCGGGTGACGACGAGGGCGCCGCCGTAGAGCGCGCCGAGCAGGAACCCGGCGAAGGTGCCGAGCATCACCGTCGGCCAGCCGTACCAGCCGAGGACCGCACCGGCGCCCAGCGCGAGCTTGACGTCGCCGAAGCCCATGCCGGCCGGGTTGATGAGGAACAGCACGAGGTAGCCGGCGCCGAGGGCGAGGGCGCCCAGCAGGGCGGTGGTCCACTCCCCGGCGTGCTCGGGTACGAGGGCGGTGAGACCGAGGAGGACGAGCGCGGCGCCGGCGAGCGGCAGGGTGAGGGGATCGGGCAGGCGCCGTACCCGCAGGTCGACGACGGCCAGCAGCACGCCGGCCGGCGCGAGCAGCAGCCAGACGGCCAGCTCGGGCCGGGTACCGGTGGCGGCGGCGAGGGCGACGCAGACGAGAGCGGTGACGGCGGCGAGGGGGGCGGTACGGGGGCCGTACCGGGCCGGCCCGCCCGACTGCCCGTGCGCGACCGGCCCGCCCGACTGCCCGTGCGCGGCCGGCCCGCCCGTGACAGACCGGTCCGCGACCGGCCCGCCACCGCGGGGCCCGCCCGGCTGCCCATCCGCGACCGGCCCACCCGCGACCGACCCACCCGGCTCCCCGCCCGCGACCGCCTCGGCCGCGCACGGCCCGCACCGCGCCCGCCCGAGCCAGCCCCGGACGGGGTGCGCGCCGGGGCACCGCTCGCGCCACGCCTCTCCCGAGGGGGCGGAGAAGCGGTAGGCGGCCCGCGGCAGCAGCGCTCCCGTCACCGCGCCCCACACCGCGGCGACGACGATGACGATGACGTCGAGGTGATCGAGGCTCATCCGGCGGCTCGGCTCAGCCCGCTGCCGCGACGCCGTCGCGGCAGGTCGCGCAGCGACCGGTCGAGCAGGCGTACGCCCTCGAGGTCGGCGCCGACGAGCAGCAGGGCGGCGACGAGCTGCCGCGCCGGCAGCTGACTGGGCCCGGAACCCGGCACCCGCCCCGGCACCCCGACGCCGGACAGCGCGGCCAGGACGACGAAGGCGAGGAACGCCTTGACGAAGTCCCCGAACGACCGACGCCGCACCCGCACCGGCTGAGGCGTCCGGTTCCTCGGAGCCGGGGCAGCCGTCAAGCTTGCGGAGCTTGAGGTACGGCGTCGCGGCATGGCGATGTCCTGGGTCGTGGGCCGTGCCGGAGAAGACACGGGAGCGTCCGGTATGAGGGATGCGCTGAGCCTACAGAGATCCAGGACATGGAGGTCCAGGACATGGAGGTCCAGGACATGGAGGTCCAGGACATGGAGGTCCAGGAGATCCGGTCCATCAATCGCTGAACAGGTCCTCGGCCCGCTCCGCGGTCACGGCACGCCGAGCCCAGACTTCGAGCTGGTTCAGATCCGAGCAGGCAAGCACACGCTCCCGCACTGCATCGGACACCGGGATGTCCCGCCACTCCAGGATCCGCAGGGTCATCTCGGCCCGATCCTCGACGCGTCCTTCCTCACGCCCCTCCACCCGGCCTTCCTCGCGGACCTTCTCGGCCACCGGGTTGTTGAAGAAGTAGCGGATCTCCGACATCAGGTCCCTCCAGATCTCCTTGGCCCGGGAATCCGCCAGGCACGATTCGATGAGCTGTCCGAACACCGCCGCACTCTCGGCATCGACAGTCCGCAGAGCGAAAGCCAACGGCTCCAGTATGGCGGCGGCCTTGGCGCCCCGCCCATGCGTCATGGCCGACAGGACGGCGAGCGGAATGTCCCTCTCGGCCTCCCGCTCACTTGCGATCACCGGCACGTTGTCCGGGCCGATCACGAGCGGGCGCACCGTCATCGAGTGCCAGCCGGGCAGGCCCCGCCGAATCGGCTGCGCCGCCCAGCGCGCCGTCGCGCTGTTCTGTGTGATCACGACGAGCACAGGCTCCCAGCCGTACTTCGCGTACAAGTACGAGAGGTAGTAGGGCCAGCTGCCGCGCTTGCCCTCGTCCTGCTTCCCCTGCGCCTCGACGACGAGGAGGTACGTGCCTTCGTCCGTGTCGACCCGCATCAGCGTGTCCACACGCCGTTCGACGGGCTCGATCTCGGTGACGTCGGTGTTCAGGACCGCGAAGTCACGCGGTTCCGGGAACGGAACACGCAGCACGCTCTGAAACGCCCGCGTCAGCAGCGCGGGGTCCTTCTGGAAGACCCAGTGCAGCGCCTCGTGCGACGAGCTGACCATCAGCTCTCCTTCCTGTACGACGCGATCAACGCGCTACGCCGCGACGAGGTCACACCACACGTACTTGCCCCGGTTCCCGCCCCTGGCCAGCGGTTGCCACCCCCACACGTCGGCACACTCCCGCACCAGCGCGAGCCCCCGCCCCTCCTCCGCATCGGCGAGCGACGCCCACTTCCCCGGCGGCTCGGGCGGTTCCGGGTCGGCGTCCCACGCCCCCACCCGCAGCACGCCGGCCGCCCACCGCACGCGCAGGGCAGCGGGTCCCTTCGTGTGGCGTACGGCGTTGGAGACCAGCTCCGTGGCGAGCAGTTCGGCGGTGTCGACGAGGCGGATGAGTCCGTGCATGGTGAGGATGAGCCGGAGGGTGCGGCGGCAGACGGTGACGGCGCGCAGGTCGTTCGGGATGTAGAGGGTGTACTCCCAGGGGGTGGCCGGGTCGGTCGGCAGGGCTTCGGGCATGACTGATCTCCGATCAGGTAGAGGGAAGGGGGCCGGTGGCATCGCCGCACCGTCAAGGCGTGACGAAGCGGTGCACTTCCGACACCGAGGTAGGCGCAGCGTGTTCTGCGCGTCACCGACGGTAGAGCAAAAATTTTTGCCCACGCAAGCCGTTGCCTTAATCTGACCCCGTAAGCGGTACAGCCGGAGGGCGAGTTGGCAGCGGGAGGGGTCGCGTGGCGCCCAGAAGTCGACCGACGGCGCGGCAGGTGCGTCTGGGTACGGAGCTACGCAGACTGCGGGAGGCCGCCGGACTGAAAGCCCGTGAAGTGGCGGGGCTGCTCAGCTCGACTTCGGCCCAGATGAGCCAGGTCGAGGCCGGCTTCGCCGGAGTGAGCGAGGAGCGCGTGCGCAGACTGGCCGCTCACTACGCCTGCGCCGACGACACCCTGGTCGACGCCCTGGCAACGATGGCCACCGAGCGCACCCACGGCTGGTGGGAGGAGTTCCGGGGTGTCCTTCCCCCGGTCTTCCTCGATGTCGCCGAAGTGGAACACCACGCGACATTCCTGCGCGAGGTCGTGATCACGCACGTGCCCGGCCTGCTGCAGACCCCGGACTACGCTCGCGCGGTCTTCGGCTACATGGTCCCGGAACTGCCCGACAGCGAGCTGACTCCGCGTGTCGAGCACCGGCTGAGACGCCGTGCGGTCATCGAGCGTGTCCCTCCGGCCCCGTACGAGACCGTCGTTCACGAAGCCGCGCTACGCATCCGCGTAGGCGACCGCAAGGTAACTCGTACCCAACTGCAGAGGATTCTGGACGAGACGGAGAGGGAGCACGTCACGGTACGAGTCGTCCCGTTCGACACGGACCATTTCGCCGGTGCCAGCGCCGCCATGATGCATGTGGGCGGGCCGCTGCCACGCCTGGACACCGTACTTCGCGACTCCCCCAGCGGCACTGCCTTCCTCGATGCCGAATCCCAGCTCGATCGCTTCCGGGCCCTGTTCCGTAAAGTGAGGAAGGCTGCACTCGACCCCGCCCGGACGCGGGACTTCATCCATCAGCTGGCGAAGGAACTGTGAGGCTCGCGGCGTGACCGGACCTACCGACTGGCGAAAGTCCTCCTACTCCGAGGGCGGCGACGGCAACACCTGCGTCGAGATCGCCCCGCTCCCCACCCACGTCGCGATACGCGACTCGAAGGCTCCCTCCCGGGGCACGGTGACCGTCCCGGTCGAAGCCTTCACCGCACTCGTCCAGAACCTCAAGACGGCAACCCGCTGAACCTCCCCACCCCTGCGATAAGTCCCTACGCACGTTCCAGGCAGTAGGCATCGCACGTGCACGGGGGAGAACACGGCGTCGCACAGGCCGACGGACTGGCACGTACTCGACCTGGAGAAGGACCCGGCACCGGGCGACCCGCAACGCGTACGCGAACTCGCCGGCACCCTGCGCGACGGCCGTAAGGCGCGCGGCGAACTCACCACCGCACAGACCGCGCTGTCCGGAGCGCACGGCTGGGTCCGCACCGCCACCGAGAAGGTGGACTCCTACGACCCGGCCTGGAACGGCGGCAAGGACGTACCCGAGCCAGACGAGGCCGACGTGCGCCGCGGCCGAGCGGAACGTCACCTGCGACGCCGATGCGACGGGCATCGGCCGACCGGAAAGGATGACGGGCCGCGGGACCGAGGGGGTCCCCGCGGCCCGTCGCCCTCGTTACACCGCCGGCAGCGCGTAGATCTCGTGGCCGTGCGTCGCCATCAGCCGGTTCCCCGAGCGGGCGACCTGCCACGGCTCGCCGACGGCCTTGCTGTCGGTGTACGTCCAGCGGAGCTTGCCCGTCCGCGTCTCCAGGGCGACGATGCCGCCGTCGAGGGAGCCGGTGGCGCCGTACAGGGTCGAGCCCACGCGGAGGAACGACTCCGGGCCCTCGACGTCCAGTTCGTCGCAGAGCCAGGTCCGCTTGCCGGTCTTGACGTTCACCGCCCATACGCCGTCGTCGTGGTCGCTGACGTAGAGCACGCCGTCGAAGACCGTCGGGTTGTCGAAGCCCCGGCGGCCGGCCGGGTCGAGCGTCCAGACCGTGCGGCCCTTCTCCACGTCGACGGCCTCGAGTGCGTCGCCCGGGAGGAAGACGAGGCCGTTCGCGACCGTGGGCCGCCAGGACCACTCGTCGCCGATCTTCCGGGTCCACACCTGGCCGCCGGTGGCGGTGTCCCGGACGGTGAGGTTGAGGTTCGAGTCGGCGTAGACCAGGTACTTGCCCGAGGCGGTGCCCTGGACGTCGTAGTCCTTCGTGCCCCAGTCCCGGTGCTGGACCCACGCGGTCCTTCCCGTGGTGTGGCTGATGGCCGCGACGGCCGTGCGGTACTCGGTGGCGCTCTTCGACTGACCGTGGTCTTTCGCCGTGACGTAGACGTTCTTGTCGTCGATGGCGATCGTGTCCTCGACGGACAGCTGCTTGCCGAGACGGCTGCGCCAGGCCTCTTCGCCGGTCTTGACGTCGTAGGCGACCAAGGCGCCCTCGTAGTCGCCGTCGGCGAGGAACACCTTGCCGCCGTGGAAGAGGAGCAGGGCTCCGGGCCGGCAGATGCCCGCCTTGGTCCAGCGGGCCTTGCCGGTCTTCACGTCGTAGGCCACGAGCGGGTCGCCGCTGACCAGGAGCAGTCCGTCGTGCGTGAGGAGCGGTACGCGCGGGTGGGTGCTGTCCTTCTCGGCCGACTTGTGCCACAGCGGCTGCGGGGCCACCCCGGCGGGCGGGGTCGTGAAGTTCTCGTCCACGGGCTCTGCCGACCCGCCCTTGCCCGGAGCGTCCGTCGCGTCGTCGGAGGCGCCGTCCCCGTCCCCGGAGGCGAGCAACCACCCGCCGCCGACTCCGGCCACCGCGACCGCCGCCGCGGCGCCGAACGCCAGACCGAGCGCCCGCCGCCGGGAGCGGTCCGGCGCCGACGCCCCGCCCGCGCCGACCTGCACCGTGCCGGGGAGGGGAGCGCCGTACCCGGGTGACGGTGGCGGCGTACCACCGGGCGGCGTGCCGTATCCGGCCGACGGCGTACCGGCCGGTGGGGTCCCGAGCTGCGGCGTACCGGCCGACGGTGTCCCGGTCGGCATCGTCGGCGCCGGACCGAACGCGGAGGCTGCCTGCGCCGGCGAGACGTTCGGGGGTGCCTCGGGTGCCTCGGGTGCCTCCAGGTCGAGGATCCCCGCGGCGTGGGTCGCGATCGTCGAGGCCACCGCCGAGGGCAGCCAGTCGTGCAGGGCGGCGTCGATACCCTGCCCGGCCAGTGCCGTGACGATCTCCCCGGGCGCCGGGCGCTGCGCCGGGTCCTTCATGAGGCAGGCGCGGATCAGCCCGAGCAGGGACGGGGGTACGCCCGTCAGGTCGGCCTCACCGTGCACGACCTGGTAGAGCAGCGCGGCGTGCGACGCCGTGCCGTCGCCGAAGACGCTGCGCCCGGTCGCCGCGAACGCGAGCACGGAACCCAGCGAGAACACGTCGCCCGCCGTGCCGACGTCCTTGCCCATGGCCTGCTCCGGCGACATGTAACCGGGCGAGCCGACCACCACTCCGGTCTGCGTCATCCGGCTGCCGTCCACCGCCCGCGCGATGCCGAAGTCGATGAGGCGCGGTCCGTCGGCGGCCAGCAGGACGTTGGAGGGCTTGAGGTCGCGGTGGATCAGTCCCGCCGCGTGGATGTCCTTCAGGGCCGCGGCGAGCCCGGCGGCCAGCGCGCGGACCGTGTGCTCCGGCAGCGCTCCGTGCGCCGCGACCACGTCCGTCAGGTCGGGACCGAGGACATACGAGGTGGCGAGCCACGGCAGGGAGGCGTCCGGGTCGGCGTCCACGACGGGGGCGGTGAACCGGCCGGAGACCGCCCTCGCGATCTCCACCTCGTGCCGGAAACGGGCACGGAAGTCACCGTCCGCCGCGAGATCGGGGCGGACCACCTTCACGGCGACGGTGCGGCCACCGGGCGAACGGGCGAGGTAGACGCGGCCCATGCCACCGGCACCGAGTCTGCGCAGGAGGCGGTAACTGCCCAGCTGCCGCGGATCGTCCGAGTGCAGTGTCTCCATGGCCGGCCTTCCCCGTCGTGACGCGCCGCCGACCAACAGCTGGCTCCTGCGGCGGTGTTCGTTGTCGCAGTCACCCTAGTGACAGGGGTGGCCGGCCCGGTTGCAGGGGCACGACGGGCCCGCCGGCGCGACGCCTCGGTTACTCGGCCTGCTCGGCCTACTCGACCTTCGACAGGCGCGCCTTCGGCCGCCCCGAGTCCTTGCTGTCGGACTCGTACTGGAGGTCGTCGCCGACCGGTGTGAGGCGGACGGTGTGGAGGGCCTGGTTGCAGACGTCGCGGTTGCCCTCGGCGCCCACGGCGCTCGTGACGATCTGTTTGTCCGTCACCTTCTTCAGGGTCAGTACGTCATCACAGATGCCGCCGAAGATGTCGGTGTGGCGCAGGGTGCCCAGGCGCTTCCCCACGTCGGCCTTCCCGACCGTCAGCCGGAAGGTGCCGAGCGGCAGGCTGCCCTCGGCGGCAGCGACCGCCTGGCCCTCCCAGGTGCCGAGGTAGCGCCCGGGAACGGTGCGGGGGGCGGCGGGCGACTGCGTGGCGGTGTCCTTTCCGCCGGGGGTGGTCTTGCCACCGTCGCCCGGCAGCACGTCCAGGACGAACACCGACCCGACCGTCACCGCCGCCACTGCTCCCGCCACCGCGAGTGCCACGGTGCAGCTGAGCCGACGGCCGCGTCCGCCGGTGCACCTGGTGGCGGTCGCGGCCACGGAGAGGGCGAGCCCGCCCGGTGCGGGGTCGTCGCCTCCCGGCCGACCGCCTCCCGGCCGACCGCCGTCCGGCCGACCGCCGTCCCCCGGTCCCTCGCCGCCCCTCGGTCCGGGGAACGGAGGGGCCGGTGGAGTGCCCGGTGGAGCAGCCGGTGGAGCAGCCGGTGAAGTGGCCGGTGGCGGCATCACCGGTGGCGGGCCGAAAGCGCCTTCGGCGGCACCCGCGTCGGCCGCCCCCGCCGTCACCGACGGCCGGCTGAACCCCACCGGCCCCGACGGGTGCCCCGGGGCCGGCGCCCCCGCCTCCAGGTTCAGCAGCTCTACGGCGCTCCGGCTGACCCGCTCCACCAGCGGCCCCGGCAGCCAGCCGCCGGACACGAGCCGGGCCGCGCCCTCGGGTGCGAGACGCCGGGCCACCTCCCCGGGGGTCGGCCGGGCCGCCGGGTCCTTGGCCAGACACGCCGCCACCAGGTCCCGCAGAACCCCGCCCGTCTCCCCTCCCGTCCCCCCGCCCGCCTCCTCCTCCAGGGCGTCGAGCTGGGGCTCCTCGTGGACGACCTTGTAGAGGAGCGCGGCCGAGGAGTCCCCGGGGAAGGGCGGCGCGCCCATCGCCGCGAAGGCGAGGACGGCGCCCAGCGAGAACACGTCCGCCGCGCCCGTGACGCCCCTGCCGAGGATCTGCTCGGGCGACATGTAGCCGGGCGAGCCGATGGAGACGCCGGTGGAGGTCAGGGACGCCGTGCCGTCCGTGGCGCGGGCGATCCCGAAGTCGATCAGGAGGGGGCCGTCGAGGGTCAGCAGGACGTTGGACGGCTTCACGTCCCGGTGGACGAGGCCCAGCTCGTGGACCGCCGCCAGGGCCTCGCCCAGTCCCGCGCCGAGCGCCCGCACCGAGCGGGCCGGCAGCGGGCCGCCGTCCGCGACGGCCGCCGTCAGGGACGGACCCGCCGCGTATGCCGTGGCGACCCACGGCACCCGCGCCTCGGGGTCGGCGTCGAGTACGGGCGCGGTCCAGGCGCCGCCCACCCGGCGCGCGGCGTCCACCTCGCGCCGGAAGCGGGCCCGGAACTCCTCGTCGAGGGCGAAGTGCGGGTGCACGATCTTCACGGCGACCGTGCGGCCGCCCGCGCTGCGGCCCAGGTAGACGCGGCCCATGCCGCCGGAGCCCAGTCGGCCGAGCAGCCGGTAGGGCCCCACGGCGGTGGGTTCGTCGACTTCGAGCGGCCGCATGGCGTCCACCCCTCCCCCGTACGCCAGTACCTGCGAGCAGGGTAGTGGGCGGGGGTGGCGGGCGGCCCGCGAAAAGCCCGCCGCGGATCAGGCCTGGAGCAGGTCCACCTTCACGTCCGCCGGGAAGCCGGTGCTCGGGCCCACGCGCCGGGCGAACTCGGTGACCGCCTCCAGCTGGGGGGCGCCGAAACGGAAGTCGAGGGTGGTGAAGTACTTCGCGAGGGTCTCCTCGTCGAAGGCCTCCCAGCGGGCCGCCTGCTCGGCGACCTTGCCGACCTCCTCGAGGGAGAGGTTGCGGGAGGCGAGGAAGGCCTCGTGCACCTTGCGGGTGAGCTCCGGTTCGCGCTCCGCGTAGTCCTTGCGCGCCGCCCAGACCGCGAAGACGAACGGCAGGCCCGTCCACTCCTTCCACAGCGCGCCCAGGTCGTGCACGTCGAGGCCGTAGCGCGGGCCGTCGATCATGTTCGCGCGCAGGGCGGCGTCGCCGATGAGGACGGCCGCGTCGGCCTCCTGCATCATCAGGCTCAGGTCCGGCGGGCAGGTGTAGTAGTCGGGCTGGACGCCGAACCGCTCGGCCAGCAGCAGCTGGGCGAGGCGGACGGAGGTGCGCGAGGTCGACCCGAGGGCGACCCGGGCGCCGTCCAGCCGGTCCAGGGGGACCTGCGAGACGATCACGCACGACATCACCGGACCGTCGCAGCCGACGGCGATGTCGGGGAAGGCCACCAGGTCGTCCGCGTTCTTCAGGAATTCGATCAGGGTGACGGGACCGATGTCGAGATCGCCCTGCACCAGCTGCTCGCTGAGCTTCTCCGGGGTGTCCTTCGTCAGCTCGAAGTCGAGGAGCGTACCTGTTCTCGCGAGCCCCCAGTACAGAGGCAGGCAGTTCAGGAACTGGATGTGGCCGACGCGCGGCCGGGTGCGAGAATTGTCCACATCGCGAGGCTAGCCCTCCCCCGGTATCCGCCCGCTGCCGACCCCCGTCGGCCCCGTCGGCCCCCGCCGACTCCGGCGTCAGCCGAACGGCCGAGACGTTCAAACATTCGGGTGAAGTGATCTTGGCCTCTGTTGCGCTCGGGGCCCTGCGTGCTAGGCTCACAGCAAGTTGCAGTTTGGTTTCCCTTGCAGTACAGAGCCTGCGGAGCATGTGACCGCGGGCTCTCGTCGTTCTCAGACGTATGCAGTTGTGCGGAATTCCCGTCTTCACACTTGCTGGTTCTGGAGCAGGGCAACCCTTTGGGCCCAAGGAGGGCTTATGGCTACCGGAACCGTGAAGTGGTTCAACGCCGAAAAGGGCTTTGGTTTCATCGCCCAGGAAGGCGGCGGCCCGGACGTCTTCGTCCACTACTCCGCGATCAACGCTCAGGGATTCCGTTCCCTCGAGGAGAACCAGCAGGTGTCCTTCGACGTCACGCAGGGTCCGAAGGGCCCGCAGGCGGAGAATGTCACTCCTGTCTGATTGACAGCAGTACCCAAGGAGCCCCGCGCCGACTTCGGCGACGGGGCTCCTGCCCTTTCCGGCGGCCGTTTCTGAATTCTTGGTGAAATCCCGCCGTCACTGGCCACCGCCGGCCACCGCTAGGGTCCCCGCCATGACTGACGACACCGGCTTCCTGGACACCACCCGGACCTTCTACGACACCATCGCCGAGGACTACGCCGACCGCTTCCGGTCCGCGGGCGCCGGCACCCCGCTGGACCGGGCGCTGATGAGCGCCTTCGCCGAGCTGGTGGGACCGGAGGGGCAGGTGGCCGATCTGGGCTGCGGGCCCGGCCGGGTCACCGCCCACCTCGCCTCGCTCGGCCTGCGGGTCTTCGGCCTCGACCTCTCCGCCTCGATGCTCGCGATCGCGCGCCGCGAGAACCCCGGCCTCCGGTTCGAGCAGGGCTCCATGCTGGAGCTGGACCTGCCCGACGGCGCCCTCGCGGGCGCGGTCTCCTGGTACTCGTCGATCCACACGCCGTGGGAGCGGCTGCCGGACCTCTTCGGGGAGATCCGGCGCGTGCTGGCCCCCGGCGGGCACCTGCTCCTCGCCTTCCAGGCCGGCGACGAGCCCCTCCGCCTCGACCGGCCCTTCGGCCACCCCGTCGCCCTGGACTTCGAGCGGCGGCGTCCCGAGCCGATGGCGGAGCTGCTGGAGAAGGCCGGGTTCACGGTGCTGTCCCGGACGGTGCGCGTACAGGAGGAGGACACCTCCTCGAAGGTCCCGCAGGCCTGCCTCATCGCCCGCCGCTGACCGCCCGGCGGTGGCGGCCCCGCGCACGACCGCCCGGCAGGGGGCCTACGTCTCGTACAGCCCCTCGACCGCATCCGCGAAGTCCCGCATGATCTCCTCGCGCCGGAGCTTCATCGACGGCGTCAGATGGCCCTCCCACTCCGTGAAGTCCCTCGGCAGGACGGCGAAGCGGCGGATGGACTCCGGGCGGGAGACGAGCTTGTTGGCCTCGTCGACCGCCCGCTGGAGCACCGCCAGGACCTCCTCGTCGTCGGTCAGCAGCTCCGGTGGCACGGGGTGCTTGCCGTTCATGCGACGCCAGTGGGTGACGCCGTCGGGGTCGAGGGTGAACAGGGCGGCGACGTAGGGGCGGCGGTCGCCCAGGACGATGCACTGGGAGATCAGGGGGTGGGAGCGCAGCCAGTCCTCCAGCGGGGCCGGGGCCACGCTCTTGCCGCCCGCGGTGATCAGCAGTTCCTTCTTGCGTCCGGTGATCGTCAGGTAGCCCTCGTCGTCCAGGCTGCCGATGTCGCCGGTGGCGAGCCAGCCGTCGGGGGCGGCCGGGACGACGCCGCCCGCCTCGGTGTCCCAGTAGCCGTGCAGGACCTGGTCGCCGGCGACGAGGATCTCGCCGTCGGCGGCGATGCGGACGCGGGTGCCGGGCAGCGGCCAGCCGACCGTGCCGAGCCGCGGCTTCAGCGGGGGTGTCACCGTCGCGGCGGCCGTGGTCTCGGTGAGGCCGTACCCCTCGAAGATCTCGATGCCGGCCCCGGCGTAGAAGGCGGCCAGGCGGCGGCCGAGCGGGGAGCCGCCGCAGATGGCGTACCGGACCCGGCCGCCCATGGCGGCCCGGATCCTGCGGAAGACGAGGGGGTCGTAGAAGGAGCGGGCGGTCTTCAGGGCACGGCCCGGGCCGCCGCCCGTGCCCGCCTGGCGGGCCTCCATGGCCTCGCCGTAGCGCACCGCCACCGAGACGGCGCGGTCGAAGGCCGAGGCCCGGCCGCCCGACTCGGCCTTGGCGCGGGCGCTGTTGAAGACCTTCTCCAGCATGTACGGGATGGTGAGGAGGCAGGTCGGGCGGAAGGCCGCCAGGTCCGGCAGCAGGTTCTCGGGTTTCAGGCTCGGCGCGTGGCCGAGGCGGACCCGGGCGCGGACGCAGGCCACGGCGACCATGCGGCCGAACACGTGGGACATCGGGAGGAAGAGCAGGATCGACGGCTCCTCGCCCGTCTGCGCCTTGAAGACGGGGTAGAGCAGCTCGATGGCGTTGTCGACCTCGGCGAAGAAGTTGCCGTGGGTCAGCGCGCAGCCCTTGGGGCGGCCGGTGGTGCCCGACGTGTAGACCAGGGTGGCGAGCGTGCTCGGGCTCAGCATGCCCCGGCGGACGTCCACCTCCGCGTCCGGCACCCTCGCCCCCAGCTCCGCCAGCCGCTCCACGTGCCCGTTCTCCATGACCCACAGGTGCTTGAGGTCGGGGATGCGGTCCAGCTCGGGGCCGAGGGCCGCGGCCTGCGCGGCGGTCTCGGTGACCAGGGTGACCGCGCCGCAGTCCTGGAGGATCCAGCGGGTCTGGAAGAGGGAGGAGGTCGGGTAGACGGGGACGGTGACCAGGCCGGCCGCCCACGCGGCGAAGTCCAGCAGCGTCCACTCGTACGTCGTACGGGCCATGATCGCGACGCGGTCGCCCGGCGCCAGACCCTCGGCGATCATGCCCTTGGCCACCGCCAGCACCTGCCCGGCGAACTCGGCCGCCGTCACGTCGGACCAGCCCCCGTCCGGTGACCTGCGGCTGAGGACCACCTGGTCCCCGGCCGCGGCCGCGTTGTCGAAGGGCAGGTCGGCGAGCGAGCCGCGGCGCACCAGCGGCGCGAACGGCGGTACGTACGCCTCCCGTACGGCCCCGTCCAGCCGCCGCGTCTCGGGCGCCACCAGGGTGGGGCCGGGCGAGTCGGCGTAGGCGGCGGACGCGGCGAAGGAGGGAAGCGGGGTGGACACGGGCGGCTCCTGGGACGTGCAGCGGCGGGACTGCTTCTGCTGTCACTTCTGTGACTGCTGCAAGGCTGCAACTGCAGCAACGGCTGCGACTGCTCTGCTGCATGACGTACGTGCCTCGCGCGCCGAGGTGTTCAACGCCGGGCGCCGAGGCGTGCGTCGCCGGGTTCCGCGGACGTGGGTCACCGGCAGTGGGTCCCGGGATCGTACGGGCCTCTCGTGGGGAGTTGGTGCGGGTTCCGGGATGGTCCCGCGTCGGGGGTGTGCAGTCTCGGGGGTTACCTGCCAGTAGGTCAGGTTCGTCCCGCTATGACCATGACACCCCGACCGCCCGCCCACCGAGGACCGCACCTCGACCCGCTTCCCGTTCGCGACCCTGACGGTGCCGTACGGGGCCGGGGACGGGCGGTTCGAGCTGCGCGGCGATCAGGGGCGGCGGCTGCACCTGTCCGGCGAGGCCGGGCCCTACCCGGCCTGAACCGGGGCCGCCTGGGCCGGGGTCGCCTGGGCCGGGGTCGCCTGAACCGCGGTCTCCCGGGCCGGGGGCTCCGGCCCGGAGTCCTCCGGCGGGGACCAGGGGCGGCCCGCCATCAGGTCGCCCAGGCCCGCCCAGGCGAAGTCCATCAGGGTCGCCGCCGCCTGCTTCGCGGTGACGCCCTCGGTGGCGCCCGCCCAGTCGGCGAGCGATTCGGCGGCGCCGACCAGCGCCTCGGCCAGCCCGGCGACCTCGCCCGCGGGCAGGCGCGGGTCCCGGTGCGCGTCCCGCGCCGCGGCGGCGATCAGCTGCGTCACGAACGCGACGATGTCCTCGCGCATCGCCGCCACCTCGGCCGCGAACCGCTCACCGTGGGTACGGGCGTGGAGGTGCAGCACCCGCCAGGCGTCGGGGTTCTCCGCGGTGTGGGTGAAGAACGCCCGCAGTCCCGACCAGAGTTGCCCGTCGGCGGGCAGCCCCGGACGCACACCGGCCCGGACCGCCCCGGTGAGGGCCCGGGCCTCGCGGCGGATGCAGGCGGTGAAGAGGTCGTCCTTCGAGTTCAGGTACAGGTACACCAGCGGCTTGGAAACACCCGCCAGTTCGGCGATCTCGTCCATCGACGCCGCCATGTACCCGCGCCGCCCGAAGACGCGCACGGCGGCGTCCAGCATCTGCTGCTCACGGACCGCACGCGGCATCCGCTTGGTTTTCCCAGCACCCATGCGAATCAGCGTACGGTCCGTGCGGCGGTGGTCAGGACGCCGACGCCGTCCCGACGCGAGGGTCGGGACGGCGTCGGGACGGCGCGGACGGGACGGACGGGACGACGGTCAGGCGGCGACCGGGACCGGCTCCGAGGCCTGCTTCTCCTGCTCCGGCTCGTCGATCGGCGAGCTGTGCGCCGAGTCGTAGGCCTTCCGGTCGAGCAGCCCCTCACGGGCCGAGACGATCACCGGGACCAGCGCCTGACCTGCGACGTTCGTAGCCGTCCTCATCATGTCCAGGATCGGGTCGATGGCGAGGAGCAGGCCGACGCCCTCCATGGGCAGGCCCAGCGTGGACAGGGTCAGGGTCAGCATGACCGTGGCGCCGGTGAGGCCGGCCGTGGCGGCGGAGCCGACCACCGAGACGAAGGCGATCAGCAGGTAGTCGCCGACGCCGAGCTGGATGTCGAAGATCTGCGCGACGAAGATCGCGGCGATCGCCGGGTAGATCGCGGCGCAGCCGTCCATCTTCGTCGTCGCGCCGAACGGCACGGCGAAGGACGCGTACTCCTTCGGCACGCCGAGGCGCTCAGTGACCTTCTGGGTCAGCGGCATGGTGCCGACGGAGGAGCGGGAGACGAAGGCGAGCTGGATCGCGGGCCAGGCGCCCTTGAAGAACTGGAGCGGGCTGGCCTTGGCGACGGTGGCGAGCAGCACCGGGTAGACCACGAACATCACGATCGCGCAGCCGACGTAGATGTCGGCGGTGAAGGTGGCGTACTTGCCGATGAGGTCCCAGCCGTAGGTGGCGATGGCGTTGCCGATGAGGCCGACGGTGCCGAGCGGGGCGAGGCGGATGACCCACCACAGGGCCTTCTGGAGGAGTTCGAGGACGGACTCGCTCAGGTTCAGGATCGGCTGGGCCTTCTCGCCGAGCTGGAGGGCGGCGATACCGGCGACGGCGGCCATGAAGACGATCTGGAGCACGTTCAGCTCGGTGAACGGCGTGATGACGTCGGTGGGCACGATGCCGGTCAGGAAGTCGATCCAGGAGCCGGTGTTCTCGGGCTTCGCGCCGTCGGCCGGCGTGAGGCCGGTGCCGGCGCCGGGGTTGGTGACGAGGCCGATGGCCAGGCCGATGGCCACCGCGATCAGCGACGTGATCATGAACCAGAGAAGGGTGCGGGACGCCAGGCGGGCCGCGTTGTTGACCTTCCGCAGGTTGGTGATCGACACCAGGATCGCGAAGAAGACGAGCGGTGCGACGGCCAGCTTCAGCAGGCCGATGAAGGTGCCACCGACCTTGTCGAGGGTGGTGACCAGCCAGGAGAGGTCCTGGCTGCGGGCCAGCCAGCCGAGCAGGACGCCGAGGACGAGACCGGCGAGTATCTGGGCCCAGAAGGGCACCTTGAAGTACTTCGTGACGGAAGACACGGACAGGCTCCGTAAGGGGGACGGGACGCGGGGACGGACGCGCTGGGCTGACGTGGAGAACGACGGATGAGGGGGAACGTCAGGGGCGACAGTTCGCGGACGCGCACCGACAGAGGTCCACGTGCAGGCGCGCCACGAGCGCGAGGCTCGGTGGGGTGTGGGGCGCGGCTGCGTGCTTCATGCACACGACTTTAACACCTGCGCTTTGGGACCCCCAAAGCCTCGCTTTGAGAGGCAGGGAGCGCGTACTGCCCGTAAAACGCAGAAGGCCCCGGTTTCCTGTGCTTTGGGAAACCGGGGCGTGCGGGTGCGTGACGTGCGTTACGAGGTCTGGCCCTGGGCGCGTGCCGCGTCGTCGGCGGTGTCCTCCTGGCCGCGGTTGGCCTCGAGGTTGGCCTTCATACGCTCCACGCGGCCGGCGACCTGGACGGAGGCCCGGTCCCGCTCCTTGCGCAGCGCGATGTAGCTGATGGGGGCCGAGAGCAGCAGGGAGAGCAGGAGGATCCACATGCCGTTGGAGTCACCGAGACCGCGCGGGAACACGCCGGCGTAGACGAGCCCCCAGACGGCCACGAGGCAGCCCACGAAGATCCCGAGGCGCATCAGCGTGTAGCGGAGCATCTCAATCCACTCTTCCGTTTCTGGCACAAAGAGGCACTGTCCAGTGAAACATGCCGGGATGCCGTCCTTGCAGCGGGGTGGGGTCCTGCCGGCGGGGTGGGGGCCTGCCCGGCGAGGTCGGGGCCTGCCGGGCGGGCGGCAGGCGTGCCGGGCTCAGGTCAGCGGCAGCAGCAGGAAGACGTCGTCGCGGTCGTCGCCCGGCGCCACCCGGATCGCGCCGGGTACCCGGCCGACCTCCTTGTAGCCGCAGGACTCGTAGAACCGCTCCAGGCCGAGGCCGCCCCGGCAGGTGAGCCGGATCGCCTCGATGCCGTCGACGGTGCGGGCGGCGTCCGCGGCGGCGGCCATCAGGTCCCGGCCGTAGCCCCGGCCCTGGTGGCGCGGGTGGACCATCACCGTGTAGAGCCACAGCCAGTGGGTCATCAGCCGGTGCGTGTTGCGGGTGAGGAAGGCGGTGGCGGCCACCTGCCCCTCCTCGTCGTGGCCGACGAGGAGGCGGGTGCGGCCCTCGGCCATGGCCACCATGTGCTTGACCAGTTCGGGGCGGATCTCCTCCCTCGTCACCGGCGGTACGAAGCCCACGGAGCCGCCCGCGTTGGAGACGTCGGTCCACAGGTCGAGTACGCCGTCGCGCAGGTGGGGAGTGACGGGCGGGTCGAAGGTGAAAGTAAGGGACACACCAGCATCGTAACCATTACGCGAGTGCCCGTGCCGCCACCCTGAGGTCCGAGACCAGCCCCCGGTACGCCCCGTCCCGGTCCTCGGCCCGCAGCACCGCCGAGGGGTGCACGGTGGGCACCAGCCGTTCCCGGCGGCCGTGGATCTCCTCCTCCAGCACCGTGCCGCGCACCCGCGTGACGCGGAACGAGGAGCCGAGCAGGGCCTTGCCCGCCGTGGCGCCGAGCACCACGATCAGTTCGGGTTCCACGCGGGCCAGCTCGGCGGCCAGCCAGGGCCCGCAGGCGGTCGTCTCACGCAGGGTGGGCGCCTTGTGGATACGGCGCTTGCGGGGCTCGGACCGCGTGAACTTGAAGTGCTTCACGGCGTTGGTGACGTACGCGTCGCCGGGATCGATCCCGGCCTCCTCCAGGGCCCGGTCCAGCAACCGGCCGGCCGGTCCGACGAAGGGCTCCCCCTCACGGTCCTCCTGGTCGCCGGGCTGCTCGCCGACCAGCATCACGCGGGCGTCCGCCTTTCCGGCGCCGAACACCGTCTGGGTGGCGGCCGCGTGCAGGGGGCAGCCCCTGCACCCGGCCGCCGCCTTGCGCAGGGCCGCGAGTCCGCCGCGTTCCGGGACGAAGGGGGCGGCGGTGTAGGCGTCCTCGGGAGCCTTGGTGGTGGCCATGCCCGCCGGGTACCCGGGGGCGTGGGCTGCGAACGAAGGGGCGGTCCGGGGGCCGGGGGGTGGCCCGGGAGGGGGTCAGACCCGCATGGGCTGCGGCGAGTCCCTGCGTGCCGCGTCGGGTCCCTCGAACTCCCGGATGATCTCGTACCGGGTGTTCCGCTCGACCGGCCGGAACCCGGCGTCGCGGATCAGGTCGAGCAGGTCGTCCCGGGTCAGCTTGTTCGGTGTGCCGAAGTCGTCCGCGTCATGCGTGATCTTGTACTCGACGACCGAGCCGTCCATGTCGTCGGCGCCGTGCTGGAGGGCGAGCTGCGCGGTCTGGACGCCGTGCATGACCCAGAAGACCTTGACGTGCGGGACGTTGTCGAAGAGCAGCCGGGAGACCGCGAAGGTCTTCAGCGCCTCCGCTCCGGTCGCCATCTGAGTGCGGGCCTGGAGCCGGTTGCGGACCTTGCCGTCCTTCATGTCCACGAAGTCGTGCTGGTAGCGCAGCGGGATGAAGACCTGGAAGCCGTTCGTCTCGTCCTGGAGCTCGCGCAGGCGCAGCACGTGGTCCACTCGGTGGCGCGGCTCCTCGATGTGGCCGTAGAGCATGGTGCACGGGGTCTTGAGCCCCTTCTCGTGCGCCAGGCGGTGGATGCGCGACCAGTCCTCCCAGTGGGTGCGGTGGTCGACGATGTGCTGCCGCACCTCCCAGTCGAAGATCTCGGCACCGCCGCCGGTCAGGGACTCCAGGCCGGCGTCGATCAGCTCGTCGAGGATGTCGGAGGCGGACATCCCGGAGATGGTCTCGAAGTGGTGGATCTCGGTGGCGGTGAACGCCTTGAGCGACACGTTCGGCAGCGCGGCCTTCAGCTCCCGCAGGGAGCGCGGGTAGTAGCGCCACGGCAGGTTGGGGTGCAGGCCGTTGACGATGTGCAGCTCGGTGAGGTTCTCGCCCTCCATCTCCTTGGCGAGCTTCACCGCCTCCTCGATGCGCATCGTGTACGCGTCCTTCTCCCCCGGCTTGCGCTGGAAGGAGCAGTACGCGCAGGAGGCGGTGCACACGTTGGTCATGTTGAGGTGGCGGTTGACGTTGAAGTGGACGACGTCGCCGTTCTTCCGCGTCCGCACCTCGTGCGCGAGGCCGCCGAGCCAGGCGAGATCGTCCGACTCGTACAGCGCGATGCCGTCCTCGCGGGTCAGCCGCTCACCGGAACGGACCTTCTGCTCCAGCTCCCGCTTGAGCCCGGCGTCCATGCGATACCTCTTTCTGAGACAGACTCCGTAAACCGTACGCCCCGGGGGCTACACCTCTTCGGGCAGCTCGCCCACCCGGTTCTCCCACTTGGTGGAGAGCACGATGGTGGTGCGGGTCCGGGACACGCCCTTCGTGCCCGACAGCCGGCGGATGATGCTCTCCAGGCCGTCCACGTCGGCCGCGCGCACCTTGAGCATGTAGGAGTCGTCGCCGGCGATGAACCAGCAGTCCTCGATCTCCCGCAGCTCCTTGAGCCGCTGCGCCACGTCCTCGTGGTCGGCGGCGTCGGAGAGCGATACGCCGACCAGGGCGGTGACGCCGAGGCCGAGCGAGGCGGCGTCGACGGTGGCCCGGTAGCCGGTGATGACGCCGGCCGCCTCCAGCCGGTTGATGCGGTCGGTGACGCTGGGTCCGGAAAGTCCGACGAGGCGCCCCAGCTCCGCGTAGGAGGCCCGGCCGTTCTCCCTCAGGGCCTGGATGAGCTGCCTGTCCACCGCGTCCATGCGATCGAAGCCTTCCACTGAAGAGTTCTGAAGATGTGGGTAACAAACGTGTGGGGGAAGGTGGTGCTCGGGTGATGCTCGGGTGGTGCTTGACGGTTCTCGGGTGGTGCTTGATGGTGCTCGGGTGGTGCTCGATGGTGCTCGCCGGTCTCGCTGATGTCCGGGGTGGTGCTCAGTCGGTGGGGCGGGCCCCGCCGAGGTCGCCGCGCCAGCGGCGGTAGAGGTCGTGCCCGACGCCCGCCGCGTCGAGGACACGTCCGGCGACGAAGTCCACCAGGTCCTGGATGTGCGTCGCCCCCGCGTAGAAGGCCGGCGAGGCGGGCACCACGGTCGCGCCCGCGTCGTCCAGTGTCACCAGGTGCCGCAGCGTCCGGCCGTCCAGCGGGGTCTCCCGCACGGCCACGACCAGCTTGCGGCGCTCCTTCAGGGTCACGCTCGCCGACCGCTGCAGCAGGTCCTTCGACAGCCCGAGTGCGACGCCCGCGACGCACGCCGTCGACGCGGGCACGATGAGCATGCCCTTGACGGGGTACGACCCCGAGGACGGCCCGGCCGCGAGGTCGCCCGCGCTCCAGTGCCGTACCCGGTCGCCGTCGAGGTCGACGTCGAAGGTGCCGGGCTTCCCGTCGGCGCCCCGGGACAGCCACGCGCGCAGGTCGGTCCGCCAGTGGGCGTCCCGGAAGGAGATGCCGGTCTCGTCGAGCAGCGTGAGCCGCGAGGCCCGGCTGACCACCAGGTCGACGCTCTCGCCCGCGGCGAGCAGTGCCCGCAGCACCGAGGCGGCATACGGAGTGCCGGAAGCGCCGGACACCCCCACGATCCAAGGCCGGCGCGGCGTCTCTCCTGGCTTGACTGGGTTCACGGGACCGAGCCTATCCGGCGCCGCGGAGTGGGAACCCGCCAAGGGTGCCCGGCCGTACCGGACGGGGGCGCCCTGCTGTGCCTTCCGGGCCTGGGCGACGTGACACGGGCGTCTTTTCCGAGGCGCCCCCGACCCCGAGGCGCTCCCCGCATCGAGGCGCCCCCGCCCCACGGCGCCCCGGCCCCGAGGTGGGCCCATCACGGGGTGGGCCCACCCCGGTGGGCCCGGATCAGGTTCCGAAGCACTGCTCCGGCCCGCCGTCCGCGGGCAGCAGGCAGGCCTGCGCATTCGCCGGGTCGCCGCCGGTCATCAGGGTGTAGACGTAGCCGTCGGCGTCGTGCCGGTCCCGGATCGACGCGTGCCGGGTGGGACGGCCCGGGACCCTCAGCTCGATCCGGTCCCCGACCCGGCCCAGCCAGATCCGCGCCCAGAACGCGTCACAGTGCTCACTGTGCCGGATCTCCATGCGGGCCCCGCCGGGGAAGCGCGCCTCCGCCACGGCACCGAATTCGGAGCCCGGCTCGGTACAGCCCTGCGACTCGGAATTCTCGCCGTCGCACGCCGTGCCCCGGCAACCGGGCTGTGCCGGGACCGGCTCGGCGGGTCCCCGGATCAGCGGAACGGCGGCGAGTACGACGGCGGACAGCAAGGCGGAGACCCCGACCGGCCACCAGCGGTGCACGATCCGGCGCCAGTGGCTCCACCGGCGCCACTGGCCGGGCGCCACCGCGCTCGGTCCCGGGTCCGTCACCGCGGCGCACCCAAAGCGCTCGGGTGCCCGCGGCGTCCGTGTCACCCCCGGCCAGGGCTTCCAGGGCGTCAAGGGCTTCCACGGCGTCGGGGGAGTACGGTCCGCCTCCTCGTCGGCCGCCCGCCGCGGTGCGCGGTGCGGTGCGCGGTGCGGTGCGCGGTGCGTCTGCGGCGCGTCGGCGCCCCGCTCGGTCCCGTCGCCGCGCTGCCGCCTGCCGCTGGACTCGGTCTCGGCCACTTCCCACAGGGCCATCAGACGCGCGGGCGGCTCGTCGGCCAGGGCGCAGAATTCGGCGACCGTTTCACGCGGCGGCAGATTGCGTCCGGTGAGATAGCGGTGCCAGGCCGACTTGCTGGCCGAGGTCCGGTCGGCCAGCGCCCCCAGGCTGAGCCCGGTCCGCTTCTTCAGCGCCACCAGCTCCGCCGCGAGCCCGGCCAGCTCCTCACGCCGCCCGCTCATCGGCGCAGCTCCTCCCAGGTGTGCTCGCCGATGACCCCGTCGACGACGAGACCCCCGCGGTCCTCCTGGAAACGCTTGACCGCACGTTCCGTCATCGCGTCGTAGGCGCCGTCGACTTCGGCCACCGGGTAGCCGTGGTACTCCAGCAGGCACTGGGCCTCCACCACGTCCCAGCTGATCACCAACTGGTGCAGGTAGGTCCGCCGGGTGTCGCTGTAACCGGCGGTGAGCAGGGCTCCCTTCCGCTCCACCGGGCAGTCGTAGGTGGTACCGGCCTCGAAGACGAAGTCGTCCGGCCGTTCCCGGTGGCTCACCCCGCCACGGTCCCAGGTCGCGGCGACGGTGACGGCCGTACTGGCCATGATCAGCAGCGATATCAGGTAGGGCGCCCGGTACCGGGCCCACGCCACAGGTCCTCGCCCGCCCTGCCGGGCCGCCCCGCTGTCCGGAGCCGTGCCGTCGGCCGGAGGCGTGCCGTCGGCGGGCACCGCCCCGTCGGCCTCCTCCCGGCCCGGGGCGGCCGGTAAAGAGGCACCCGAGGGAGGGGAACGGAGCCAGTCACCGGCCGCGAGCGCGTGCAGTGCCCGCCACCGGTCGCCGTCCTCGCCCGCCAGCGCGGCCAGCTCCGCGACCGCCTCGCGTGGCGGGAGCTTCTTGCCGTTGAGGTACCGCTCCCACGACGACCTGCTGTAACGGGTGCGCCGCTCCAGCGCGGCCAGACTCATTCCGGTGCGGTCCTTCAGCTCCCGAAGCCCGGTCACCAGGCGCCGGGCAGGCGGGCTGAGTTCCTCGGGCAGAGATCTCCACGGCGCCATGGCAGGAGGAAATCCTCTCGTTGCGGGCGTACTCCAGGGCCTTCTTCCCTTGTGTCCTCTCCCGTGTGGACCGCTTCCTCCGGAAGCGTCCCGGACCGTGCCCCGGAACAGAGCGCCCGGGCCGTGTCCCCGCAGGTGAGCGCCGGGGACGTCCCGGGGACACCCGGGACGTCCCGGATCATAGCGCTGCCGGGAAAACTGCCGACAGGCTGGACCGCGTCCGAACGAACCCGCTGGAACGATCCGACGGGCCGTCAGCTTCCGTCGCGCAGAGAGCAGTTGCGATGCGCGCTCACCAGAGGACAGCTCTGCTGGTCGCGGCCACGGCGCTGGCCGGCGGAACGGCCGCGATCACCCGCACCCCCGCCACGACGACACAGGAGTGACTCGTGCACCTCGTACGAAGCAGCCGCCGCGCACGGCGATGGACGACAGTGCTGGCCGGTGCGACGGCCACCGCCGCACTGGTCCTGCTCCCCCTCGGCAACGCGCAGGCGGCGACGAACCACGCCCCGCGGGCGACCGCCCTGGCCGACTCCTGCCGCGGCGTCAGCACGGTCGGCCTCTACTGCGGCTATCACACGGGGACCGCCTGGGCCGAGCGCGGCAGCACCGGCGCCCATGTGAAGGAGATCCAGGCGCTGATCAACGAAACCACCCGCTACCCGCAAGCCGGCGGCGGCAAGCTGGCCGTGGACGGCGTCTACGGGCCCGCCACGGAGTCCGCCGTCACCTGGTTCCAGTGGTACTACATCGGCGAGAGCGCCTCCGACGGCATCGTCGGCCCCCAGACCTGGGACGAACTGCGCTACGGCAACCGCTGACCGCACCACAGGCACAGCGCACAGCACGCAGCACACGGCACGCAGCACACGGCACACGGCACACGGCACACCACCACAACACGCAGCGCGGGGGTGCGGTCTCCGCCGGCCGACCGGCCGACCGCACCCCCGTGCTGCCGCCGAAGACGCGCCACCACCGAAGACGCGCCACCACCGAAGACCCGAAGAGGAGACAGCGTTGCCCCCCGAGCACACCACGCGCCGAGGCTTCATCGGCATGGCGGGCCGGACGGCCGCGGCCGTCACCGCGGCGGCCGCCCTGCCGGTCATCTGTACCGGTCCGGCCCACGCGGTCGGCGAGGACGAACTCTCCTTCGTCCTGAGCCACGACCACCCCGACGCGATCATCCCCGACGTGTCCGACGCCGACTACGCGGCGGGCGTCTCCCGCGAGCCGCTGAACGCGACGTGCGGCTGCGCGCTGCCCGGAGGTGAGGGCGCGTGAGTATCCCCCGTTTCGTTCCCCGCGCCTCCTGGGGCGCCCGGTCGGCCACCAAGATCAGCACGAACATCTCCCCGGAGCTCGGGGGCGTCGCCATCCACCACACCGGAGGGTTCCGCTTCGCCGCCGCCGACCACCGCGACTGCGCGGGCCAGGTCCGGGGCATCCAGCGGGACCACATGGACGGCAACGGCTGGTGGGACATCGCCTACACCTACCTGGTGTGCAATCACGGCTACGTGTTCGAGGGCCGGGGCGTGGGGCTCCGCTCGGCCGCCAACGGCTCCGACTTCGGCAATCAGCGGTACTACGCCATCTGCGGCCTGGTCGGCGGCTTCATCGTCTACGACGAGATCACTCCGCAGCTCGTCTACGGCTTCCGCAGCGCCATCGCCCACCTGCGCAGCGTCGGCAACGCGGGCACGGGCACGGAACCGCACGGCATCTTCGTCTCGACCGACTGCCCGGGGTCGCGCCTGTACAGCCTCATGCCCGACATGGAACCGGGACCGGGCAAGGGCAGCGGCGGCTGGGTGCCGAAGCCTCCCCCGCCCATGGACTCCTCGTACCCCTCGGCCCCCGTCTTCCCCGGTGTGTTCCTGCACTACCCGCCCGCGACGGTGCACTCGAGCGCCCGCACGTGGCAGCAGCGCATGGCGGCCCGCGGCTGGTCGATATCGGTGGACGGCGTCTACGGCGAGCAGTCCCGCCGGGTCTGCCTGGCCTTCCAGCAGGAGAAGGGACTGACCGTCGACGGCGTGGTCGGCGCCCGCACCTGGTACGCGGCCTGGAACACGCCCGTCACGAGCGGCGGCTCCGACCCGTCCGCGGCCCCGGCGTGGCCCGGCACGCTGTTCAGCTACCCGCCGGCCACCGTCCACCCCGGCGTCCGCACCTGGCAGCAGCGCATGGCCGCGCGTGGCTGGAACATCGGCACCGACGGTGTGTACGGGCCGCAGTCCCGCACCGTGTGCCTCGCCTTCCAGCGGGAGAAGGGGCTCACCCCCGACGGCATCGTCGGCCCTGCCACCTGGCAGGCGGCTTGGGCCTCACCCGTCACCTGAGGCGCACCGTCACGCGGCCGGTCACGCGGCCAGGCCGTCACACGGTCGAGCCGTCACACCGTCAGGCCCCGCACCAGCAGATCCAGCAGCGCGCACACGAACAGCGCGATGCCGATGAAGCCGTTGACGCTGAAGAACGCCCTGTTCAGGCGGGTCAGGTCATGGGGGCGCACGATGGTGTGCTCGTAGACGAAGGCGCCGGCGACGATCAGCAGGCCGAGCCAGAAGAAGACGCCGGCGTCGGTGGCGACGGCGTACCAGGCGAACAGGGCCGTGGTGACCGTGTGGCAGGCGCGGGCGCCCCAGATGGCCGCCGGGATGCCGAAGCGGGCCGGGACCGACTTCACGCCGACCTGCCGGTCGGTCTCGACGTCCTGGCAGGCGTAGATCAGGTCGAAGCCGCCGATCCAGATGCCGACCGCGAGGCCGAGGATCACGGCCTCCCAGGACCACTCACCGGTGATCGCCAGCCAGCCGCCGATCGGACCCATCGCCTGGGCGAGGCCGAGGATGGCCTGCGGGAAGTTCGTGAACCGCTTGCCGTACGGGTAGACCACCATCGGGATCACGGCGACGGGGGCCAGGGCGAGGCAGAGCGGGTTGAGCAGGGCCGCCGCGCCCAGGAAGACGACGAGGGCGATCAGCGCGCCGGTCCAGGCGTGCTTGACCGACATGGCGCCGGTGACCAGTTCGCGGTGGGCGGTGCGCGGGTTGCGGGCGTCGATCTCGCGGTCGATGATCCGGTTGACCGCCATCGCGAAGGTGCGCAGGCCGACCATGGCGACGGTGACCAGGAGCAGCCGGCCCCAGTGGATGTTCTCGTCCCACTCGTACATCGCGGTCAGCGCGGCGATGTAGGCGAAGGGCAGCGCGAAGACCGAGTGCTCGATCATCACCAGGCGCAGGAACGCCTTGGTGCGCCCCGGCTGCTGCGGTAGCGCGGCGGAAGCCGACGTCACAGTCCGTACTCCTTCCAGCGGCGGTCGACCTTCGCCGCCGTCTCCGGGTCGGACAGCACCATGTCCGGCCAGCCCCCGTCCCGCGTGTACCCCTCCTCGGGCAGCTTCTTCGTGGCGTCGATGCCCGCCTTGCCGCCCCAGAACTGCTGGTAGGAGGCGTGGTCGAGGTGGTCGACCGGGCCTTCGACGACGGTGAGGTCGCGGGCGTAGTCGGTGTTGCCGAGGGCCCGCCAGGCGACCTCGTGCAGGTCGTGGACGTCGCAGTCGGAGTCGACGACCACGATCAGCTTGGTCAGCGACATCATGTGGGCGCCCCAGATGGCGTGCATCACCTTCTGGGCGTGCTTGGGGTACTTCTTGTCGATCGAGACGATCGCGCAGTTGTGGAAGCCGCCGGCCTCGGGGAGGTGGTAGTCCACGATGTCCGGGACGATGATCTTCAACAGAGGCAGGAAAAAACGCTCCGTGGCCCGGCCCAGCGGGCCGTCCTCCGTCGGGGGCCGCCCGACCACGATCGACTGGAGCAGCGGACGCTTCCGCATCGTCACGCAGTCGATCTTCAGGGCGGGGAAGGGCTCCTGCGGGGTGTAGAAGCCGGTGTGGTCGCCGAAGGGGCCCTCGGGGAGCATCTCGCCGGGCTCCAGCCAGCCCTCGATGACGACCTCCGCCTGCGCCGGTACCTGGAGCGGGACGGTCTTGCAGTCGACCATCTCGATCCGCTTGCCCTGGAGGAACCCGGCGAAGAGGTACTCGTCGATGTCGCCGGGGAGCGGGGCGGTGGAGGCGTACGTCACGGCGGGCGGGCAGCCGAAGGCGATCGCGACCGGCAGGCGCTCGCCGCGCCGGGCGGCGACCTGGTAGTGGTTCCGGCTGTCCTTGTGGATCTGCCAGTGCATGCCGATGGTGCGCTTGTCGTGGCGCTGGAGGCGGTACAGGCCCAGGTTGCGGATGCCCGTCTCCGGGTCCTTGGTGTGGGTGAGGCCCAGGTTGAAGAAGGAGCCGCCGTCGTCGGGCCAGGTGAAGAGGGCGGGGAGCCGGTCGAGGTCCACGTCGTCGCCGGTGAGGACGACCTCCTGGACGGGGGCGCTGTCGCCCTTCACCTTCTTCGGCGGTACGTGCGTCATCGCGCCGAGCTTGCCGAAGGCCTCGCGGATGCCGACGAAGCCCTGGGGCAGCTCGGGCTTCAGCAGCCCGCCGATCTTGTCCGAGATGTCGGCGTACGACTTCAGGCCGAGGGCCTTGAGCAGGCGCCGGTCGGTGCCGAAGACGTTCATCGCGAGGGGCATGTCGGAGCCCTTCACGTTCTCGAAGAGAAGGGCGGGGCCGCCGGCCTTGTTCACTCGGTCGACGATCTCCCCGATCTCCAGGTGGGGATCCACCTCGGCCTTGATGCGCTTGAGGTCGCCGTCGCGCTCCAGGGCCCTGAGCAGGGAGCGAAGATCGTCGTAAGCCATGCCGTCCAGTATCCCCGAGCGGCTACCCTGGCCCTGTACCTGGGGGCCGTGACGCGTCCCCGCCCATCGCTTCCGCTGGAGAGAGGCCCCATGCTCCGGGTGCTGATGTTCGTCGTACCACTGGCGTTGAGCGTCTACGCGTTCATCGACTGCATCAGCACGAAGGACGCCGACATCCGCCACATGCCCAAACCGCTGTGGGCGATCCTCGTACTGCTCTTCCCGCTGGTCGGCTCGATCTCCTGGCTCATCGCCGGCAAGAAGCGGCAGCCGGCGGGCGCGTCGCCCCGGCTGGGCGGCGGCCGGCGGCAGTGGGTCGCGCCGGACGACAATCCCGAGTTCCTGAAGTCCCTCGGCAAGGACGAGGAGAAGGGCGGGCAAGAAGACCGGGGCGACCGTGGCGAGGGCGGCCCGTCGGACACCGGCCGGAGCGGCCCCGAGGACGACGAGGACCGCAGGGGCGGCAGGCGGGACGAGGCCTGACGCTCCTCCGCGTCAGGCCCTGGTCCAGCTCCGTCAGATCCTGGTCCAGCGCTGGGAGGCGGAGCCGGTACACGTCGTGGTCGTCAGGCCGACCATGGACGCCCGGCGGTTGAGATCGAGGCAGCCGCCCGTGGTGAGGCTCCTGATCGAACCGTTCGCCCCCTCCCGCCACTCTCCGCCCGCCTGGCCGCAGGCGGCCCTGACGAGCCAGGCGTTCGCACTCCTGGCGTGGACGCACTGGGCTGTCCCCACGTTGAGGATCCTGAAGGCCCCGCCCGAGGTGCTCTGGAAGCGGAAGACGGCCATGTCGCCCGAGCAGTCGCCGTCGTCGATGGGGTAGCCGACGTACATGCACTTCCCGCTCGACCCGTTCTTCAGCATGAAGCTGTCCGACGTGGACCCGCCGCCGCCCTCCGAGCCGCCGTTGCCGGACCCGCTCGCCCCGGGCCCGCTCGCCCCGGACCCGCTTCCCGAGCCGGAGGCACCCGAGCCGGACGACTCTCCCGCACCGGAGGATCCACCCGCTCCGGAGCCCGAGCCGCCGGAGCCCGAGCCGCCGCCGGACGCTCCTGTCGCGGCAGCCGCGTCCCCGCCCCCGCCGGGCGCGGTGCCGTCGCCGGCCTGGCCTCCGCCCTCCTCCCCTTCCCCGCTCTTGTCCTGCGTGTCCTTCGCGTCCTTCTTCCCGTCGTCGGGACTGCCGGAAGCGGAGGCGCTCGGGCCGGTAGGGCCGGTCGAGCCGGTGGCGGAGTCCGCGGGGCCCGGGGTGGCGGTTCCGGTGGCCGCGGGCGGCGCGCCCGCGGCCCGGTCCTTGTCCGATTCGCTCATCACGTACGGCAGCAGCGTGACACTCAGCGTCGCCCCCGTCACCACGACCGGGACCACGAGCGCCAGCACCTTCGTACGCCGCCGCCGCTCACGCTTCTCCGGCTGCCCGCCCGTGACCACAGGGACGGACGGTACGGAAGGGGCCGCCTCGTCCGGCTCGGGAAGCTGCACGGGCTCCGGAACCGTCGAGGCGAAAGCCGCCCGCTCGGCCAGCGGACCGCTCACCGTCTCGGGCCACAGGGGCGGAGCGAACGGCCCGTGCCGCTCCGCGATCTCCACCAGCTCGGCCGCCGTCGGCCGGCCCTCGTGGTCCTTGTCCAGGCAGGACGCGACGACGTCGGCGAGTTCGGCGTCCAGCTCCCGCAGCGGCTGGAGGTCGGGTTCCTCGTGCACGATGCGGTACAGCACGGCGTGCCCGGACTCGTCGCCGAAGGGCGGCCGGCCGCTCGCCGCGTACGCGATCACCGAGCCGAGCGCGAAGACGTCGACGACGCCGCTCGACGCCCGTTTCCCGGACGCCTGCTCGGGCGACATGTACGCGGGCGTGCCCACCACCATGCCGGTCTGCGTCAACTGGCTCTGCTCGGCGGCCCGGGCGACCCCGAAATCGATGAGGGTGAGGCCGTCGAGGGTCAGCATGACGTTGGACGGTTTGAGGTCGCGGTGGACCATGTCCAGCGCGTGCACCGACGCCAGTGCGGTGGCGGCCTCCCGCAGGACGAGCCACAACGCCTCCGCGGGCAGGGGCCCGTGCAGGTCGACGGCCTCGCGCAGGGTGATGCCGGGCACGTAGGCGGTGGCGAACCACGGCGGCCGGGCGTCCCGGTCACCGGCGAGCAACGGCGCGGTGGCCTCCTCGGGCAGACGCGCGAGGTTGTCCAGCTCGTGCCCGAAGCGGCGGAGGAAGTCGTTGTCCTCGGCGATCGCCGTCGGCAGCACCTGTTTGACCGCCGCGTACCGGCCCTCGTGGACACCGAGGTAGACGCGGCCCATACCGCCGACGCCGAGCCGGCCCAGCAGCGGGATCGGTCCGATCCGGCGCGGGTCGTCATCCTCCAGCGGCTCGGCGCCACTGCCCGTGAGGCCGCTTCCGGCTTCCCCGCTCAACTCTCTCCCCGTTCACCGGCTGCCGCGAGCCCCGGTGTGGGCGGCCACGGCCACAGATCGAAAGCTACATCTTTAGCACGTCCACCCCAAGTGCCGCTCTGGGAACCGCGTGTGATGGGGCGTCAGGCAGATGTCAGGCGGACCGCGTCAGCGACTCGATCCGGGCGGCGGTGAGTGCCCGGTCGAAGGCCCGTACGTCCCTGATGGCGCCGGGGAAGAAGTCGCGGGGCTCCCCTTCGTAGGACGCCCGGCCGATCATGAAGGCACCGGTGGCGGGGACCGGGCCGGTGTCCTCGACGACCGCCTCCTGGACGCCGTTGACGTACAGCCGCAGCTTGCGGGCCTGGCCGTCGCAGACGCCGGCCAGGTGGGTCCAGACGTTCGGGACGGGCTCGGTCCGGCCGACGGCGCGCAGGTCGGGGCGGGCGAAGGCCCAGCCGTTGTCCGCGCTGGAGTACTGGAGGTAGAAGCCGCTGGCGGTGCCGCCGTCCTGGCTGACCGCGGTGGCGAAGACATCCGGCACGACGGACAGCCGGACCCAGGCCGCGACCGTGAAACTCCGGCCCGCTCCCGTCTGCAGCACCGGTTCTGCGGTCACCATCTGACTGCCGGTCCCGTCGAAGGCGGCACCACCGCCGCCGGGCTGCCATACGACGCCGGTCGCGGTGGCCTCGTGCCCGCCGGCGGTGTCCCGCGCGACCGCCCCCGACGCCTCGTCGAGGGGCCAGTGCCCGACGGGTCCCGGGGGGAGCGGGGTGGCGGCGGGGGGTGAGGACGAGGGCGCCGGCGCGGCGCCGGGGCCGGGGCCGTCCGAGGTTCCCGACCGGTTGAGCCAGAATCCCGTTCCGACACCGAGCGCGGCGACCGCTCCCGCACCGGAGAGCAGGAAGGCCCGGCGGCTGCGGCCCCCGCGCTCACCCCGCGCGGTCGGGCGTACGTCCGGAGGGCCGGGCGTCGGCGGCCGCCCGGTGTCCACCCGGGTGGCCGGGTGGGCCAGGGGCGTCGCGGGAGGAGGCGGGGCGACCAGGGTGGGCACCGCGTCCGTACCGGTCGGGCGGAGGGACGGCGTCCACTGGCCGGCGCCGGGCAGGGCCGTGGCGCTCTCGTCGCCCGGCGGGCCGACCCGGGCGAGGATCTCGCGCGGTGTCGGACGGCGGGCGGGGTCCTTGGCCAGGCAGTCGCCGATCAGGGCGCGCAGCGCCGGGTCGGTGACGGCGTCCACGTCGGGGGCGTTGTGCACGACGCGGTAGAGGAGCGCGGGAGTCGGCCCGCCGCCGAAGGGGTTGGCGCCGGTCGCCGCGAAGGCCAGGACCGCGCCCAGGCAGAAGACGTCGCTGGCCCAGGTGACCTCGTCGCCGTTGACCTGCTCGGGGGACATGAATCCCGGGGAACCCGCCATGTGGCCCGTTCCGGTGATCGACTCGGCGTCGACGCTGCGGACGATCCCGAAGTCGATGACGCGCGGCCCGTCCTCGGCGAGCAGCACGTTGGAGGGTTTGAGGTCGCGGTGGACGAGGTTCGCGGCGTGGATCGACACCAGCGCCTCGGCCAGCCCGGCCGCCAGCGCGCACACCGCCCGCGGGTCGAAGGGCCCCCGTTCGGCGACCGCCTGGTCCAGCGACGGTCCGGCGATGTAGCTGGTGACCAGCCACGGCAGGGCCGCGTCCGGGTCGGCGTCGACGACGGGTGCGGTGAAGGCCCCGCTGACCCGCCTGGCCGCCTCGACCTCACGGCGGAAGCGGTCGCGGAACTCCGGCCGGCGCAGCAGTTCGCCGTGCACCACCTTGACCGCGACGAGCCGTCCGCCCGGGGAACGGCCGAGGAAGACCCGGCCCATGCCGCCCGCACCCAGCCGGCTCAGCAACCGGTACTCCCCGACCGAGCGCGGGTCGTCCGGCTCCAGCGCTGACACAGATGCCTCCCGGCGTGCGGTCTCCGCCCGTCCTCTCCCCGTACGGGCAGGCCAAGCATAGGGGCAGCCGCACCTCGTTCCCCGAACCGGACGTCGTCCCCCCGTCCCAGCTCCGCCGGAATCGGCGCAGGTCATCAGGCGGGACGTCCCTGAGAGCCCCCGGGACGTCCCGGAGTCTCCCGAGACGTCCCCGAGTGCTTGCCCATCGGTGGGCGCGAACCCAGGATCGACACCGCCGGGCGAGGCCCCGTCCACCGGCCGGGCCCTCGACGCAGGAGCAGGAGTCTGGAGACGCATGAACCTCAGGAAAAAGCTCGTCGGTGCCACCAGTGTCCTCGCGGTCTCCGCGGGCCTTCTCGGAGCGGGCGTCGTCACCGCACCCGCCGCGCACGCCGCTTCGACCTGTACGACGGCGGTGCTGACGAACATGGGCGGCCACTACTACGCGAACCAGCCGTCCACGAACAGCTGGTCCACGAACTGCCTCCTCTCGCAGGGCAACCAGGGCTACGCGGTGGAGGCCCTCCAGCGGTCGTTGAAGAGGTGCGTGAACTCGTGGACGCAGAACAACGTCGTCATGGACGGCATCTACGGACCGAAGACCGCACAGGCCGTGAGGTACGCGCAGGCGAAGTACGGCGTCGCGGTGGACGGCGTGTACGGGCCCGACACCCGTGACGCCATGCGCTGGTGGTCGGAGAACTACGGCAGTGGCGGCGACGCGTGCCGTAGCTGACGGGACCGCCCGCACGGGCCGTCCACCGCCGCGGCCCCGCCCACCGCGAGGCGGGCCCACACCCATTCCGTTCCCGATGGAAGGAACCCCATGAACATACGCCGTACCGCGGCTTCCCTCGCCACCCTCGGACTGGTCGCCACCGGCGCGGTCGTCGGCACGGCGGGCACCGCCCAGGCCGCCACCCACTGCCAGGGAACCTCGACGTACTCCAACCAGTACGGCGACTACCTGAAGCCGACCACGACGAACGGCAGCCGCAACGTCAACTGCCTCCTCTCCAGCGGTGACGGCTTCGACGGTGGCGGTCAGAACGCGGCCGTCAAGCAACTCCAGCGGTCGCTGAACAGGTGCTTCGCCGGCGCGGACCTGGACGTGGACGGCATGTACGGGCCTGCCACCGTCAACAAGGTGAAGGAGGCACAACGGAGCAAGGGCATCGCCGCGGACGGCGTGTTCGGCCCGGAGACCTCCCGGTACATGAACTGGGCGATGAAGGGCGCCACCGGCTGCACGTACGGCGGCGTCGCCTAGCCGACAGCTCGTGGCGGCCCGCCGACGGGGGTGGCGGGCCGCCACATCAGCGGGCGTACGCGGCGAACTTCTCGATGGCGGCCGGGGTGACCGGAGTGAAGAAGTTGACCAGGTTGCCGTCGGGGTCGCGGACCAGGAGCGCGCGGTTGCCCCAGGGCATCGTCGTGGGCTCCTTGACGAAGTCCGCCACGAACCCGGTCAGATTCCGGTGCACGCTGTCCACGTCCTCGACGAGGAACTCGATGATGACGCTGCGGTTGTCGGCCGGGGCGGCGGAGCCGGGCGCGAACAGCGGAACGGTCCGGGTACCGCCGATCGCGAGGGTGCCCGATGCGGTGCGCAGCTCGGCGAAGTCCTCGGTGGGCCGGCTCGCCCGCACTCCGGTGGCGCGCTCGTAGAAGCCGACGAGGCGGGCGACGTCGTCCGTGATGACGCGGATCGAGACGAGGTTCATGGATTCACTCCTGGTCGTTCGTTCGGCCGTTCGTTCGTTCGGCCGGTCGCGCTGATGACCGCACGCTACGAGCGATACCGGACAGAATCCGACCGGTATCCACGGCAGACTTCCAGGCATGTCCCGCCCCGTGTCCCGCGTGCTCACCCTGCTGGAACTCCTCCAGGCGGGAGGCACCCGCACCGTGGCCGAACTCGCCGACCGGCTCGGCGTCGGCGAGCGCACGGTGCGCCGGTACGTCGACCACCTCGTCGACCTCGACATCCCCGGGGAGTCGGTGCGCGGCCGCTACGGCGGCTACCGGCTCGGCCCCGGCCACCGCATGCCTCCGCTCATGCTGACGACGACGAGGCCCTGGCCGTGTTGCTCGGCCTGGTCGCCGGCCGGCGGACCGGGATCACGGCGGCGGCGGTCACCCGTCCTGGAAGACCGCTTCGGCCGTTGACGCGGTGACCGCGCGGGCGAGCCAGTGCCGGAGGACCTCGGGGTCACCGCATTCCATGATGCGCGTGCGCACGTCGTCGGAGACGTCGAGACCGCGCTGTTCCAGGACCAGCAGGACATCCAGGGCGCCCTGCTGCACGCGGCCCTGCTCACGGCCTTCATCGCGTGACGGAGGTTGAGGATGGAACCGGTGGAATCGGCGGAATCGGTGAAACCCGGCACGCTCGTCCACGACCCGCGCACCCGCAGGGTCGGCGAGTACCGGGAAACGGCGGGCCCCTGCGCGATGCTGCGTCCCGTCGGCGGTGGCCGGGAGTGGCAGGCGGACCCGGCGCTGATCCGGGCGGCGACGGCCGAGGAACGGCTGAGCGCCGGCGTCTGGGCAGCCAACAACCGTTCTCTCACCGGCGCGTTGGCAGCCGAACCGCTGGTCAAGGTCGGACCGCCGCCCGAGCCGGTCGCCGGCTGCGCCACCTGTGCCCGGCTGGCCGAGCGGCGCGCACACGCGCGTGCCACCGGTGACGGCAGCGCGGAGACCGACGCCGATGTGCTGCTGGCCCGGCACCAGCGGCATGAGCACCGTGGCCGTCGGCTCTTCCGCTACGTACCGTTCACGATCGTCCAGGACCCCTCGGCGCTCCCCGAGTACCAGGCGCACTGCGTGTCCGGCGACGAAGCCGACTGCGGTGCCACATCCGGCCCGTGCCCCGCCCCGGCGGATGTCGAGGAGTGGCAGCGCGGGCACACGCAGGAGACCCGGCACACCCGCTACCGGCGCTGCTTCGCCGACTACGCGGTACTGGAGTGCCGCGCCTGAGCCGGGCGGCGTCCTCTGGTCCGCACGCTGGTCCGAACCCCCGGTTCACGCATCGTCGTCCGCCGACCGTGCCAGGTACGCGTGGTTGTCCTGGATGAGGCGGTCCAGCGCGTCCCTGGCGGCCGCGAGGCCGTCGATGGCCCCGGACAGCCGGGCCCGCTCGCGGGCCATGATCTCCAGTGCCTGCCGTGCCCCGTCCTCGCTCGGCTCGGACATGCAGGGCACCATCTCGGCGATGGTGCCGCTGGAGATGTCCGCCGCCAGGAAGGCCCGCACCAGGCGCACCCGCTGGACGTGCTCCTCCTCGTAGTGGCGCTGTCCGCTGGGCGAGCGGGAGCTGACGAGCAGGCCCTGCTCCTCGTAGTAGCGCAGCGACCGGCGGCTGGCTCCCGTCCGGGCGGACAGTTCACCGATCCGCATGCCGAACTCCCCCATACGTCTGACCACTTGACCCTGACATTGATGTGAGCTTTTAGGTTAACTCCATGCTGAAACTCATCTTCATGATCAACCGCGCCGAGGGAATGCCGTACGAGCGTTTCGTCGAGCACCACCGGGACCGGCACGCGCCGCTGTTCACCTCCATCCCGGAGGCGGAGCGCCATGTGCGCAAGTACACCGTGTCCCACCCGGTCCCCGCCGAGAACTACCCGGACCGGGCCTACGACGGCCTGACGGAGATCTGGTTCGAGGACTGGGAGGGCCACGACGCCTTCTTCGCCTCCGACAACTACCGGACACTGGTCCACCCCGACGAAGCACGCTTCATCGACATGGACTCGGTGGCCGTGATGGTCACCGAGGAGAAGCAGATCATCTGACGGACGACTCGACGGACGGACACGGACTCGGACCCGGCTCTTGCGGTGGCTGTCCTAGGCTGCGGGCCGTGACGCCAGACGACCGCCGTCTCCGCACCGTCGACCTGGCCCGGTCGGCCGGTCTCTCGACGCAGCAGATCCGCAACTACGAGGACGCCGGTGTCCTTCCCCCGGCCGGGCGGACCGAGTCCGGTTACCGCGTCTTCGGGGAGGTGCACCGGCACGCGCTGCTGACGTACCGGGCGTTGCGGAAGGGGTACGAGCCGCTGACGGCGACGCGGATCATGCGGGCGGTGCACGACGGGGACGTGCCCGGCGCACTCGCCCTGGTGGACGCCGCGCACGCCGCCCTGCACGAGGAGCGGGTGTCGCTGCGGGCCGCGAGCGACGCGCTGGATGCGCTCGCCCGGGACGAGCCCGAGCCGCTGACCCGCCCGGGCGGCGGCCTGCGCATCGGCGAGGTCGCCGCGCTGATCGGCGTACGGACGTCCGCGCTGCGGGTGTGGGAGGCGGCGGGGCTGCTCACGCCCGGCCGGGAACGCGGCACCGGGTACCGCGTGTACGGTCCCGCCGACGTGCGCGACGCACGGGTCGTGCGCACGCTGCGCCGCAGCCACCACCTCTTCGACCAGATCCGCCCCGTCCTGGCCGGGCTGCGGCGCGAGGGCGGCGGCGAGGCCCTGCGGGTGGCGCTCGGGGCGCGCGGGCAGCTGCTCACCGCGCGGACCCGGGCGATGCTCGCGGGAGCGGGTGCCCTCCACGCCTATCTGGAGCGCACCGGCTCCGAGTGAACGACAGCACTCCGAACCGCCGTTCGAGAAGCCATCCGTTCCGTTGAACCGTGGCGACACATCACGTGCGCGGTCGCGGCCACGGCATTCCCTTGGTCGGGTCTGTTACACCTGCGAACGGAGACTCCCCTCGTGCGAATGACCGACATCCAGCGCTGCGAGATCCGGCCGGGGCGCCTCGTCGAGTGGACGCTCAGTCCCAGGACCCTCGACATCGCGGCGTCGTTGCCCGAGGACACCCGGCCACCGGCGTACATCCAGGAGTCGCACATCCGCACCGCCCGGTCGGTCCGCGAGGGCGGCCTGTCCGTGCCGACCTGGCTCGGCACGGCCTTCGACATCCCGGGCCCGGTCGATCTCGACGTACTCCAGGAGGCGCTGCGGGCCTGGACCCTCCGGCACGAGACGCTGCGCAGCGGCTTCCGCTGGAGTGGTGCGGCCGGTGACCCGATGCGGCGTTTCACCCTCGACGCGGACGCCGTCTCCCTGCACCGCGAGGACGTCGGCGACTTCCCGGACGCCTCCGGTCTGGCCCGCCACCTCCAGGCCCGCTTCGACCACGTCGCGGACGCGCTGCGCTGGCCGAACCTGATCTACGCGGCGGTCGTCCGCGACGACGGGGTCAGCGTCTACATGGCCTTCGACCACAGCAACGTCGACGCCTACTCCATCTACCGCATCCCCGCCGAGATCGACGAGTTGTACACGGCGGGCGTCGAGGGCCGGACCGTGCCGCGTCCGCCGGTCGGCAGCTACGTCGACTTCTGCGAGGCCGAACGGGCCGACGCGGACCGGATCGACGGCTCCCACGACATCGTCGCCCGCTGGCGGGAGTTCATCCGGCGGTGCGGGGGGCGGCTGCCGTCCTTCCCCGTCGACCTCGGCGTGGAGCCCGGCGGCGCGCTGCCCGAGCAACGCCTCCTGCGCGAACCGCTGGTGGACGCCGCCGACGCCGCCGCCTTCGAGGCGTACTGCCGTCCCTACGGCGGCAGCCTGATCGGCGTGCTGGCCGCCACCGCGCTCATCGTCCACGAGATCGGCGGCGCGCCCGTCTACCGCACGGTCGTGCCGTTCCACACCAGGTCGCGGTCCCAGTGGTCCCAGTCCGTGGGCTGGTACGTCGGCGGCGCACCGATCGAGATCCCCGTGGCGGGGGGCCAGGACTTCCCGAGCACCCTGCGCACCGTACGGGCCGAACTCCAGGCCAGCCGGCGGCTGTCCCGCATGCCGATCGACCGGGTGCTGCGCCTGCTCGGCACGGACTTCCGGCCCACGTCACCGGACCTGTACTCGATCGTGTCCTACGTCGACGCCCGCGACGTCCCCGGCTCCGGCCGCTGGCCGGACCGGACGGCGTACGCCCTGCTCCGGGTCTCGTACGGCGACCAGATGTGCGCGTGGGTCACCCGGCTCCCGGAGGGCCTGTGGTTCGCGAGCCGCTACCCGGACACCGACATGGCGCACAAGAACCTGCGCCTGTACGTCGAGCGGCTGCGGGACATCGTCACGGGCGTCGCACGTCCACGTCCCTAGGAATGCCGCCGCCTTTTCGCACCTCTTATTGCGCCGCTCCCTTACCTCTCTCACCCGTCAGGCTCGGCCAGAGTTTGCGAACCGCATCGGATGTGTAATGTTCCAACGTGTCGGAACCCGCAACCTTTTCCCTCGAGCCATTGACAGATCAATGTGCTTCGATTTGCGCTCGCAAGGAGCATGTAGTCCTCGGCGTCAGCCCGGGGAACAGCTATTTCCGGGTCGCTCTGCTCACTGATCTGCTTCGCTGGCTCAGCGACAATTTCGCGCGGGTGGACGTCGTCGTCCCGGACGCGGCACTGATCCACACCTTCACCGCTCTCGGCTACGCGCCCGAGCGGGCGGCCGGCAAGGTACGGGCCGAGATCAACGTGCTGCGCAACCGCGTCGTGCGTGCGTGGGCCGCCTCGGGCGGCCCACGCGGCGGCGACGGCGTCCACCTGATGTCCGAGCTCACCGACCGGGTCGCGTACCGGAACGCGCTGGCGCGGTGCGAGGCGGCGGTGCGCACGGACCCGGAGCTGCGGAGGGCCTGCCGGACCGCCAGCCGGGAGGTGCTGCTGTCCCGGCGTCCCGCGAGGGAGCCCGTCGACGAGGAGGTCGAGACAGGACTGCGCTATCTGCTCGCGGAACTGCCGTTCTTCGTCGCCTCGGCGGACATCTTCGACGTGCCGTCCTCCCTGACCTTTTACCACCGCCCCTTTCCCCTCGCCAATCTGATCTTTTCGAGACGCACACGACTTGCGGTCTCGGAACGGCAGGCCTATGCGCTCGTCCGGCCCGTCGACCTCTCCCCCCTCCCCCTCAGAACCACGACACGGTAAGGGAATCCACCCATGAGCATCGAGGCGCTCACCCACCCCGATCCCTACGCCAATCTCGCGGCGTCGTACGACCGGCTGGCCGAATGGGCCGTCACCGAACAGCAGGAATCCGCGCGCGGCCACATGGCCGATTTCCTCCAGGCGTTCTGGAAAACCAAGCCCGGCCCGGTGCACCGGGTGCTGGAACTGTGCTGCGGTACCGGCCTGATGCTCGCCGAACTCACCCGGCGCGGCTACGCCATGACCGGTCTCGACCGGTCACCGGCGATGCTGGAACAGGCCAGGCGGCGGCTGGGCGAGGACACCGTCCTGATCCGGTCCGAACTGCCGGAGATCCCGGACGACATCGGCGGGTTCGACGCCGTCATCAGCGCCGCCGGCGGGTTCAACTACCTCTCGGAGCGGCGGATCGACGCCACCCTCGCCGCCGTGGCCCGCTTGCTCCCGCCCGGCGGGACGTTCGTCTTCGACGTCTACGGCCAGGGGTTCTTCACCAAGCTCTTCGACCCGTCCGCACCGCGCGTCATGGCGCTGGAGATGGAGGACACCTCCTACATCTGGACGTTCACCACGGCGGCCGGCGACGCCCACTACGACATGGCCTACAGCCAGTTCCACCGGGACGAGAACGGCACCGGGGACTCCTGGGTCCGCACGCGGGACCTGCACCGCTTCTACAAGCTGCCGCACGACACCGTCCGCCGTCTGGCCGCCGAGCACGGCTTCACCGAGGCCGAGGTCCACGACAACTACACGTCCGCACCCTCCGGCCCGCACACGCTGTACGACACCTGGACCCTCACCCGGGGCACCGGATGACCGCCGCCGACATCCGGGCGGCGAACCTGGGCGACCCGGAGCTCCGCCGCGCCTACGCGGCGTGCGAGTCCTTCCTCCGGCGCAACTTCGTGAAGCACTACTTCCTGCTCCGGCAGCTGCTGCCTCCCGGAAGACGCCCCTACTGGGACGCGGTGCTCACGTTCTCCATCCACGTCGACACCCTCATCGACGACGCCCGTGTGCCGGTCGCGGAGCGCGTCACCCGCTACGACGCCTACCTCCGCGACCTGTTCGCCCTCCTGGACGGGGAGGACCCCTGGACCGGCCCGCCGCAGTCACGCCAGGACGACCTCGGCCGGACCTCCGCCCGCGCCTTCGCGCACTTCACCCGCGTCTGGGACATCCCCCGCAGCTCCGTCCAGCTGGCCGCGACGAGCATCGCCGCCGATCTGCACGTCACCGAATACGCCTCGTTCCCGGATCTGGAGCGGCACATCCGCAGGACCGGCGGCGAGTACAACCTGTGGCTCAACGCGCTGCTCGGCCCCCGCGCCCACCACAGCGAGGAGGCCAAGGAACACGCCATGGCCGCCATCCTCGGCCTCCAGCTCACGGACAACCTCCGCGACCTCCGCGAGGACCTCGCGGACGGCCGGCTCTTCCTCCCCCTCGCCGACCTCCGGGCGTTCGGGATCGACCGCGCCGAGCTGGAGGCGGCGGCCCGGGACCGCCGCATGACCGACGGACTGCGCGACCTGGCACGCTTCGAGGCCGAACGCGCGCGTGGCTACCTGGACAGAGCCGCCGACTGGTGGCGCTGGGCGGACGCCGGCGCCCGGGAGCTGCCCCGGCAGTACGTGCGCATGGCCGGGTACATCCTGCGCCAGGTCGCCCACTCCCGCCACGACGTCTTCCACGCCCCCGCCCTCCGAGGGCGGCTGGCCTGCATGACCTCCTCGGGCGCCAGCCTCACCCTCGGCTACGCCCGCAGGGCGGCCGGCCGCCGCTTCACGTCCCCCGGGAACACGGCGGGCCGCACGCACACCCCGGAAGGGAACCGCCCGTCATGATGCCGGACCAGCTGGACACCATCGGGGACTACTACGACTCCCACGCCGGGCTGGCGCACGCGGTGCTGGGCACCCGGGCCATGCACAAGGGCTACTTCACCGGCGCCGGGGACCCCGCCACGTACGCCGAGGCCGCCGACCGCCTCACCCGGACGGCCGGACGACGGCTTGGGCTCGGCCCGGACCACGCCCTGCTCGACATCGGGTCCGGCGCGGGCCAGCCGGCGGTGCTCCTGGCCGAGGAGACGGGGTGCTCCGTCACGGGCGTCGACGCCACCCCCGGCCAGGTGGCCGCCGCGCGGCGACTGGCGGCGGGCGCGACGGCCCCGGACCGGATCTCCTTCGAGACCGGTGACGCCAGGCAACTGCCCCTCCCGGCGGACTCCTTCGACCGCGTCCTGATGATGGAGGTCGTCTCCCACCTGCCCGACACCCTCGCCGAGGGCAAGGCGGCGGCGTTCGCCGAAGCGGCCCGCTGCCTGCGCCCCGGCGGCCTGCTGGCCCTGGTGGACATGGTCCTGCCGCCCGGGGACGGTGAGCCCGAGGGCGGGGGCTGGATGGACGACGTACCCTCCGTGCACCTCAGCACCCGGCGACGACTCCTCGGACTCCTCACCGCGGCCGGGTTCGACATCCTCGAAGTCGAGGACCTCGGCCGGAACACGTGCCACAGCGGCCCCCGGACCCGGCGGGAGTTCGACAGCCGCCGCCCGGTACTGGCCGACACCTACGGACCCGACGCCGTCGAGCGGATCGCCCCGGTCATGGAGCAGGTGGCCGAGGCCGACGAGCACCTCGGCTACGTCCTGATCACCGCCCGGGCACGACCGAGGCCGGCCCCCTGACACACGTCGGGGAGACCGGCCTCGGATGCCGCCCGGTTCAGAAGCCCACGGACTGGAGGGCGCCCAGGCCCACGTCCGCGTAGGAGTGCTTGCCGGAGACGAAGATGTTGACGCCGTAGTAGTTGAACAGCCAGCAGGCGAAGGCGGCCAGCGCCAGGTAGGCGGCCTTGCGGCCCTTCCAGCCGGCGGTGGCGCGGGCGTGCAGGTAGCCGGCGTAGGCGACCCAGGTGATGAACGACCAGGTCTCCTTGGGGTCCCAGCCCCAGTAGCGGCCCCAGGCGTCGCCCGCCCAGATCGCGCCCGCGATGATCGTGAACGTCCACAGCGGGAAGACGGCGGCGTTGACGCGGTAGGCGAACTTGTCGAGCGAGGCGGCGGCGGGCAGCCGGTCCAGGACCGAGCTGGCGAAGCGGCCGGGGGTGCCGCCGTTCGCGAGCTTGTTCTCGAAGCTGTCCTTGAACAGGTACATGATCGTGGCGACCGCGCCGACGTAGAACACCGCGCCGCAGAAGATCGCCGTGGAGACGTGGATGTACAGCCAGTACGACTGGAGCGCGGGCACCAGCTGGTCGCTGGCGGTGTAGAGGACCTTGACGGCGATACCGAGGTCGAGGAGGACCGTGGTGATCAGGGGGAGGCCGAGCCAGCGGACGTTCTTCTTCAGGGCCAGCAGCAGGAGGTACACGCCGACGGCGACCGTCGTGAACGTGATGTTGAACTCGTACATGTTGCCCCACGGCGCCCGCTGCACCGACAGGGCGCGGGTGAGCACGCCGCCGGCCTCGATCGCGAAGGCGAGCACGGTGAGCGAGATGGCGATCCGGCCGTAGAGGTCGCCCTTCTCGGTGCCGCCGTGCGCTCCCGGCCCGTCGGGCACGTCGCGGGTGCCGGTCGCGGCACGGACGACGACCTTCGGCCGCTCCAGTACGGCGGTGCCGCCGGCCTTGTTCACGGTGACGGCCGGGGCGGTCTTCGCCTTCGCCTCACCGTTCGCGGTGAGCGCGGCGGCGGTGCGGCCGACCTTGCTGCGGCTGCCGAAGGTCCACTCGGCGATGTACGCGAGGAAGGCCAGCGTGTAGACCGCCATCGCGGAGTAGATCAGCGTGTTGCTGGTGTTCGCGAGGTTCTCGTTGGTCGCGGCGGCCAGCTCGGTTGCGGCGGCGAGAGTCACTTCTCAGCCCCTTCGGCAGGTACGACGTGGGTGTCGGGGGAATCGGGGGTTTCGTCGTCGTTCTTCGGCGCGTCAGGTGCGTCGGGCACGTCTGGCGCGTCTGGCGCGTCGCCCGGTGCGTCGGGGGCCCGCTCGTACAGGATCCCGGCGAGGTCGCCGAGCTCCTCGGGGACCTTCGCGGACTCGCTGCGTCCGAGGCCGGCCATCTCGACGACCGTGACACCGTCGGCGCCCTTGACGGCCCGCACCCAGACGCGGCGGCGCTGGATGAACAGGGAGCCGGCGAGGCCGAGGATGGCGGCGACGGCACCGGCGAGCGCCCAGCCGCTGGCGGGCTGCTGGGTGACCTGGAAGCCGGCCCACTCCTGGACGCCCTCGAAGGTGACCGTCCCCGCGCCGTTCGGGAGCGTCATGGTCTCGCCGACCTTGAGCTGCTTCTTGAACAGCTCGCCGTCGGAGTCCTTGAACTCCTCCAGGTTGGTCTTGTCGAGCTGGTAGATGCTCTTCGAGAAGCCCGCGTCGACGCCGAGGTCGCCGTGGTAGGCGGAGAGCGCGAGCATCGGGTTCACCAACGCCGGGAACGTCGAGAGCATCGTGCTGCCCTCGCCGCCGTAGGTCGGCAGGAAGAAGGCGTTGAAGCCGAGCTGTTCCCGCTCGCCCTCGGCGTTGCGGTAGCCGTCCCGGACCATGACGGCGCCGGAGGAGGTGACGTTGGAGTCCAGCGGCAGCAGGGCGGTCGCCTCCTTGTCCATGACGACCTTGCCCCTGGCGTCCCTGACGGTGAGGACGGGCGCGTAGCCGTGGCTGACGAGGTAGACCTTCGAGCCGTCGATCTCCAGCGGCTCGTTGACCTTGATGGTGGTCGCCTTGTCCTTGCCGTAGGCGCCTTCGGCGTAGTCGACCGTGGCCTCGTAGATGCGCGGGGTGCCGCGGTTCGGGCCGGTCGGCTCGTAGGTGCCGTGGAAGTCCTTCAGGGTGAAGCTGAAGGGGGCGAGGTCGTGGTCCGGGTCGAAGAGGTTGCCGGACTTGAAGTCGTCGTACTGGGTGAGCGTGTTGGAGAAGCCGTCGCCCTCCACGATCAGCTTGTTGCCCTCGTACTTGAACAGCTGGCCCCAGGCGAAGGCGATCAGCATCACGATCAGCGCGATGTGGAAGAGCAGGTTGCCGGCCTCGCGCACGTAGCCCTTCTCGGCGGCGACGGCGTCGCCGACGGTGTGGGCGCGGAAGCGGCGCTTCTTCAGCAGCGCGAGCGCGGCCTCGCGGACCTGCTCGGGCTCGGCCCCGGTGCGCCAGGTGGTGTACGCGGGCAGCCGGGTCAGGCGCCGGGGGGCGCCGGGCGGCCGGCCGCGCAGCTGGCCGACGAACTGCCAGGTGCGCGGGACGATGCAGCCGATGAGGGAGACGAACAGCAGGATGTAGATCGCGGAGAACCACACCGAGCTGTAGACGTGGAAGAGGCCGAGCTTGTCGTAGAGGGGCCCGAGGAGGTCGTGGTTCTCGCGGAACTCCTCGACCTTCACCTCGTCGACGCCGCTCTGCGGGATCAGCGAGCCGGGGATCGCGCCCAGCGACAGCAGCAGGAGCAGCAGCAGCGCCACCCGCATCGAGGTGAGCTGCCGCCAGAACCAGCGGGCCCAGCCGACGACGCCCAAGGAGGGGAGGCTGGGGGCCTCCTCCTTGGGGGCGGTGGAGAGCTGGGAGCCGGCGGCGCCGAGGTCCTGGTCCTCGCCGGTCGCCAGGGTGTCCGTCGGGGTCTTGCCCGTGGTGGTCTTGCTCATCGGTCAGATCCCTACAGTGAAGCCGTTGGACCAGGTCTGCATGTCCTGCACGATGCTGTCCCACACGCCGGTCAGCAGCAGCAGTCCGGTCGCGATCATCATGACGCCGCCGATCCGCATCACCCACACATAGTGGCGCTTGATCCAGCCGAAGGCGCCGAGCGCCTTGCGGAAGGCGACCGCGGCGAGCACGAAGGGCAGGCCGAGGCCGACGCAGTAGGCGACGGTCAGTACGGCGCCGCGGCCGGCCGTTCCCTGGTCGGCGGAGAGCGCCAGCACGGAGGCGAGGGTCGGGCCGATGCAGGGCGTCCAGCCGATGCCGAACAGCGCGCCCAGCACGGGGGCGCCGATCAGGCCGTTCACGGGCTTCTTGTGGAAGCGGAACTCGCGCTGGGTGAACCAGGGCAGCAAACCCATGAAGAAGACGCCCATGAGGATCATGAGCACGCCCAGCACCTTGGTCAGGACGCCCTGGTTCTCCTGGAGCGTCTGGCCGAAGTAACCGAACAGCGCACCGCTGGAGACGAACACGGCGGTGAACCCGAGGACGAAGAGCGACGCGCCCGCGACCATCCGGCCGCGCCGGGCCTCGGCCAGATCGGTGCCGGTGACCCCGGTCACGTAGGAGAGGTAGCCGGGGACGAGCGGCAGGACGCAGGGCGAGAAGAAGGAGACGAGGCCGCCGAGCAACGCGATGGGCAGGGCCACCAGCAGGGCGCCGTTGAGCACCGTGCCGTTGGTGCCCGCCACGGCGAGCGTGGACAGTGCGCTCACGTCACTTCTCCGACTCGCCGGACTCGCCGGACCCGCCGGACCCGCCCGACTCGCCCGTGAGGAACGGGTCGAGCATCTTGCGGAGCTTCTCCTCGCTCAGCGCCTGGAGGGTGCGCGCCGCGACCTTCCCCTCCCGGTCGATGATGAGCGTGGAGGGGATGGCCTGCGGGTTGAGGGTGCCCTTCTCGAAGCGGAGCATCAGCTTGCCGGTCGGGTCGTACAGGCTCGGGTAGCTGACCCCGAACTCCTCCTCGAAGGCCTTCGCCGGGCCGGTGGAGGTGTCGCGGGTGTTGATGCCGACGAACTGGACGCCCTGGTCCTTGACGTCCTGATAGACCTTCTCGAAGTTCTTGGCCTCGGCGCGGCAGGGCGGGCACCAGGAACCCCACACGTTGAGCACGACGACCTTGCCCTTGTAGTCGTCGACGTCCAGGTGCCCCCCGTCGACCGTCTCGCCGGACAGGTCGGGGGCGTCGGCCCGCTCACCCTTGTCGGCGGTGGAGATGCCGTCCGCGCCGGTGACGAAGCCCGTCTGGCCGCCTCCGCCGGACGTCCCTCCGGAACCGCACGCGGACACGAACAGCGCGACCGCGGCGGCGCCCGTGGTCAGGGCGACACGGCGACGGGCGCGGGCGGTGGTGCGGGCGCGGTTCGAGCGGTTCGAGCGCAGGGGGGCGCTGCTGGCGGCACTCATGTGAAAAGTTTCGCATGTCCGTTCCGGGGATCTTGCGCGCCCCCCTCACGGGCGGAAACCCGCATTTCAGGCGGCGTTCCCGGGGGGTGTCGAGGCGCTCGCACCGGTCTCCTTGAGAAAGGCGTTCCAGCCGCCGGCCGGCCGCTGCCCCACCTCGACGGTACGGAGTTTGGCGAGCACCTCGGGCTTCTGCACGTCCAGCCAGTCGGTGAACTGGCGGAAGGAGACGAGCCTGATGTCCTGGCCGCTCCCCTTCTCCTTCTCCCGCGCGATGTGCTCGAGGGTGTTCTCGACGGCGTCCATGTAGATGCCGCCGTTCCACTCCTCGAAGTGGTTGCCGATGAAGAAGGGCGCCCGGTTCGACTCGTACGCCCGCTTGAATCCCGATATGTACGCCTGGGTGGCCTGTTCGCGCCAGCCCGGGTAGTTGTGCGCGGGCGCCTTGGTCGAGTTGACCGACTGGTTGGCGAGGATGTTGTAGTCCATGGACAGCACCTCGAAGGAGTGTCCGGGGAAAGGTATCTGCTGCAACGGCAGGTCCCAGATCCCGTCCTTCTTCGCCGGCCACACCTGGCGGCCGCCGGGCGAGGAGGCGTCGTAGCGCCAGCCGAGCTCGCGGGCGGTGGGCAGCAGGTTGTCCTGGCCGAGCAGGCAGGGCGTACGCCCCCCGACGAGCTCCTTGTCGTAGTCGAAGGGCAGCGACGGCAGGTCGGTCCAGCCGGTGTTGGTCCGCCACTCCTTCACGAAGGACTTCGCCTGGTCGATCTCGCTGCGCCACTGCGCCGGCGTCCAGTTGCCGACCGTGCCGCTGCCGCCGCAGAAGTGGCCGTTGAAGTGGGTGCCGATCTCGTGGCCGTCCAGCCAGGCCCGGCGCACCCCCGCGAGGGTGTCCTTGATGTGGGCGTCGGTGAGGTAGCCGATGTCGGAGGCGCCGCGCGGGTTGTTCGGCGGGTCGTAGAGGCGCTTCTTCGACTCGGGCAGCAGATACAGGCCCGAGAGGAAGAAGGTCATGTGCGCGCCGTGCTCCCGGGCGAGGTCGAGGAAGCGCGGGAAGAGACCGTTGCCGACCTCCCCCGCGCCGTCCCAGGAGAAGACGACGAACTGCGGCGGGGTCTGACCGGGCTCCAGCGGCACGGGCGCGTCCGGCTGGTGGGGCTGCTTGCCGGTGTACGACGTGGAGCCGTCGCCGATGGGCTTCGCGGGGGCCTTGTCACTGCCGGAAGGCGAGGGCTGTCCGGAACCGCCGGCCCGGCGGGAGCCGCCCGGCGATGTGCCGGAGCCGGAACCGCAGCCCGCGAGCCCTGCCGCGGCCGCGGCGCCCGCGCCGAGTCCGAGCATGCCCCTGCGGGTGAGAGTGCGGGGGGAAGTGCGCATCGCAACCTCGTTCGTCGCGTCCTCTGGTGGTCACTCGGTCAGAGGACGGGACGAACGTGCGGGTTCCGGAAATTCGTGCGGATTCCGTAACGGGTGTCCCGTACGGCCGGTTGTGCGGCCGTACGGGACGGACGGGATGCGGCGGGCGGGGCGGTGTGCAGCGGGCGGGCGTCGGCCGAACCCGGCGGCCGTGTGGGGTGGGCCGTCGACCCACCGGGGGCCGCCGACCCACAGGGGGGCGTCGACCCACGGGGGGGCGTCGATCCGCGGGGGCCTTCAGGCCCCGGCGATCCGCGGGGGCCTTCAGGCCCCGTAGGCCTTGCCCTGCCCCTTGACCGGCTTGGCCCCCGCGAGGAGGTGGGCCGGGACGAGGTCGCGGGCGGGCTCGGTGTAGCCGACGGAGACGATCCGGTCTCCCTGGTACGTGAACGTCGTCAGCGACGCCAGCGTGCACTGCCGCTTGCGCGGGTCGTGCCACAGTCGCCGCCGCTCGACGTACGACCGCAGGATCCAGATCGGCAGCTGATGGCTGACGACCACGGCCTCGTGCCCGCGGGCCCGGTCCCTGGCCGCGTCCAGCGCGCCCATCATCCGCACGACCTGGTCGACGTACGGCTCTCCCCAGGACGGCTTGAACGGGTTGACCACGTGCCTCCAGTTGGCGGGCCGGCGCAGCGCGCCGTCGCCGATGCCGAAGGTCTTGCCCTGGAAGACGTTGCCGGCCTCGATGAGCCGCGTGTCGGTGGCGAGGTCGAGTCCGTGCGCCTTCGCGATCGGCGTCGCCGTCTCCTGCGCCCGCTCCAGCGGGGAGGCCACGACGTACGTCACGTCACGGGGGGCGAGGTGCTCGGCGACCCGGTCGGCCATGCGCCGGCCCAGGTCGGAGAGGTGGTAGCCGGGCAGGCGGCCGTAGAGGACGCCGGAGGGGTTCTCCACCTCTCCGTGCCGCATCACGTGGACGACGGTGATGTCGTCCTTCGCCCCGGCCTTCGCGCCGTCCTCCGTCTCACCCTTCATCTCGTCCTTCACCTCACCCTTCTCCGCGTCCTTCTCCGCGTCCTTCTTCTCCCCGGCGCTCACGCGGTCGCCTCCGCCGCCGCGCGGGCCGCCGCGGGAAGGGCGTCGGCGATGCGCTGGACGGCGCGCTCGTCGTGCGCGGTGGAGACGAACCAGGACTCGAAGGAGGACGGCGGCAGGTAGACGCCGTTCTCCAGCAGCGAGTGGAAGAAGGCGGTGAAGCGGAAGGACTCCTGCGCCTTCGCGTCCTCGTAGTTGCGCACGGGCCCGTCCGTGAAGAAGACGGAGAACATGTTGGAGGCGGTCTGCAGCGTGTGCGCGACGCCCTCCTTGCTCAGCGCCTCGGTGACGAGGCCCTGGATCCGCGCGGACACGGCGTCGACGGTCTCGTACGCGGCATCGTCGAGGAGCCGCAGCTGGGCGAGACCGGCGGCGGTGGCGACCGGGTTCCCGGAGAGGGTGCCGGCCTGGTAGACGGGCCCGGCCGGGGCCAGGTGCGCCATGACGTCGGCGCGCCCGCCGAACGCGGCGGCGGGGAACCCGCCACCCATGACCTTGCCGAAGGTCATCAGGTCGGGGACGACGCCCTCGACCCCGTACCACCCGGCACGGCTGGTCCGGAACCCGGTCATGACCTCGTCGGAGACGAACAGCGCGCCGTTGGCCACGCAGGCGTCCTTCAGCCCCTGGTTGAACCCGGGCAGCGGTGGCACGACGCCCATGTTGCCGGGCGAGGCCTCCGTGATCACGCAGGCGATCTCGCCGGGGTGGGCGGCGAAGGCGGCGTGCACGGCGTCGATGTCGTTGTACGGCAGGACGATCGTGTCGCTCGCCTGCGCGCCGGTGACGCCGGGGGTGTCGGGCAGCGCGAAGGTGGCGACGCCGGAGCCGGCGGCGGCGAGCAGCGAGTCGACGTGACCGTGGTAGCAGCCGGCGAACTTGATCACCTTGGTGCGCCGCGTGAACCCGCGGGCGAGCCGGATGGCCGACATGGTGGCCTCGGTCCCGCTGGACACCAGCCGCACCTGCTCCAGCGGGGCGACCCGCTCGACCATCGCCTCCGCGAGCGCGACCTCGCCCTCGGCGGGCGTGCCGAACGACGTCCCGCGCGCGACCGCGTCCTGCACGGCGGCGATCACCTCGGGGTGGGCGTGCCCGAGGATCATCGGCCCCCAGGAGCAGACGAGGTCGACGTACTCCCGGCCGTCGGCGTCGGTCAGGTACGGCCCGGTGCCGGACACCATGAACCGGGGCGTTCCGCCCACGGCCCGGAAGGCCCGCACCGGAGAGTTCACGCCGCCCGGCGTGACGGCCGCCGCACGGTCGAACAGAGCCTGCGAGGCCGGTGCTTCGTATGGATATGCCAGTTCGCTCATGACCTGCGACTTCTCCGACCTTCTCGACCTTCTCCGACGTATCGGACCCTTGCGCGGACCCTGCCCGGGCCCCACTCGGGCCCCGCTCGGCCTCCGGTTGCCCAGGGTGACCTCATCAGGGTAGACAACCCGCCCGACCGCTGCGCCGTCTGCCAGACTGGAGCCCATCCACGCAGCTCAAGCGGGCGGCGCGGAGAGGGGCTGCCGGCGTCCTGCGGACATATGACGGACATATGTTTCACCGCACGTTTCGGCGAGCGGCCGTGGGGGAGGTCACTGACACGATGATCGGGTTGCGCGGCGGGGGCCACGCGTCCTAGAAAAGCAGTCGGGTGGAGATATGCATCGCGGTGGCGGACTGGGCGAGGGGACCGACGACCTGGGTCCTCGACGTGCCCGGCGGGGAAGGCACCGACGCGAGGCGGAGGAAGCGACCGAAGCACGTCAGACACACGGCACACCGAGCGAGTCCGACGGGCTCGGCCGACGCGCCGACCGGCTGGGGGCGGGGAGCAGGAATGGTGGTCGGGTGGGGGTGACCTACAAGTACTTCGGCGCGCCCGACGGCGCGACCGCGGCCCGCGTCCCGATCTCGATGCGCCCCGAGGAGCTCGGCGGCGACGAGCTCGGGATGAACGGCATGTTCACCAAGATCAAGCCGGAGACCATGGCCGCCATGGTCCTCACCGGCATCGAGGGCGTACCCCTGCACAAGGTCCCACCCCTGGAACTGGTCGTCCTGCACCCCGACTACGCGGTCGTGAAACTCCCCATGACCGTCGTCGACCCCCTGCGCGGCATCGGCGAGGAGGCGGTCGGCGCGGCGGCCTTCATCTGGTCGACGGTGCCGGACCGGGGCGGTCCGAGGGACGCGTTCAACGTGTACCAGTTGCTGCACGAGTGGCAGGACTTCTCACACCGGCTGCATGAGGCGGGGCATCAGCCGTATTGCCTGGTGTGGCCCTGAGCTTGTCTGACCTGGGGTTTCGCGGGTTTCGGGCGGGGCTTTCGGGCTCCGCCCTCGTCGTGTGCCGGAGGGGCCGTCGGGTGGCCGGGGCACTTTGAGGGCACATTGGTTCGGCCGGGGGCACAGGTGTGTCCTGCCGGGCGGGTGTGCCGCCGCACTATCCACGCCGTGGCGGTGAGCGGTCTGCCGGGGATGGACGGCACCCTCATGTGCCGTCCATCCCCGGTTCCCGCACTGCACGCGTCACGCCAGGACCACGGTGCGGTGAGATCCGGGCAGACCGACGCGTGGTGCAGGAGTCCGGCGCAGGCCGGGTCAGCGGGCGAGCTCGGCAGCTGCGTTGATGGCCTCGCGCATCTTCTGCTCGGTCCGTTCCTGGGCCAGGGTCCGTTCGACGACGGCGGTGAGATCACGTCGAGGGATGACGACGATGCCGTCGCTGTCGCCGAGGACGGCGTCGCCGGGGTTGCAGACGACGTTGCCGCATGCGATGGGGAAGCCGATGCGGCCGGGTCCGTTCTTCCAGGGGCCGGCGGGGGAGATACCGCGGGCGTAGACGGCGAGTCCCTGGCCGGCGAGTTCGTCGACGTCGCGGACGGCTCCGTCGATGACGATGCCGGTGACGCTCCTGGCGAGACAGATCTCGCCGAGGAGGTCACCGAACACGGCGCGGTTGATCTCGGCGTTGGCGTTGACGACGAGGACGTCGCCCGGGCGGGCGTCGTCCAGGGCCCGGTGGATGGCGAGGTTGTCGCCCTCGCGGGCGAGGACGGGCAGGACGGTGCCGGCCAGTCGCGGTGCGGGGGTCACAGGGCGGATGGCCGCGGCCATGATGCCCATACGGGCCTGCACGTCGCCGACGAGCGCCACCGGGTATCGGGCGAGCCTTTTCACCTCTTCCAGGTCGGCGCGTTCCCAGTCGGGGGCGATGTCGATGTTGTCGGTCGAGGCGTTGATGAACAAGGCGTTCTCGTCTCCGGGAAGGTGAGGGGCGGGGATCAGGCTGCGGTGCTGACGGTGTTGACGGCGTGCTCCGGGTCCTGGCCCGCGAGGGCCTGCTGGATGCAGGCGAGGGCCTGGGTGCCCGCGGCCAGCAGCGACTGGCTGGTCTGCCCGGCGATGTGCGGGGTGACGATCAGGTTGTCCAGGCCGCCGAGACGGGCCGCGAGTTCCGGACTGTGCGGGAGGGGGTCCTGCATGTCGGTCGACTCGCCGCCCAGGACATCGAGGGCCGCGCCGCCCAGGCGGCCGGACTCGAGCCCCGCCAGAACGGCGGTCTCATCGACGAGTCCGCCGCGGGCGGTGTTGATCAGTACGGTTCCCGGGCGCATCCGGGCGAGGGCTTCGGCGTCGATGATGTGCTCGGTCGCCGCGGTGAGAGGGGCGTGCAGGCTCAGCACGTCGCTCTGGGCGATGAGGTCGCCGAAGGGGACGAGCCGGGCGCCGTGCTGCTCCACGGTGTCCGGGGCGACGTAGGGGTCGGAGACGAGAACAGGCATGCCGAAGCCGCGGGCGATGCCGGCGGTCAGCGAGGCGATGCGGCCGAAGCCGAGCAGGCCCAGTGTGCGGCCCTGCAGTTCGAACCCGGTGAGCGCGGGTTTGACGGCGGCCCACTGGCCGGCGGCGGTACCCGCCGTGGCGGCCGGGATGCGCCGGGCGAGAGCCAGAGTGAGCGCGAAGACGTGCTCTGCGACGGAACGGGCGTTGCTGCCGGGCGTGACGGTGACCCACACGCCGGCGTCGGTGGCCGCCTGGATGTCGACGTTGTCGGTGCCCACCCCGTGCCGGGCGATGATCTTCAGACGGCTGGATGCCTGGATCTTGTCGGCGGTGAACCGCTCGGCGCGCAGCATGACCGCTTCGACGCTGTCCTGGACGGCTGTGTAGGCAGTGGCGGTGGGGCCGTAGCCGAGGTGGACCTGGCCCATCGTGTGCAGTTCGTCCAGGACGCGGGGGTGGATGGGGTCGGAGACGTAGAAGGACGACATGGGTGTCCGGTCCGTTCGATCAGATGGGGTTGGTCAGGCGTAGAGGTGGTCGGCCGAGCTGCTGTGGCGTACCGCGCCGAGGGCGAGGGCGAGGCCGAACAAGCCGAAGACGACGAGGATGTAGGCGGGCACGAGGGTGCTGCCGGTGGCGTCGATGAGCCAGGTGCTGACGTAGGGGCCGGCTCCGCCACCGATGACGGCACCGATGCTGTGGCCGAAGGCGACGCCTGTGTTGCGCACCTGGACGGGGAAGAACTCCGGCATCACCGTGTAGGTGCCTGCCTGGCACAGGGCGTACGGGACCATGCCGAGGACCAGGCCGGCGATGGCCAGGCCCACCGATCCCCTGCCCATGAGCAGGAACGACGGGATGGTGAGGGCGATGTAGGCGAGGTAGGAGACGATCAGGACGCGCTTGCCGCCCAGCCGTGAGCCGAGCTGTCCGCACAGGGGGATGAACACGGCGGCCGTGAGCACGGCGAGCAGCACGATGGTCGCGGCCTGGCCTTCGCTGAAGTCCAGGACGGTACTCAGGTAGGACGCCACGAAGACGGTGCCGACGTAGGTGCCGACGTTCTGCACGGTGGAGATCGCCATGACCTTGGTCAGCGGCCCGCGGTGGTCGGCCATCAGCTCCTTGAGCGGCTTGCGGTTGGTGCGCTCGGTGACGTCTGTGTCGCGGAACTCGGGAGTGTCCTCGATCTTGAGGCGCAGGTAGAGGCAGAGCAGGCCCAGTGGCACCGCGAGGAGGAAGGGCAGGCGCCAGCCCCACGCCTCCATGGAGTCTTCCGGTACGAGGGAGGCGGCCAGCGCGGCCATGCCCGCCGCGCACGCCTTGCCGAACACTCCCACGCCGGGGATGAACGAGATGTACAGCGAGCGCCGGTCCTGGGGCGCCCATTCCCGGATGTAGCTGGCGGCGCCGCCGATCTCGCCTCCGGTGGAGAAGCCCTGGAGCATGCGGAGGATGACCAGCAGGATGGGGGCGGCCACGCCGATGGTGGCGTAGCCGGGCAGCAGGCCGGTCAGGGCAGCGGCCAGGCTCATGAGGCCGATGCTCGCCACCAGGCTGACCCGGCGGCCTGCGCGGTCGCCGAGCCGGCCGAAGAACAGGGCGCCCAGCGGGCGGACGACGAAGGCCGAGCCGAACACCAGGAAGGTGTTGAGCAGGCTGACGGTCGGGTTGTCGCTGGGGAAGAAGACGATCGACAGGGTCGCGGCGACATAGCCGTAGACGCTGAAGTCGTAGTACTCGATGAACGTACCGAAGGCGGCCACGGCGGTGGCCTTCTTGGCTTTGCGGCGGCGTTCGTCGGTGACGGGGGTCACCGCTGCAGTGTCCGTGGGGACTGACATCTCGCACCTCGCTGTGCAAAAAATGGGACAGCGTCCTGTAAACTGTTCGGTGAGTGTCTGGCCGGTCTTCGCCTGCTGTCAACCCTCGGAAGCGTCCCGCTCGGGGCGCGGACGGCACCGGCAGCGACCGCGACCGACCGGCGACAGCAGCGGGGCACCCGCGTCGAGAGGCGCCACGTACAGTGGCCGACCAGGTGAGAAACGGCAGGGGGAAGGCGGAGGATGGAGCGTCCGCGCATGCTCGCGTCACTGCGGAGTGAACCGATGAGTCACGCCTGGCGGTGGTCACTGTGAGCAGCAAATCGGCCGTCAACGACCGCATCGTCGCCACCCTCGACGCCCTCACCCGTCGGCCACCGGAGCTGCCCTGGGGCGTGCGCGAGCTGGCCGAAGAGCTCGGCCTCAGCCGCAGCACGGTCCACCGGACCCTCCACGCGCTCGCCGAGCGCGATCTGGCGACGCAGACGGTGAACGCCACCTACGTCCGCGGACCCCGGCTGCGCGTCCTCGCGGACCGGCTCCACCGCTCGCACCCGCTGCTCGGCCAGGCCCGTCCACTGGCCGAGGAACTCGCCCGGGCCTGCGACGCCACCATCCTGCTGTCCCTGTACGACCCCGTTCGCACGGAGGGCTTCGTCGCCCTGTCCGCGATTCCGGACGGTCCCGTCCGCTACCGGCTCGACCCCGGTGCGGTGATCCCCCTGCACGCCGGCGCGGCCGGCCGTGCCATGCTCGCCGAGCTGGGCCCCGACGTCCTCGCCCGCCTCGACCTGGTCGCGCACACGCCGGACACCGTCACCGACGTCGCGGAACTGGAGCGACTCCTGCACCAGGCGCGCGAGGACGGTGTGACGATCAGCATCGGACAACACGTCGCCCCGGCCGCCGGAGTCGCCGCCCCGTTCCACGCGGCGGGCCTGCTGGGAGCCATTTCCGCGACCCGCCCCCGGCACGAGACCCGTCACGCCGACCTTGAACGCTTCGCCCCCCTCGTCCGCGAAACCGCCCTCAAGGTCGGCAGCCTGGCCTCACCAGCGTCCCGGCCGACACCGGAACACGGCCGAGCGACCCCCACCAGCCCGAGTCCCGCCGAGGACGGCGGTTCGGCCACTGCTCGCATCGAGCGCTTGATCTCCGCGCTCACCGCTTCAGCGCCTCTGCCCTCGGGAGGACGGGCGCTGGCACGCGTACTGCAAGGGAACCCCGCGACCGCCGCCCGGCTCCTCGACACCGCACTCGCCACGGGGCTCGCCACCACCCACGAGGAGCACGCCGTGGCAGGGCCGCTGCTACTGCGCTGGGCAGCCGCACTCGGTCCGCTCCACTCCATCACCCCGATCGTCTTCCCAGCGCTGCGGGACCTGGCACAGCAGACCGGAGAGACCATCGGCCTTGCCGAATACGACCCGGCCACCCGGACGGCACGCATGACCGCCGTGGTACCGGGCAGCAAACCGATCCACTACGACCTGCCCACCGGATCGGACGTCCCTCTCGCCGCGGGCGCCGCGGGCAAAGCCATCCTCGCCTTCCTGCCCGACGACACCCTCTCCGGCCTTCCGCTGGTCACATACACCGACCGCACGCCACTGCATCGCACCACGATCAGGAAGGACTTGGCCCAGGTACGCGACCGCGGCTGGGCCGTCGGCGACGGTGAACGCATCCCGGACGGCTACGGCATCGCCGTGCCGTACTTCGCCCAGCACACCGTGGCCGGCTCCATCACGGCCACCGTCCCGCGCCACCGGGCCGATGAGATCGACGTCGACGCAGTGAGAACCCGGCTTTCCGCCGCGGCCCTGTCGATCACACAGCTGCTGTCGGTATGACCGATGCTCCGCCCGTTACGGTGTCCCGCCGAAGCCCTTGCACTGGGGAGTGGGCCGCACCGATGCCGACGACGCCGGTCAGGGGGTGTCGTTCGGCTCTTGCCGGGGTCGCGTTGAGCCAGGGGCCGCTACAGGAAAGGTGCGAGAAGCTCTCGGTCCCACCCCGGTCATGCGCCGGCCCGTCGGGCGACCAGGGCACATGGTGGACACATCGGTTCGGCCGAGGTCACTGATGTGCCCTCGGCGGCGGGCGGGTCGCCGTTGCCCTCCGCCTCTGTGCAGGCGTGGTCGACCGCCTTGCGGGTGCGGGTCTCACTGGACGGCAGCAGGTGCGTGTACGTCCGGAGCGTGAAGCCGGGATCCGAGTGGCCGAGGTACTCGGAGAGCGCCTTGACGCTCTCCCCCACTCCCCCATCCCGTTCGCCGAAGCGGGTCTGGACGGGCGCCCGTCCATGATGACCGGCGCCTTCGCCACCCAGTCGACCGACCGGAGGTCGCGTTCCACGAGGTGTGAGAGTCACCGCCCGCCGCAGGGCAGGCCCGGTCAGCCTGGAGCGACGCGGCTGAGGTCCTCCCAGGACCGGTACAGATCCGTTCGGGCCCGGTCCATCTCCAGGACATGGTCGAAGGACTGGCTGCCCACAATCAGCCGTCGGGGCGGGTTCGGCAGTGCCGCCAGCTGCATGATGACCGGGGCGGCGGTGTCCGGCTCCGGGGCGACGGCGTCGCCCCACATCGCCTCCATCTCGGTGCGCAGCCGCTGGTAAGGGGGCAGGGGTTCGGTGTTCATGGTGCCGGCGGTGAACAGGCCGGTGTTGTAGCCGCCCATCTGCACGATGGTGACCTTGATGCCGAACCCTTCGACCTCCATCGCGAGTGCCTCGCTCACCGAGTCCAGTGCCGCCTTGCCCGCGCCGTAGTAGCCGACCGTGGCCATGCCGCCGCCGCTGCCCATCGAGGTGACCTGAAGAAGCCGCCCACCGCCCTGGGCACGCAGGTACGGAAGGACCGCCTGAGCCACCCACACGGCGCCGAAGAAGTTCACGTCCATATGGGCCCGGATCTGCTCCTCCGTGGCCTCCTCCACCATGCCGTAGAGCATCGCTCCCGCGTTGTTGACAACGACGTCCAGCCTGCCGAAGGCGGCCGCCGCGTGCTCCACCGCGTCGAACACCACCCTGCGGTCGGCCACGTCCAAGGGCAGCGGGACCAGGTGGTCGGGGTACTCCTCGGCCAGTTCCTCCAGGGGCCCGATGTCACGGGCGGCAGCCACCACGCGGTCGCCACCTGCCAGGGCGGCCACGGTGAAAGCGCGCCCCAGGCCACGGGATGCGCCGGTGATGAGCCAGACCCTTGTGCCCGTCATGATGCGTCACCTCAAGTAAGTAAAACGAGCCGTCTCGGTTCGTTAGGACCGTAGAGCATCGGAGCAATCACAGCAATACGGTTCGTCTCGTTTCCTTTCCTGGGTAGGCTGGCCGCATGTCCACGGAGAGAGGGCCGGACCATTCCCGGCGCAAGGAGCGGTCCCGGCAGGCGATCCTCGCGGCTGCCCGCGCCCTGGTCGCCGAAGAGCCGTACGAGAAGGTCACGCTCGAAGCCATCGCCGCGCGCGCCGGCGTCGGCAAGCAGACGATCTATCGGCGGTGGCCGTCGAAAAGCGCGGTCGTCGTCGCCGCCCTTCTGGCTCTGAGCGAGGATGCGGACGGGCAGTCGGTCACGCTGCCGGACACCGGCGACCTCCGAGCCGACCTGGGGCTCGTCATGCGCGCCACGGTCGAGGAGTTCGCCGACCCCTCCTTCGACAAGCTGATCCGCGCCCTGAACACCGAAATCGCCAATGACGCCGCGCTGGCAGCCGAGTACCGCGCGAAGCTGGCCGGGCCGCTGGACGAGGCGAAGAAGGCACGCCTGCGCAGCGCCCAGAAGGCGGGCCAGCTCGCCCCTGACGCCGACCTCGACCTGGTGCTCGAGATGCTCTACGCGCCGCTCTTCCTGAGGTGGCTGCACCGTAGCGGTCCGCTGACGACCGCGTACGCGGATTCGCTCGTTGACGCGACACTCAGAGCCTTCGGCCCCTGAAGAACGGGAGTGGCCGGCTGGGTGCGGGGACGACGCCCGGAGGAGCCGGAGGCATCCGAACCGGAGACGTGGCGGAAGCGGTGCACGGCCGGCAGTCGGTCGCCTGCACCTCCTCGCCGGGCCGTGAACGCTGTGCCGTGTGGCGAACCGACACACTCATGAGCATCCCAGTGCGGCGAACAGGGCCCGAAGGCCGCCCGCCGGGCCACGGCCCGAGGCGCCGTCCCACCGCCTCGGGCCGGCGCCGTTCCGCGCGCCGCTCCACGTGCCGACGATGCGGCCCGCGTCTCGGCGGGAGACCATCGGTGTACTGGTGTTTTCCGGGTTCGACGGCGCGCCCGCGATCCCGCTCGCGACCGTGTCACGGGTTGGAGGGGCAGCATGACGGACGGTGTGAGTCGCGGAGCGGGGGACGGGCCGGGTTTCTGGCAGCAGGTCGTCGAGCAACTGGAAGTCGCCGTGACCATGGTGGACCCGACCGGACGGATCCTCATGGTCAATCCGGCCGCCGAGCGGCTGCTGGGCCATACCGCGGCGACGATGCGCGGCAGGGACATCCACGACCTGCTGCACCGGGATGCGGACGGCGGCACGATCCCGCGTGAGAGCTGCGCACTGTTGCGGACACTGGCCGAGGGAACCGCGGCGAGCGGGGAGAGCGAGACCTGCCTGCGGGGCGACGGCCGCCGGATCTCGCTGTCCTGGTCCGCTTCTCCCCTGCCGTCCGGAGGACCGGTCCGGGGCATGACCGTACTGCTCACCGACACCACCAGTGACCGCACCGCGCGTCAGGAGCGTGTCGCCTACACGAGCGCCCTGGAGGACCTCACCGGACGACTGACCCTGGTGGCGGAGATCACCGATGTTCTCGGCCAGACCCTGGAGACCGACGAGGCCCTCACCCGGCTCAACCGGCTCCTGGTACCCCGGCTCGCCGACTGGGCCGCGGTTGATCTCCTGGTCGGCGCCGATCAGGTCCACCGGGTCGCGGTGACCGGCCCGGAGGGGCGGGACACCGGCCAGGAGGACTGGCGCGGGCGTCTCCCCCCGGCCGGTGAGGCCGCCTCCTCTCCGCTGGTCCAGGTGCTGCGCGGGGGCGAGCCCGTACTGCAGAGCCCGTCAGAGGCGAGTGCTCCGCCCGCCTCTCCACTGGCCGCGGTCCACAACGGCTTCCTGCGGGCGGTTCGAGCGACGTCCGCCATCTCCGTACCGCTGGGAACCTCCCGCCGGGTCGCCGGCGCCCTGACGCTGGCGCGCCTCAGTCCCGACCACCCGTTCGACGACGCTGATCTGAGGATCGTGGGCGACATCGGCCAACGGGTGGGGCTGGTCATCGACAACGCCCGCCGCTTCGGCCGTCAGCGCGCGGTCGCCGAGGCCATGCAGCGCAACCTGCTCGCTCCGCTGCCCCGGCACGGCCGGCTGCGGCTGGCCGCGCGCTATCAGCCGGCCCCGGCGGGTTCCCAGGTCGGGGGCGACTGGTACGACGCCTTCGAGCAACAGGACGGCGCGATGGCCCTGGTCATCGGCGATGTCGTGGGGCACGATCTGACCGCCGCCGCCGGCATGGCCCAGCTGCACGGCATCCTGCGTTCGCTGGCGTGGGACCACGCCGGTTCTCCCGGCGCCGTCGTCGACCGGCTCGGCATCGCCATGCCCGCCATCACCACCGTCACCATGGCCACCCTCGTCCTGGCCCGCGTCGAAGGCCCGGACACCGGTCCATGGACCCTGCGGTGGTCCAGCGCCGGTCATCCGCCGCCCCTGCTGCTGACCCAGGACGGGCAGGCGCGCTATCTGGAGGCCGGACAGGGGCTCCTCCTCGGCGCCGGCCTGGAGACCGGGGATCCCAGGCCCGACGGAACCGAGCCCCTGCCACCCCGCTCCACTCTCCTGCTCTACACCGACGGCCTGGTCGAAGTCCCCGGCAGTGACCTGGACACCGGACTCGGCCGACTGCGCCGTCATGCCCTCGCGCTGGCCGGCGAACCGCTGGACACGTTCTGCGACGAGCTGCTCTCCCGTACACCGCCCGGCAGCACCGACGACGTGGCGCTGCTCGCCCTGCGGCTGCCCCGGTCTTGAGGCCACCGCCACGACACGGGACGTGGTGCTCGGATGCTCAGGTCTCGAGGACCAGGACACGGAACGGGCCGAGCGGCGCCGTACGAGGTGTGTCACCCTCCACGTACCGCCACCCCCAGGACCGCAGCGCCTCGACGGACCTGGGGTCGGAGCGCTCCACCAGCGTGACGGCTACCGCGACGCCGTGGTCGGTGAGCAGCCGCTTCTGCAGCCGCCGGGCGAGGTTCCAGGCACGGTCCGGGTTCTGCCTGCGTACGCGGGGCGGAACGTGGATCCCGGAGATCACGAAGAGGCGCCCGGCGGCGGCGAGCCGGAGGAGTCTCCCCGGCAGGTACCCGTCGAAGCCGTCCCACCAGGGACCGTCGCCCCGCACGGGGAAACCGTAGGCGCACCCGGTCATTCCGGTGCTCTCCGCGATCAGCAACTCGAATCCCGGTCGCCGTACGTCGGTCGTCAGCCGCCGCAGGAAGGCGCCGCGGGCCTGGTTCCACGCCCAGGGGCCGCCGCCGGACGTCTCCGCGTACAGGTCGCCCAGCTCTTGCAAATGGTCCTCGACCTGACGCCGGGACAGCGGACGCAGGCGTTGCCCCTCGCGGGGCGAGGAGCCTCGTTCCGGCCGTGACGCGCCGGGGGTCTCCGCAACGCGTCGGCGTCGGTCCGGGGCGGCGGGGCGCCCGAGGAACTGTGTGGTCGTCGGCGGAACCGGGGCGTTCGAAATCATGAGACGAGCCCTGCCCCGGGCGGATCCGGCCCGGTGTCGTCGGTCGCCGAGAGCGGCGCCGGTGTCGGAACCGGTGCGCGAGGTGCCCTCGGTGTCCTCAACCGTACTCCCGGGACCTCGCCGCTCGAACGGAGTGGCCCGGTCCGCGGCACCCGGCCGGGTGTCCGTCGCCAACGGTGTCGTACGGCTGCGGCGGAGACCGCCGTGCACACCCCGGACACAGTCGTCCCGCTCGCCTCCCCGGCCCACAGCCCCTGGGGCCTGTGGGCCGGGCCGCCCGGCACAGCCGAGGAGGCGGCCGGACCGGTCACGACCGCCGCGCTCGGCGATGCGCCCGGCACGCCGGGAGTAGCGTGGACACGAGGGGTGCCCCGAACAGGCAGGTGAGCAGGATGCCCGATCTCGATTCCCCGCCTCCGACAGGTCTCCTGGCAGACGGTGCCCACGAGTCCATGCGTCCTGGAACGGCGCTCCTGCGGCTCACCACCACGCACGAACGCGCCGGCATCCTGGACGGTGCGTGGTGGCCCCGTTCCAGGACTCTCACCGCCGAACTGCCCGGCCTGGTCAGCGCGCTGACCGAACGCCTCGGCCCGATCACACGAATCGGCCTGGACTCCGCGGCCTGGGACGAGCTGCCGACGCGCCTGACCGTCGACGACCGTGTGGTGCACATCGACGCCTTCACCGTGGGAGACGGCACCGTGCTCGTGACCCGAGGGCACAACGATCACTTTTCCCTGCTGGTGGTCCCCCCGGACACCCCCCGCGAGACGGCGCGGGCCGCGATGACCGCCGCGGTCCGTACCGGCAACCCCGGGCAGGCCCAGCAGATCCTGATCGACACCGACTCGCATCAGACCCCGGGCGGCCCCCGGCGGGATGGCCGGTGACCCGGCTGAACCACACCGGACAGGCGCTCCGACCAGTCACCGAGGGCACAAGCCAGGGCATATGAGCCCGGGAAACGGTGTGCCCAGGCTGGCAGGCTGGCAGGCGGGTCGGCTGACCGGCGAGAGGCGGGCCCGGGACCCGCTCGTACGATGGGTGCGTGACCAGGAGCACCCGATCAAGCAGCCGCCCGGCCGGGCGGCTGTTCGTGCTGCTGGTGATGGCGGTGCTGGCCGGCGTGCTGGGCATGCACGGCCTGGCCCCCGGGGCGACGCCGGCTGCGCAGAAGGACGCAGATCACGCCATGGTGACGGACGCGGCGGACGGTGTTCCGCATGCGGGCGGGGGTTGTACGCACACGGATGGCGGATCGAGCCACCTCGATCACGCCGATGGGACGTGTGCGGCTGCCGGTACCGGTTCGGCGTACACGCCGCCCGCGTTGACCGGCGCCCTGCTGGACCCGCCGCCCGCCCCTGCGCCCGCTGCCGCGTTCTCGGGGTCGCCGCACGACGGCCGGGCCCCGCCCGACCTTTCCGAACTGCAACTCCTGCGGATATAGAGCGGCCCGCTCGGCACCCCTGTAACCGGTGCTTCCCGGTGACGGTGCCGTGCGCGCACGCCCTGACATCCCTTCCACCGCGCGCCGTGAACGGCGCGTCAAGGAGTTGCACCACCATGATCCGCAAGCGTTCCCTCATCCGCCGTACCGCCGCCGTTGCTGCCGCGAGTGCGGCAGCGCTCGTCCTGGCCGCCTGCGGCGGAAACGGCGACGGCGACAGCTCGGCCGGACACGACGGCCACAACGCCACCGCTCCCTCGTCCGCCCCGGCGTCGGCATCGGCCCCGGCCTCGGCATCGCAGGGACAGCACAACGCTGCCGACGTCGCCTTCGCGAAGGGGATGATCCCCCACCACCGCCAGGCCATCGAGATGGCTGACCTCGCGCCCGACCGTGCGCAGTCGGCCGAGGTGAAGAAGCTCGCCGCGGACATCAGGATGGCCCAGGACCCGGAGATCAAGACGCTCTCCGGCTGGCTGACCTCCTGGGGCGAGGAAGTGCCCGCCGAGGGCGCCATGGACCACTCCACGCACGACATGGGCGGCATGATGTCGGCCGAGGAGATGACCGAGCTCGGGAATGCCTCGGGCAAGGCGTTCGACACCGCCTTCATGGAGTTGATGATCAAGCACCACGAGGGCGCGGTCGAGATGGCGGAGACCGAGCAGTCCGACGGCGTCTACGGGCCGGCCACGAAGATGGCCGGAGAGATCATCGCCGCGCAGAGCGCGGAGATCGAGCAGATGAGCATGCTGCTCGGCAAGAGCTGACCGCACCACGTCAGCGCGGGGCGGGGCGGGCACCACGGACGCCCGCCCCGCGTGTGCCCCGCCCGACACCTCTCCTGTCCGCCGGCGATGGGACGCGCATGGCTGCTCCTCCACCGCCCGGCGCAGGGCCGGACCAACCCTGGAAATATACCCCTGGGGGGTATACAGTTTTGATGGTGAGACCTCCAGGGTCCCCGTGGAACGCCGAAAGGAGATGACGGTCATGGACCACGGCACACACCAGTCCGGCACCGCGCACGGCCACGGCACCCATACGGGCGGCCACGGCCACGGCGGGCATGGCGGAGGTCACGCGCACGGCGCGACCTGGGCGACCGCGATGAAGGCGACGCTGCACTGCCTCACCGGGTGCGCCATCGGTGAGATCCTCGGCATGGTCATCGGCACCGCCCTGACGTGGGGCAACGTACCGACGATGGCCCTGGCCATCACCCTGGCCTTCGTCTTCGGCTACTCCTTCACCCTCTTCGCGGTGGTGCGCGCCGGGGTGTCCCTGAAGGCCGCGATCAAGGTCGCGCTGGCCGCCGACACCGTCTCCATCGCCGTGATGGAACTGGTCGACAACGGCATCATCGCGCTGACTCCGGGAGCGATGGACGCTCACCTCTCGGACGGACTGTTCTGGTACGCCCTGCTCGGCGGCTTCGCCGTGGCGTTCGTGATCACCACGCCGGTCAACAAGTGGATGATCGGCCGCGGCAAGGGCCACGCCGTCGTCCACGCGTACCACTGACCCGGACCCTCGCAGCGCCGGCACGCTTCGGCGCAGAAAGCGGCAGTGCCCGTACAGGTCGGCGTGGGCGGCGTACCTGGGGTCGCGAACAGCGCATCCGTCCGTCCACGTCAACGCCCGGTCCATGGGCGGCGGGTGCGCTCTGGCAGCAGAGACGGGACCGTTCCGCACTGACGATGCCGGCGCGGAACGGTCCCGGCATGTCCCACCGCCCGCCGGCCGTGGGCGGTCAGTCGCAGCAGTCGCAGTCGGCGCGGCAGCCGCAGCCGTCCGCCCCGGCGTCGGCGGCCGAGGCCGCCAGGGTCGCAGAGGGTGCGCAGCATCCCTTGCCCTGCCAGGCGTCGTGGCCTTCCTTGAGGGCGAGGGCGGCGATGACGAGCGCGGCGATCGGGTCGGCCCAGGTCCAGCCGAGGGTGGCGTTGAGGACCAGGCCGGCCAGGAGGACGGCCGACAGGTACGTGCACAGGAGCGTCTGTTTGGAGTCGGCGACCGCGGAGGCGGACCCGAGTTCGCGGCCGGCCTTGCGCTGGGCGGCGGACAGGAACGGCATGATCGCGAGGGAGAGGGCGGCGATGACGATGCCGGGGACGGAGCGTTCGGCCTCGCCGGTTCCGGTCAGGGCGCGGACGGCGTCGACGGTGACGTAGGCGGCGAGCGCGAAGAAGGAGACGGCGATGATCCGCAGGGTGCGTTGCTCGCGGGCCTCGCGGACGGCGTGGTCGCGGGCGGAGAACTGCCAGGCGACCGCGGCGGCGGAGGAGACCTCGATGACGGAGTCGAGGCCGAAGCCGATCAGGGCCGTGGAGGAGGCGAGGGCGCCGGCGGTGATGGCGACGACCGCCTCCACGGCGTTGTAGGTGATCGTGGCGGCGACCAGCAGGCGTACGCGCCTGGCGAGGGCCTCGCGGCGGACCGGGGAGGGGCCGAGCGATACCGCGGCCATCAGCAGCAGCCCTCGTCGTCGGCGTCCGGGCAGGTGCGGTCGCTCTCCACGGCGAGCACGGCGGTGCGCAGGTCGTCCAGCGCGTGGCCGAGGCGCGGGTCGGCGAGTTCGTAGCGGCTGCGGCGGCCTTCGGGGACGGCGACGACCAGACCGCAGTCGCGCAGACAGGCCAACTGATTGGACAGCCGGGTGCGGGAGATGCCGAGGGCCTCGGCGAGGTCGGAGGGGTAGGCCGGCGCCTCGCGCAGCGCGAGCAGCAGGCGGCAGCGGATCGGGTCGGCCAGTGCCCTGCCGAAGCGGGTCAGGGCGTCGAGGTCGGTCGCGAAGGTCAGCACCCTCCAACAGTACACATAATCTTGAATTCAAGAATGCTTGAATCATTCGGTGCTCCCACGCCCCGCAGCGCGATGCCCGTGTTCGTACGTGTCGCGTTCGCCGCCGAGATGACCAACGCCCGCTGCCCGGGCGCGCTGCGCCGGTAAGCACAGGCTCCGCCCGCTCGGTTGGCCCACCAGGGCGAATCACATGCCCTGCGGCCGTGAGCGGTGGCTGGAAAGTGCCCATCGTGAACAGACTGAGGACCACGTCCGTGCTCGTCGCATGGAACGGGGTACCCCGGCGGCGCGCGAGTCCCCGCCCTCGTCCTCAGGAGGCACGCCCCATGACGTTCAATCCCCTGGAGCAGCGGGGCATCCCGCTGGACCGCCAGCTGCGCAGCTGGCGTGAGCTGAACGTGGACCCGATCGACCCGGACCACTGCGACCCGTACACGCGCTGCCGGATCATCACGATGAACGGGATCGAGGTGGAGGCGATCCTGTTCAGCCACCAGCTCGCCCGCCACACGGTCGATCCGGAGATCAAGCGTCAGCTGGCCCGGGTGCGCTACATCGAGGCGCAGCAGCAGAAGGTCGTGAACTGGCTGCTGCCGGGTGTCTCCTCGGTGCTGGAGACGACGATCGCGTACGAGCAGGTGGCGGTGGACCTGACGGCGTGGGTGGCGCGGATGGAGCCCGACCCGTACCTGAAGCAGGCGTACCAGTTCGGTGTACTGGAGGACTTCGACCACCTGTACCGGTACGCGAACCTGTACGAGATGATCGAGCACCGCAAGGCGGAGTCGATCGTCGACGGCCTGACCGAGGTCATGCCCGGGCGGCCCACCAGGCTCCACCACCGCGACCCGGTCGACAACGTCCGCGACCCGTACGCCAAGGACGAGACGAACCCGCTGTCGAAACTGCACGCGCTGACGATCATGTCGGCGGAGCAGCAGACCATGAACTTCTACATGAACACCGGCCCCACCTACATGGAGCCGATCGCCCGTCAGCTCTACCAGGAGATCGGGCTGATCGAGGAGGAGCACGTCACCCACTACGAGTCCCTCGTCGACCCGGGTGAGACGTGGTGGGAGCAGCTCGTCAACCACGAGTACAACGAGTGCTACCTCTACCACTCCTTCATGGAGCAGGAGAGCGACCCCAGGGTCAAGGCGATCTGGGAGCTGCACCTGAACATGGAGCTGGAGCACCTGCACGCCGCCTGCGACCTGATGCGCCGGCACGACGGCCGCGACCCCGCCTCGGTGCTGGCCCCCGAGCTGCCCAACGGGCTCACGTTCGAGCCGAACAAGGGCTACCTGCGCGAGCTGCTCGACACCCAGATGGACCTGACCACGCTCGGAGCCGGCTACGTCCGCGAGGCACACGAGCGGTTCGAGAGGATGCAGGAGCAGATCCACGGCGGCGAGGCACCGCCGAGCGACCGGGTCATGGCCGAGCACGACGAGATGTTCGGCCGCGAGTACCGCGTCCAGACCGAGGGCGAACACCCCGACCCCGCACAGCGCGAGAAGTAGGGAGGCCGGGATGTCCGAGCTGAAGACCCCGCACGCCGGGGAGGACAAGGCCGAGGACGACGACGTCGTCGCGTTGCTGATGCGCCAGCACGGCGACATCCGCAACCTCTTCGACGAGGTCGAGGCGAGCACGGGTGAGGAACGCCGGGACGCCTTCCGCCGTCTGGTGCGCCTGCTGGCCGTCCACGAGACCGCCGAGGAGGAGGTCGTCCACCCCTTCGCCCGCAAGGGTTTCCCCGGTGGCGAGCAGGTGGTGAAGGACCGTCTCGCCGAGGAGAAGGCGGCCAAGGAGACACTGGCCTCGCTGGACGAGATGGACACCGACGACCCGGAGTTCATGCCCCGGCTGCTCGAGCTGCGCGAGGACGTCCAGGCGCACGCCCGGGCCGAGGAGCGCTACGAGTTCACCCACATCCGCCGCAGCACCAACGCCGCCAATCTCGCCGCGATGGCCAAGGCCCTCAAGGCCGCAGAGGCCATGGCGCCCACCCGGCCCCACCCGGGCGTCGAGTCCGGGGCGAAGAACATGGCACTCGGACCGGTCGCCGCCCTCATGGACCGCACCAAGGACGCCGTGCGCAGGGCCATGGGCAAGTAGGTCCGCAACCGTCGCGGCCCGGGCGGGACCGGCGGGGCCCGGGCGGGACCGGCGGGGCCCGGGCGGGACCGGCGGGGCCCGGGCGGGACCGGCGGGGCCCGCCCCGCCCGGGTCACCCGCCGAGGAGACGTCACGCGCGCCGTCTACCGGTGAGGGCCGCGTACGCGGTGACGGTCAGTACGCCGAGGCGGACACCGCCGACCAGCGGTACGGTCGCCGGGTGCAGCCCGTACGGGCGCTCAGCCCTGATCGGCTTGCGGGCTCGGTGGCCGCCTCGGGTGCCGCCTCGGTAGCCGCCTCGGGTGCCGCCTCGGTGGCCGTGCCACCCGTGTCGGCCACGGTCCGCGAGCGGTTGCGCGCGAAGACGACGAGACGCAGGACCGCGAACCGCGCGACACCGGCGAGTGCGGACGCGGACAGGTAGACGGCCTGCTCGAGCACCGCACCGGCCGTTGCCACCAGTTGGTGCAGGGCGAACATCGCCGCGCAGGTCACCGCGTACGCGGCCGCCGCGGATCCGGCCGACTGCGCGTGCTGGCGCCAGGTCGCGTGCCTGCCCGCCCCGAAGGTGAACCGGGCGTGCAGCTCGGTGGCGAGCAGCGTGGAAACCGCGGTGATCAGGGCGTTGGCCAGGGCCCAGGGGAGCCAGGAGGCGAGGGCCGCCACGGCGAAGCTGGAGGCCAGCCCCACCCCGCCGCCGCAGAGCACGAAGCGAGCGAAGGCGGTGAAAGCGCCGGGTGCCGCCTGCTGCCGGTTCTGTGCTGTGTCCATGATCCGCCCCCTTTTTTCGTCCGGCCCGCTCCACGGAACGCGCGCTCCTCGGCTCCGCAGCCGAGAAGCGCGCTGCACAGTGGTGCCATGATGGCACATTGATGGCACCACTGTGAATCGAATTGGCAGCACCGGTGACTGTGGTGGCACCACCGACGGTCAGAGGCCGCGTCCGCGCCGGCTACTGCGGATCGCGGCCGAAGGACGCCTTCGACCAGAAGTAGCCGAGCGCGGTGAGAGCCAGGCACCAGGCGACCGCGAGCCAGCCGTTGTGGCCGATCCCGGTCC